>NZ_JBTOOE010000002.1:0-339629 GCF_054786815.1 Pseudoneobacillus rhizolycopersici | reverse complement strand
TAACCTTAAATTTCTCACTATATTTAGACAAAAATAAACACCCCAAAAGTTAGATCCTTTACTCTAACTTTTGGGGTGCAGTACAAAAAAGGGGATTTTAGTTCATTACCGTATGAGCAGGCTCAGCAGCAATTAATTCCTTAATCTGATTATCCTCACTCATAATTGCAACCTTTGGTTTATGGGTTGCCACTTTTTCATCAGAAATCATGACATAAGAAATAATAATGACAACATCTCCCTTTTGCACAAGCCTTGCAGCAGCACCATTAACACAGATTACTCCACTGCCCCGCTCACCTGGGATAATATACGTTTCAAAACGTGCCCCGTTATTATTATTAACGATTTGCACTTTTTCATTAGCAACCATACCAACGGCATCTAAGATATCTTCATCTATCGTAATACTGCCTACATAATTTAAATCTGCCTCTGTCACTCTGGCGCGGTGTATTTTGGCATTCATCATGGTGCGAAACATACGCTACCCCCCTCATTTTTTCTCTTATTTATCTAATTGAATAATGATGTTATCTATAAGTCTTATTTATCTAATTGAATAATGATGTTATCTATAAGCCTTGCCTTTGAAAACTTTACGGCTAAGGCAACAATAATCGTATTATCATTGTCAGTGACCGGCTTCAATTTCGGATAGGAATATGCTTCAATATAATCAATTACACCACTTGTATTTGTTTGAATATAATCCTTCATCGTTTCAACTAAATCGTGGTAATTTCTATTCCCTGACAAGATTTTTTCCTTTATTATCCGTAGACTTTTATAAAGATGAGTAGCTTCTACTCTTTCTCGATCGTTTAAGTATACATTCCGTGAGCTTTTGGCCAGTCCATCCTCCTCACGAATGGTTTCAACCCTAATTAGTTCAATTGGAAAATGAAAGTCTGATATTAACCCTTCAACAACAGCTACTTGCTGGGCATCTTTTAAACCAAAATAAGCTCGATTTGGCTGAATAATATGGAACAATTTTGCTAGAACCGTAGCTACCCCATCAAAATGTCCGGGTCTTGCCATTCCACATAACACATCCGTTCGATCGTGAACCTTAACGGTAACAGAAGGTTCTGAAGGATACATTTCCTTTACAGTTGGATAAAAAATGTAATCTACACCTTCTACACGAGCAAGCTCGGAGTCTCGTTGAAAATCACGCGGATAAGTTGAAAGATCCTCAGTTGGTCCAAATTGAAGCGGATTAACAAATATGCTTAATACGGTAATATCATTATTCTTTTTGGACTGTCTAATCAGATTTAGATGCCCTTCATGTAAAAAACCCATTGTTGGTACGAAACCAATCTTCTTTGAATGATTTTTAAGATCTGTGGTAATTCGCTGCATTTCCTTGATGGTTTCAATAATTTTCATGTTATTTTCCCCCATATAACCCTTTCAGTTCCTCTTCTTTCATTGAAAATGAATGCTTGTCTTCCGGGAATACAGCACTTTTTACTTCGTTTACATATGATTTAATTCCTTCAACCATACTAGTATGAATATTTACATATTGTTTCACAAATTTAGGTATCCTGCTCACACCATAGCCAATCATATCATGATAAACGAGTACTTGACCATCTACTTCAACCCCTGCACCTATGCCAATTGTTGGGATGGATATCGACCTTGTTATTTCCTTTGATAATTGTTTTGGAACGCATTCCAGAACCACTGAAAATGCTCCAGCCGCTTCACATTTTTTTGCATCTTCAATTAACTTTAATGCAGCTTGCGTTTCTTTACCCTGTACTTTGTAACCGCCTAATACATTTACAGATTGTGGGGTCAGTCCTAAATGGGCCATTACGGGTATTCCTGCCTTTGTAAGTGCTTTAATATGTTCTAAAACTTCATCAGCACCTTCTAGTTTCACCGCATTGGCTCCGGTTTCCTGAATGATTTTACCTGCGTTTAGCAATGTGTCCTTAATAGATGTATGGTAACTTAAAAACGGCATATCAACGACTATAAATGTATCCTTTGCACCACGTTTTACTGCTTTGGAGTGATGAATCATATCCGCTAATGTAACCGGTAACGTTGAATCATATCCTAAAACAACCATTCCAAGAGAATCTCCAACTAGAATCATGTCCACTCCAGCCTCTTCTGCTTGTTTGGCGGAAGGATAGTCATACGCTGTTAGCATAGCAATTTTTTCGTTCGCTTTCATTTTCAAAAAATCAGTTGTTTGTTTCAATTGAATTCCTCCTTTTACTGTTAAGCTTTTTGTAGTCTTTTGACACATTAAGCTAGACAACGAAAAAGAGTTACTGAAACGGTTGGAGAATTATCCAACACAAAAAGGATCACTTCTTAGCCTCAGAAGGATCCTGCAATTCCCTAACTTACGTTTCATCCCTCTGTCCCGGTCCGTTTCTGGATCTAGGCAGAACTACATAATTAATCTTGTCGATTTTCTTAACTTCCATAAGGTGCAGTTCACATGGATACTGCCCAATAAGCATTATAACAAGCAAATGTTTATTTGGCTATTAATTTTCATTTCCCAGTTCGATATCAGCTGAATATATCAAATGAACCTTTCCATATTGATCTTCAATTTGTAAAACGCCTTGATTAGTTATTCCTAATGCTCTACCTTCGATAACATTGGTTAACGTTTTTGCTCTAATTACCTTTCCTATACTTATTGCATGACTCTCCCACAATAATTTTATAGGGTAAAAACCTTTTTCAAGGAATAATAAATAAAGCTTTTCCAAATGAGTCAATACTGATCGAATAAATACAGCCCTTTTGAAAACACTCCCCTGCTCAATCGCTATTGAGGTAGCCAACTCATGAAGTTCAATCGGGAAATCCTCTTGTTTTTGATTTACATTTATTCCGATTCCAATGATGACGGAATTAATTTGGTCAGATTCCGCTTGTAACTCAGTTAATATACCGGTTACCTTTTTCCCATTGACTAATATATCGTTAGGCCATTTGATTTGAGGTGATAAATCCGTCAGTTCCTCAATCGCTAAAACAACCGCTACCGCTGTGAGAAGGGTCAGCTGTGGGGCTTCTTGAAGGGGGATCTTCGGTCTTAAGATAATACTCATCCATATACCCGTATATTTTGGAGAATACCATTTCCGATCCAGCCGTCCGCGCCCTACAGTTTGTTCTTCCGCAATCACAATGGTCCCTTCGTCGGCTCCCTCATATGCTAACCGATGAGCGATAATCTGCGTGGACTCAACTTTATCTTCATAGTATATAGATTGGCCGATAAAGGAGGTTTTCAGTCCTAGACGTATTTCGTCAGCACTTACACTTTCTGTGGTCTTCATTAGCCGATAGCCTTTATTACGTATCGCTTCTACCTCAAATCCTTCTTTTCTCAGTTCCTCAATATGTTTCCAAACAGCCGTCCGCGAGCATCCAAGCGCTTCTGCTAAACCTTGACCAGATATATATTTTCCTTCTTGGGTTGAAAAAGCATCCAATAATTTCTTTCTTAGTTCAGATTGCAATTAGTAAGCCACTCCCTTATTGCCTCTTTTTCATTGACAACATTTCCTTGTACAATTTCTTCTTCAATTGATTCAATTATTTCTCTTAACCATGGACCCCCATCTTTATTAACCCATCTCATAATATCCTCACCGGTAACGACCATCTCTTTACGGTTTTTAATAGGTAAGGCTTGATAGTTATCTTTGATGTGCTTCAAAGTTATATTTTCGTTGATTCCTTTTATGACCTGAAAAATTTTTTCCGTACTCACACTAATTTCTTCCCCAGCTTTGTAAAGGAGTAGTTCGGACCATTCTCGATTGAACCGTATATTAAGAAAACGCAATCTACTGATAACAGAATTTATTTTATTATTTGACAGTTTCCAGTCATTCAAAAACGATTTAGCTTTCTTTTCAGACAAACCAAGAGTAAAGAGTAGTAAAGCCCACATTTCTAACAAATCAAGTTTCTGATTATCGTATTTTTGAAATGTAATTAAGGAATCAACTTCCAAATTTGGAATATATGAATAGGCCCTACTATCCATCAATAGCTTAATCGCTTTTTTTCGATTACTTCCACACAATAGCTTTTCGAACTCCATCATCTTCCGCTCGATTGAAATCTTACTTAATAAATGTTTATTTCTTTTGATTGCCTCCAGTGTTTCATTCGATATCGTAAAGTTTAGCTGTGAAACAAATCTTATTGCCCTCATCATTCTTAGAGCATCCTCTTGAAAACGGTTATCGGGGTTGCCAACTGTTTGTATCAGTTTATTATGAATCGACTCCTGACCATGAAATGGATCTATAATGGCACCATCTACACTCATTGCGATCGCATTCATGGTAAAATCTCTTCGCTCTAAATCCTCAAACAAATTTCTTATGAATTGAACTTCCTTCGGTCGGCGAAAAGCTTCATAATCAGATTCAGCACGAAAGGTAGTAATTTCGTAGGGTTGCCCATTGTAAAGCACTAGAACAGTTCCGTGTTCGATTCCAATATCAACAGTTCGTGGAAAAAGTTCTTTAATTTCCATTGGTGTCGCCGAGGTAGCAATATCCACATCGTGGATCTCTTTTTTTAACAAAAAATCTCGAACGCATCCACCGACAAAATAAGCTTCGTGTCCAGCCGCAATTATTTTCTCCAACAGCGGCCGTGCTTGTTTAAAAGGATTTGTCATTTCGCATCTCCCAGTAGGCGATAGTATATATTTTCATATTGATTCACAATAATATCGGCGTGAAATTTTTCGTGAACCGCACGAATCGACTCTTTAGAAAAATTCTCGTAGCTTATAGGGTCTGTAAGTAAACCAAGTGCTTTATCTGCAATCCGATTAATATCGCCAACTTCACAAATAAAGCCATTCACCCCGTCTTCGATGACTTCTGGGATGCCACCAATATTTGTACCAATACAGGGTACACCACATGCCATTGCCTCAAGGGCAACGAGACCAAAGCTCTCTTTTTCAGAAAGCAACAACATGAGGTCACTTAAATTGTATAGGTCCTCAACATTATCCTGTTTTCCCAGAAGTAATACTTTGTCACGTAATCCTAGTTTAGATACTAAATTACAAACTACTGACATTTCCGGTCCGTCTCCAACTAAAAGTAACTTAGCCTTAATATGTTGAGCCATTTTCGCAAATGCCTTTACGACATCTGAAACTCTTTTAACCGGGCGAAAATTGGATACATGAATAATAACCTTTTCATCATTATGGATATGTAATTTACTTCTTAAAACCTTTGAATGTCCCTTTTTATGAACACGAACATCAATAAAATTATAGACCGTTTGGATTTCTTTTTCTGGTTGTAAAAGCTCGTAAGTTTGTTTGGCTAACGAATTAGAAACGGCTGTCACAACATCAGATTTTTCTATTCCAAACTTGATAGCCCCTGATAGTGACAAATCATTTCCAAGGATGGTAATATCGGTCCCATGAAGCGTAGTGACAATTTTAATATCCCGATTTAACATTTGTTTGGCTAAAATAGCACAAACGGCATGGGGGATAGCATAATGAACATGTAATATATCTAGCTTTTCACGGTTGGCTACTTCGGCCATTTTACTGGCTAAAGCAATATCATAGGGTGGATATTGAAATACTGAATATTGATTCACTTCAACCTGATGATAGTAAATATTGTGGTACATTTTATTTAAACGAAACGGTAGACTGGAAGAAATGAAATGAATTTCATGTCCTCTTTCAGCCAATAATTTTCCCAGTTCTGTTGCGACAACCCCTGAACCGCCAACCGTTGGGTAACAGGTTATCCCTATCTTTAATTTCTTCATCCTCATTTCTATTTCTCCTTAATCGAGATCATATAACAGAGGTCTATTGGTTTTAAAACCCTCGGCGTATAATACGCCAACCTCTTTGCCAAATAATCTTTCTCTCGCTTCAACCGTTTCAATATATCCATTAACCAATGGTGTTTCAAAACTACCATTTGTTTTCGTAAATTGGCTTTCATATGCCCTTAGACTCTCAATTTTCCTCTCCATATGCTTGGAAATATCAATAACGAAATCCGGTTTATGAAAACCATTTATCATATAAAAATAAAGCTGATTGACACGATGAGCCTCGTTAAAATTTTTAGTCACATATTTTTTTATTCCAGCATTAAATACTGCTTCCTCAACAATACGTGCACAGTTTCCGTGGTCAGGATGACGATCTTTCCAAAAGGGAGCAAAAACAACTTCGGGTTTATATTTCCGAATCATTTCTGTAGCTTTTAGAATAAATTCTTCTTGTAAAAACAACCCTCTATCCGGCATTGTTAAGTTTTCTCTCACTGTCACCCCTAAGAGTTCAGATGCATTTAGAGCTTCCAGTTTTCTTAGCTCTATAGTTCCGTTTGAAGATAATTCTGCATTCGTTAAATCGCATATACCTACTGACAATCCTTTCTCAGTGTATTTGGCGATTGTTCCACCCATACCAATTTCCACATCATCAGCATGGGCTCCAAATGCTAATATTTTTAATGAAATTTCACTCATTCTTCTCACCAAGTTGGCCGGTTCTATTTTCTCTCCATTGCAAGAGACCTTCTTTAAGTCCTCTAATCAACATTTCGGCTGTCCCCATATTCGTGGCTAAAGGGATAGAATAAACATCACAGAGACGTACTAATGCAGTAACATCAGGTTCATGAGGTTGAGCCGTTAATGGATCGCGAAAGAAAAAGATAATGTCCATTTGATTTTTGGCAACCATTGCTCCAATCTCTTGATCTCCACCTAATGGACCAGAATTAAATCGAGTAATTTCCAACCCGGTAGCATCCGCAATCCGAAGTCCTGTCGTACCAGTAGCAAATAATTGATGCTCTTCAAATATTGGTTTATATGCCGTTGCAAAAGCAACCAAGTCATCCTTTTTACGATCATGTGCTATTAAGGCAATATTCATATAAGTTCCCCCTATTCTAAAATATTTTCTAATCCGTAAATAAATAGATTCAGTTTCATAACTGTTTCCACAGCTACTTTAACACCCGACATGAAGGAAGCACGATTATAAGAATCATGTCGAATGGTTAAACTTTGGCCTTCTGCTCCGAATAACACTTGTTGATGAGCAATTAATCCTGGTAACCGAACGGAATGTATATGCATCCCTTCGAAATCAGCTCCTCTAGCACCTACCATCGTTTCCTTTTCATCTGGATGACCTTGTTTGTGGACTGGGCGAACCTCCGAAATCATTTGCGCTGTTTTAACGGCGGTACCTGAAGGAGCATCTAATTTTTGATCATGATGTAACTCTATAATTTCCACGTTCGGAAAATACTTAGCTGCCATTTGGGAAAATTTCATCATCAAAATAGCACCTATAGCAAAGTTTGGGGCAATAATACATCCTAACTGTTTTTCTTCGCATAAATTCTGAAGTTCCTCTAATTCCTCTTTGGTAAAGCCAGTCGTTCCCACAACAGGCCTTACACCATGATTTAAAGCTGTTCTAGCATGATGCATCCCTGTTTCAGGAGTCGTTAAATCAATCAGCACGTCAGCACGTGATGTCAGAAAACATTCCTCAATACTACTATAAATCGGAGCGTTAATCCCATTAAACCCTTCAAGGTCAGATAAATTCATCCCATTATTTTTTCGATCGATGACCGCCACTAACTGAAATTGCTCCGTATCATTTACTAGCTTAACAGCCTCACGCCCCATCCGACCACGAGGTCCAGCAATTACAATCCGAATATTTTCCACTACACTAACACTCCTCTATCATCCAATAATTTCATTATACTTTTTCTCTACCATGTTAGCTAAATTTTTCATCATTTACAATAATTTAGATAGCCTATTGAATAGTTGACTAGATTGCTCTCTTTTTTTATATCCTATATAATAGGTATCGCTGAAAACTTGTGGAAAGGGTGGGTAATTTTGGTCTTTGGCCTTAAATTTAAAAATATTTTTTTTATTTTAATAGGAGCAGCCATTTTTTCATTTGGACTTGTACATTTTAATATGGAAAATGAATTAGCTGAAGGCGGTTTTACAGGTATTACTTTGCTTTTATTTTTTCTATTTAAATGGGATCCCTCCTATACCAACCTATTGTTAAATATTCCTCTATTTTTTGTAGGTTGGAGGTTTTTGGGAAGGAGCACTTTTATTTATACCATTATTGGTACAGTAGGAGTATCTTTATTCCTATGGATTTTTCAAAGATATAGCACATTTAAAATTCCTTTACATGACGATTTAGCACTTGCAGCCTTATTTGCTGGAGTTTTTATTGGTGTTGGGTTAGGGATTATTTTTCGTTTTGGTGGTACAACTGGTGGCGTTGATATTATCGCACGCTTAATGCAAAAATATGCTGGTTGGAATATTGGTAAAACGATGTTTATGTTTGATGCGATTGTTATTACCGTTTCAATCATTTTTTATTTAGAATATCGGGAAGCTATGTACACACTGGTGGCAGTTTTTGTCGGGGCTAAAGTAATTGATTTTATTCAAGAGGGTGCCTATTCTGCTAGAGGAGCCATGATCATTTCAGAACACAATAGTAAGATTGCTGATAAAATTATGCAAGAAATGGAACGTGGTGTAACGGTTCTTAAGGGCTATGGATATTTCACCAAAATCGAAAGAGAAGTATTATATTGTGTGGTAGGTAAAAACGAAATCATTCGATTAAAAAGTGTCATAACCTCTGTAGACCCACATGCTTTTGTATCTGTTAGCGAGGTACATGATGTTTTAGGGGAAGGGTTTACCTTGGATGAAAACAAAAGACCTATTGAAAGATAACAAGGGGCTGTCCAAATTTTCGGACACCCCTTTGCTTTATTTTTTATAATCCCGTTTGTAATCCTTTGTTTTTTCTTTATCAGCTTTATATTTTTTCCATCCTACATAAGATAAGGTCATAATAATGATACTTCCAGTAGATATCATCACCCACCATAAAGAAGGATCTGCTTCGTCCTCTGTCATATCGTCGAAAATGGATTCTAATTCCATTTCCAATGCTTGGAGTTCTTTTTGATTTGTTGCCTGTTCAATTATTTGCGGACGAAATTCATCGATAAAACCAATTCTTGCATCAAGAGCCTGTACACGACTGGCAGGAATATCAATTTTAATACTTGGGTACACCATTTCGTATAGAGCTAAAAAAGTATTAAATTTTTCATGAAATCCGATTGCATCCCCACTATTTGCCGCCTCTTGGACCTGATGAAAGGCAGTCATAATTGGCTCTTCCATTTCTGTCCATAAAGGTTGATGGGTAGAAGCAACGGCATCGATAACAAGTCGAAACTTAGTCATTCGATTGATTCGTTCTGGCTGTTCTAAACTAGGACTAGTTACTGCTTCCAAAGCATCATTATGGGAAATGGTAACAATTCTTAATTCATCCATTGAAAAAGATTGACCATGCCGATTCAATACGCCAAATTGTTTTGAAAAATATTCTAATAACTTTTTAGCATCATCAAAGCGATTAAGCTTAACCATTTTTAAGGCATCATCGGAGATTCTATCCAATTCTGATAAAGGTGATACCTCCTCAGCGTGAGTAGATAATGGAAAAAGTAAAAAAACAGCTAGAAAAACACCTAAAAACTTCGATTTCATCCTTGTCCCCCCTCTAATTACTACTAAAATGTATGAAAGGTAGGACAAGGTTAGACCACTATTAGGATTTTTCTTTTTTTAGGCTAATTTTAACCGATTTTTTCTGATTCCAAAATAATAGGCTAACCACAGGGATAAAACAGATAACCAAAAAGTAAAATAGCCAATTTGAGGAGTATATAAGTCCAGCACAGGATATCTAGGTAGCATAAAGAACACATAATCAATCACATCATTATGTAAAGTCCAGATAGCGGTTATTATGAGGTGCCATATTTTTATCCGATAGAATGGAGAATAGAGAATCCCTTGTATGGCCATTGCCAGATGAGAAGCCATGAGCATATAACCAGTTGGTTCCAGTTTACCTGTTTCTACTAACACTAACAGATTCATAACCACAGCCCATATTCCATATTTGAATAGAGTAACAATGGCCAGAGCTTCAATTAGCCCCCAATTACGACGCAATAAAAATGCAATCAAAACTATTACAAAGAATAAGCTTGCTGTTGGACTATCAGGAACAAATAACAAAAACTTTCCAGGGGTTTCAGATAGTTGCCAACCATACCAATAATATCCATATATCGTTCCTAAAAGATTTACGATAAACAATAATGCTAAGATCTTCCGATTCGCTAAAAATGCATAGAGATAGTTCATCTATTCACCTCGATTTTTCAATATAGTAAAAAGCTGACGAGCAATCGTCAGCTTTTTCTTCCTTATTCAGGCTTTAGACTTGAAATAAATTCTCCAAGTTTTTTAAGTTCTTCATCAGTACCTTTAAACATACCAGCAGGCATACCGCCTCTACCATTAACTGCGATATCCATTACTTCTTCCGGTGTTAGGCCAGTATCAACAAGTGCTGGACCCCCTCCACCTGTTAAGTCAGTACCATGACAAGACAAACAATTATTTGCTTCAAGAATTTTGTAACCCTCTGCTTCTGTATCAACTTCCACTTCCGCAACAATTTTCCCTTGAGCCTTTGCCTTTTCCCAGTCATGAGTAGCAACAGATTCCCAAGTTAAGTAAAAAATTGATGCAAGAGCCATTAACATAAACCCTGTAGCTAAAGGACGTTTAGATGGTCTACGATGTGGACCACGGTCAATAAATGGCGCTAATAATAGTCCTCCAAACGCTAAGCCTGGCATAATAAATGCTCCAATAACCGTATATGGACCTGAAGCGTAAGAGTACTTTAATAATTGGTATAAGAATAAGAAATACCAGTCTGGTAATGGGATATATGCGGTATCAGTAGGATCCGCAATTCTCTCTAACGGAGATGGATGAGCTACTGTTAAACATAAATACCCAATTAAGAAAACAGCTCCTACCAACCATTCTTTTAATAGAAAGTTAGGCCAGAATGCTTCTGTTTTACCAGGATATTCCGAATAATCTTTTGGAATATTAGGTTTCCGCTCGGCAGGTACACGAGAGTCACCGACAAATTTCATCCCTTTTCCTCGATGCATGGTTTAAATCCCCCTCCTTTATTCAAAAGGTCATCATATCTTATAGTGGACCTGAAATACCTTGTTTACGAATCATCATGAAATGTGCTGCCATTAAACCAAATAACGCTGCAGGTAAGAAGAATACATGAATCGCAAAGAAACGAGATAAGGTTTGAGCACCAACGATATCAGCATGTCCCGCAAGTAAAATCTTCACTTGCTTTCCGATTAATGGTGTAGCTTCAGCAATTTGAAGACCTACTTTTGTTGCAAACAATGCTTTCATATCCCAAGGTAATAAATAACCAGTAAAACCTAAACCAAGCATGACGAAGAAAATTAATACTCCGACTATCCAGTTTAATTCACGAGGTTTTTTATAGGCACCTTGGAAAAACACGCGTAACGTATGTAAGAACATCATTACGATAACCAAACTTGCACCCCAGTGATGCATTCCACGAACAATTTGTCCAAATGCAACCTGATTTTGTAAATACCAAACAGAACGCCAGGCGTTTTCAATATCGGGTACATAATACATGGTTAAGAACATACCTGATAGAATTTGAATTACAGTAACGAAGAACGTTAAACCACCAAAACAGTAAACAAATGCACTAAAATGGTGTGCAGGGTTAACATGCTCTGGAACTTCGTGGTCGGCAATGTCACGCCACAAAGGCGTAATGTCTAAACGTTCATCTACCCAATCATAAATTTTGTTTAACACTTATTACGCCTCCTTTCGTGGTTTTGCTTTACCTAAATGTAAGAAGCCATCCTTTTCTATATACGGATAGACATCAAGTGGAGCCAACGGTGGAGTTCCAGGTACGTTTGTACCATCCTTTGTATATAATCCATAATGACAAGGACAGAAGAAATGTTCTGGATTTTTCGCATCCGTATTCCAGTCAACTGTACAACCTAAGTGTTTACAAACAGGTGAAAGGGCTACGATGTTGCCGCTTTCATCCTTATATACCCAAGCTGTATTGGTAACTTCAGATTCATACCATGCATCTACTTGTGTAAACGTGAAGTCAACACGTTTAGGTTCAGATGTGATATCAGCTATCTTTTGGGTTGTCGGTATGTAATCCCCAGCAGCATCTGCCTTTAATACAGGATCAATTGCAAAACGAACCATCGGCATTAACATACCTGCAGCCATAAAGCCGCCTACACCAGTTAGAGTGTAGCTTAGGAATTGGCGTCTAGAAACTTGATTCTTGCTCATTTTTTTCCCCCCTCTATGAGAAACTATAATCATTTAGACATAACTTCATACATTTAAAACTAGGACATAACCATGATATATCAATCTTTAGGGAAGGTCAATAACATACTTCACAAACCCTTCACAATTCGTCATGCCAACGTTTTACAAATAAATTTACTAATTGCTTAACCTGGTCTTCAATCATCGAATTTTTATATTTTGCATCCATTATCTCTAATGGGAGTGCCGGTAACCAAATAAGTGTTCCAGATAAATGCTGTTCCTTCAATTTCCAATCGCTATCAGAGGTAACATAAAATATATGTTTAAATTGTTCAGAGATTAGGATGTTCTCCCATCGTTTTAGACCATCAATCAGTTCATCTTGGTTCTCTCGCTTAAAATATGTATACCCTGGAAGGAGGATGAGCCTTCCTTTAAATTGTCTTTCCAATTGAGTGGTCATTAATTGAATAAATTCAGTCATATTTGCCGTCTGTTTTGCATCATCTCCAAAAGATATTGGATAAAGAGGGATGACGATTGTATCGAGATACTCTTTGGCTTTCATATACATTTCTATATCTTCATTTATCCATTTCAACTTCCTTCACTCCGATTCCTTCTTTTTCATCATTCCCAAAAAAATCATCCTCTATTATCTTATCATTATTATAGGAATCTTTGTTAAAATTATCCTAGGATTTCAGGCACGTTCATTATTTTATCACAGTTCTTGGCAACCTCTTATAATGTTCACAAAAACGTCACAAAATCTTCGGAAATATAGGATTGGATATCAAAAAATGGCTCAATCAAATCTTAATCCCGATTTGATTGAGCCCTAATTTATTTTATGAGTTTGTTTAATTGTTCTGTTAAAAGTAAGAACTGTGAGCGATCACCTTGATCAAGTGCCTCATCTATTAAAGCTAACAGCTTTTCTCTTTGAAATCGCTTAATACTAGCATTTAAGAACTGTTCGGCCAAAATTCTGTCATTATCATTTAATTGCAAATGTTTTGGCATAAAAGGATTTTCTTCTAGGACCGCTATATATTGGTGGGATTGATTGGCGGCATGGAAATTTAATTGTATATAAATTTCTTCTTCGCGGTTTAAACGAATGTCATGAAAAGATTTTTCGGCATCCGTTGTCATGACGTTTTCTTTATAAAACCTGAATGGCACCTTGTCAATGCAATGTGTTGACATGACCAACCCTCTAGGGCAATATTGTGCTTGATCGACAAAATGAACCTTTTCCATTAATTGATCATGACTCATTAAATAGTTTAGAATCCACACACATTCTCTTCGTTTCAACTGATAGTGATTTAAGAACCAACGAATAAAGTCCTTCTTCTCGTTGACAGATACAGGGGTTGCCATCTATATCCCTCCTTGAGCAGACTTCTCCAAATGATTATTCCTATTGGGTCAAGCGGTCGAGTATCGATAAATACTCTTCATTACTAGGGTCTTCTTTCAACAACTGATTAAAAATTTCGGCAGCTTGCTTCGTTTTTCCTTCTTCTAATAAAAAATATCCGTAATCTATTAGAAAATCTGGTGTTTTCTTAAAGAAAGTATATGCACGCTCATATTTGTTTAATGCCTCTAAATATTTTTCTGTTTTTTGTAATGCAATGGCTGCATCCCAAAGTAACTGTGGCTCTTCTTCCTCATTTGCCTCGATATGCTTGACTAAATCAAGTACATCCTCGTATTGCTCCAATTGCAGAAATAATTTATTTAAGGTTAAGGCCGCCTCTGTAAAACCAGGGTCTAAGACAAGACTCTCTCTAAACAATTGCTCTGCAGCTTCTTCCTTACCAAGTTTTAAAGCAATTTTTCCACCATAATAGTATAAATCCTTATTAAATTCATCTTGTTTTATTCCCTCAGTAATCACTTGATAACTTTCTTCGAGCTCACCTTCATGCTCATGTGCCTTTGCTAGGTACAAATACATGGCATGGTATTCTTTATCTAGCTCCTTTAATTCATTAAATTTTTCTATTGCTGTTCGATTATATCCCGCTTGAAAGGCTGTAAACGCATATCCAAATAATGTGTTAATTTCCAACTTTTCTTGTAGAGCTTTGTCATAATAAGGAAGTGCTTCTTCAAACTGACCGGACAAGCTAAGTATCTCTGCAATTCTTTGGTGCATATTCACACCAACAATTTCCGTTTTTTCTTTTAAAACTAATTCGTATGCTTGAATTGCCTCTATTAATTTGCCCTGCTCCCTAAACAGTTCTCCAAGAGCGAAATCGATTATTTTTTCATTAGGAAGAATTTCTTTTGCTTTTAATAATTTATGTTCACTGACCTCATACAATCCTTGCATTTGATATAAATCTGCTTGCAATAATAAGCCTTGAGGGAAACTTGCGTCATATTCCGAGATTTTCTCCAGAAAGTCTAAAGCCAAATCCTCATTTCCTAAATCAAGATTAATCTCAGCTAAATTAACAAGAATTTCTCCTTCTTCCGGATATTTTTTAAGTAATACTTCAAACAAAGCCTTTGCTTCCTCAAGAAATCCTAATTGGAACAATTCTTCGCCAAGAACAAATTGTATCTCCGCATTTTCTTGTTTCAATACATTTGTATATTTCTTCATAGCCGATTCTACATGACCATCTTCTAAAAGAGATATTATTTCAGTAACTATTTGCATCGAGCATTTCCTTTCTTAAAACCATATACTTATTTTATTTGTTGCTACCCTTCTATCTGAAAGAAACTTGGTAGGGTTACCTTAACATGTTCGCCAAAACCTGACCTAAAAATGACTCCACCGTCCCCGGCTCTTATCACACTACCTTTATGAACAGTTACAATGAGTTTATCACGGTGTTCTTGGTACAAGCTATTAATATTCATATGTTTAAGCTCTCTATTTATTTTAAATAAATTATAACTTACTTCTCCCCCTTGGAGGATACAAGCTTTCTGTGGATAAATTCCCAGTTTGCCAATTACATTTAAAGATAATGGTATCCTTTCAGTTAGCATTGTAGGTAGATGAGGAATTTTTTCAGACTCCATTATGGTTTTCCATTCTTGAAGAATTTTCTTATGATACTTTGAATCGGCTTCTACAATAAATGGAATTAACGGGCTGTTAAACGGAAACATCGCTTCCCTTATCCAGCCCCATGGTATCGCTGATAAATGATGATCTTTTTCTAACTCAATAAAAATTGCCGGTATTTTTTCTTTTTTACATTTTCGTATAAACCCTGGATTTAATAAGTTTAATGGTACTTTAACACCAATCAAGTAGTCAATTGGGGAGTTAAGTAACTCTCGTTTTATTTCCCTTAATTTCGTCATTAACTCATTTTCGTAACGAATTGAGGCAAAAGTTAATAATGTGGTTGAACCTTGCTTTATAAAGTTCTCTAAAAAATAGTCCTTTTTTTGTTGGAATGAACTATCCAGCAAAACTTTTAAAGAATCAAATAGTACGAAGGTTGGTGTCATAATATAGGATTCTGCATTCATTTTCATAAACGAATACCTATTAAAGTTTTTGCTGATATAGGTGATTTTCTTCTCTTTAATAAGTAAAGAAGTTTTTACGAGCTCTGAATCCTTGAGAATATTTGCATTTTCAATAATATATGTCATAAAACCACCCTTTTATTGGTCTTAAGACAAGCTATGTTATTGTTAGAAAAAAAATGCTATTATTATAGCAAAAAAAATCCGCTCAGATTAATGCGGATTTTTTTCGATAAGATTATGAAGATCTCTAAAAAAATGAGGGTAAGATACTCCTATTGCTCCCGATTTATCCAAAATAACTTTCTCTTGGCATATTAAGGCTGCAATTGAAAGCATCATACCTATCCGATGATCGCCGTGACTAGAAACATGTCCCCCTTGCAGTTTGGTAGGTCCATTAATAATCATGCCATCCTCGGTTGCAACAATATCCGCACCAAGTTTTTTCAGTTCCCCCACTACTGTATCAATACGATTCGTTTCCTTTACCTTTAGCTCATGAGCATCCTTAATAATCGTTTTGCCTGCTGCTTGTGTTGCAAGTAAGGCAATAACCGGCACCTCATCTATTAACTTTGGTATTAACTCCCCTGCAATTACGATTCCTTTTAAAGCTGAGGTTTCTATCACAATATCACCGACAGGTTCAAAAACTTCGGATTCGTTTGGAATAATTTCCATCTTCGCACCCATTTTGATTAACACGTCTATAATACCAGTCCGTGTAGGGTTTAAACCCACATTTTTAATACGAATTATTGCATTAGGTACAATCGCTGCGGCAACAAGAAAAAATGCTGCTGACGAAATATCTCCTGGAACGTTAATATGCGTACCCACTAAAGTTTGTGGTCCTGTTATCGTAATGGTTAAGTCTTCCACTTCGATTTGACCACCGAATTTCTTTATCATTCTTTCCGTGTGATCTCTTGTTGCCACTGGCTCTGTTATTTTACTAGTACCTACTGTTTGTAATGCAGCCAGAAGTAAACTAGATTTCACTTGGGCACTGGCTACAGGCAGTGAATAGGTAATTGGTTTTAGTCCACCACCTCTTAATGTGATTGGGACAAATTCACCGTTCTGTCGCCCGTCAATCGTCGCACCCATTTTTCTCAGAGGATTGGTCACACGTTTCATCGGCCGTTTTGCAATCGAGTCATCGCCAACAAAGGTTGAATGAAAAGGCCTTCCCGATAGAAGTCCAAGCATAAGTCGAATAGTCGTTCCGGAATTTCCTACATCTAACACTTGGTCTGGTTCGATTAAATCCTCCCAACCCTTTCCATCAATTATAATTATTCCATTTTTTTCTTCAATATTTACACCTAATTTTTGAAAGCAGTTAATCGTGCTTAGACAATCTTCACCTGTTAAAAAATTTTGGATTGTTGTCGTTCCTTTACTAATAGCACCAAACATAACTGCTCGATGGGAAATGGATTTATCTCCAGGAACTTCAATTTCTCCTACTAGTTTTTCTGCATTATATGATAGCATTTTTTCCATTCTCTATATCACTCTTTCTCAGCAGAGGTCAAGCAAACGATTTTTTATTTTACCAGATCTGGACGTAACACGATTGCTTTCTCTAAGTATATATGGTGAATATCATTCTGTGATTTCATTGTATTTACATGAATCATTATACGTATACATAATTCAAGTGCACCAGGAACTGGCATTTCTCTCATACACATAACTGGAACGAAAGACCATCCCTCGAAACGTCTAACAGCCTTAGCGGGGAAATCAGCGGTAATATCCTCTGTGACTGAAATAAACACAGAAGCGACATTTTCCGGTTCAATTTTATTCGCCTTAATCATCTCAGTTAATAACTTTTCCGTTCCTAAGATAATATCATTACTATCATTTTTTTCAACCGTTATTGCTCCTCTTACACCTCTAATCACAAATACCCCCTCCTTCCTTGAACCTATTCATACATGTTATTAAGGGTTCTTAACAAGATATCTTCCGAGACAGTTTTTGTTATTGGTTCACCTACTTTTGAAAGAAGTACCATTCGAATCTCCTGCTTGGATGCTTTCTTATCTTGTCTCATTCGATTAATTAATACCTCTCTTGAAAAGAAAGAGGGAATTTTTGTCCTATATCCTAACCTATCAAGCCAATTGGTGAACTGATTTAATTCAAAGCTAAGGTTCTCAAGCTCCTCACTTAAGTGTAAAGCAAAAATCATCCCGAAAATAACAGCTTGCCCATGAGTTATTTTTCCATAACCCGCCTCAGCCTCAATAGCATGGCCTAATGTGTGACCAAAATTCAAGTAAGCTCTTTGCCCTTTCTCCTTTTCATCTAATGCAACGAATTCAGATTTAACCTTTATCCCGTCTATTAAGTATCGTTGAAACACTTGAAGATTAAAAGATTCTAGTGTCTGAATATCGGCTTTCAGTTGTTCATAAAAAGGAACATGCGCAATAAGAGAATGCTTAATTAATTCCGCAAAACCAGATTGTCTTTCACTTAATGATAGGCTATTGAAAAATGATACGTCATATATTACTGCTTCGGGTTGGTAAAATGACCCTATCATATTTTTGCCAACTGGATGATTGATTGCAACTTTTCCCCCTACAGCGCTATCATGTGCCAAAATCGTAGTTGGAACTTGTATAAACCTAATCCCACGCATAAACGTAGAAGCGATAAAGCCACCTAAATCTCCGATTGCTCCTCCACCAAATGCAATAAGTAATGAATCTCGATCCAATTTATGTTCGAGAAGGAACCCTTGTGCTTCGTAATATACTTCAAAAGTTTTGGCAGCCTCTCCAACTGGGGTTATAAATATTGTGAATTCATAGGGCTTTATAAGCTCAATTATACTTGAGATATATAGATCATGTACCTGCTGATCAGTGATCACAACGATTTTACTTATTGATGTGATCCCATCAAGAATCTCAGGTAATTGAGATACCGCATCTTTTCCAATAATAACAGGATACTCCTTGGACTCAGTTATTATTTGAATCTTTTCCATTAAAAACCCCTCGCATAGTTTCGCTGCATTTGGACTGTTTCCTTTAGGGTATCAAAACGGTCACTATAAAATTGATCAATCATAAAGGAGGCGATTTCCCAAGCAACTACGTGCTCAGCCACAACAGCAGCTGCAGGTACGGCACAACTATCTGAACGCTCGATACTTGCAGAAAATGACTCTTTTGTCTCAATATCTACACTATGAAGTGGTTTATAAAGGGTCGGGATTGGTTTCATTACTCCTCTTACAATAATCGGCATCCCCGTGGTCATACCACCTTCAAAACCTCCAAGGTTATTGGTTTTGCGGTAATAGCCTTTTTCTTCTTCCCACGCAATTTCATCGTGTACTTTACTCCCAGGTCTTCTAGCAGCTTCGAAACCAATGCCAAATTCTACACCTTTAAATGCATTTATACTAACAATTGCAGCTGCAATTTTCGCATCTAATTTGCGATCATAATGGACATAACTGCCAATCCCAGGAGGCATTCCCTCAACAATGACTTCGACAATCCCACCAATCGAATCACCGCTAGCTTTAGCAAAATCAATTGCTTCTTTCATTTTTTCTTCAGATTCATGATCAAAACAGCGAACATCTGATTTCTCAGTAACAGCTACTAATTGCTCAAGGGTTTCGTAAGCAATGGACTTTGCTCTGACGCCACCAATTTCAATCACATGAGAAGCAATTTTTATTCCAAGAAGAGAAAGCATTTTTTTGGCAACTGCACCAGCTGCTACTCGAACAGTTGTTTCACGCGCTGATGATCGTTCCAGGACATTTCGCATATCGCGGTGACCATATTTTAAGGCACCATTTAAATCCGCATGGCCCGGTCGAGGTCTTGTAATAACCCTCTTCATCTCATCCTCTTCTAACTCCGAAATTGGTTCATTCCCCATGATTTTTGTCCAATGTTTCCAATCTTTATTTTCAACGACTAGCGCAATGGGTGAACCCAGAGTCAATCCGTGACGAACTCCTGACATCATTTGCACTTGATCCTTTTCGATTTGCATGCGCCTGCCTCGGCCGTAACCCTTTTGTCGTCTTTCAAGTTCAACATTAATATCCTCGATTGTTAACGGCATCCCTGCTGGTAAACCTTCAATGATAGTAGTTAACTGAGGACCATGTGATTCCCCTGCGGTTAAATATCTCATTATTTTTTCCTCCAATCAACTCAAAAAAGGATTATGTATCACTATAGCATATGCCTTTTAATAAAGGCTATTTTTGCATACATTGATGCTTTTCGTTTAAGTTCTTTTAACTTGTATAATATATTGTTTCATGCATCTTTTCGTAATATAGTATACGAAAATCGCCAGGAAACACTACAAATGAAACTATACAGTGCACCTTTAGCAACAAAGTTTACGAAAAGAGCCTTAATAAAAGTAGTATAAAAAAAGACGCCTGCTTAAAAGCAGCGTCTATAAGGGATTAGTAAATCCACTCGTTAACAAGTTTAGAATATTCTGTTACACCTTCGCTAAAGAATAAACCAATCTCACGTTCAGCACTAGTTGGTGAATCAGATCCGTGAATCACATTTTTCCCAACAGTTAATCCGAAATCACCGCGAATTGTACCTGGTGCAGCATCCTTAGGATTAGTTGAACCCATCATTGTACGAGCAGTAGAGATAACGTTATCACCTTGCCATACCATCGCAAAAACAGGACCAGATGTAATAAAGTCCACTAATTCACCGAAGAAAGGACGCTCCTTATGCTCCCCATAATGCTCTTCAGCTAATTCTTTAGAAATATGCATTAATTTAGCACCAACTAATTGAAAGCCCTTTTTTTCAAAACGAGCAACAACTTCGCCAATTAAGTTCCGTTGTACACCATCAGGTTTAACCATTAAAAACGTTTTTTCCATTTATTCCACTCCTAAACAAATATGTATCAAGGATTAGCCAAAAGACAATCCCGAGGAAAATAGTAACATTCTTTGGAAAAATTCGCAACTATTCAACTTTTTCTACGGCCAATATATTTTGCAATATCCGTAAATGCCTTTTTCGCTTTATTATCTGGAAGTTCATCCAGTACCTTAAGTGCTTTATCAAGGTATTGATCACTTATTTTAATAGAGCTATCAATCGCTCCGGATGCTTTAATATCTTCGATGATAGATGCTAATTCCAACTTGTCCATATTCTCATGAACCTTCGTTATTTTAGTCTTTAAACGGTCATCCTGCATGGCAAATAAGGCAGGCAAAGTAATATTGCCTTGTATTAAATCACTACCAGCAGGTTTCCCTAACTCTTTTTCGGTCGAGATAAAATCTAACACATCATCGGTAATCTGAAAAGACATGCCGACAAAATAGCCGAATCTATACAGTTTTTTATGTAAATGTGGCTCTACGCCTGCGGCGACAGCTCCAAGTTGGCAGCTTACAGCTATAAGTAAAGCGGTCTTTCTTTTAATTCTCCGTAAATAATCTTTTAAATGTTGGTTAAAGCGATATTTATCTTTTATTTGTTCAATCTCACCAACGCATAACTGGACGATGGCATTAGATAAAATTTGATGAGCAGTTGGATTTTCAATCTTTGTCATTAATTGGATGGCAAGGGCAAAAATGTAATCGCCTGTGTACATGGCAATTTTGTTATCCCATTTGGCACTGACGGTCGGCTTACCCCTTCTAAGTTCAGCATGATCGATGACATCGTCATGCACAAGGGACGCCATATGAATAAGTTCCAGGGCAACTGCTACATTCTTAATTATATTAATATCATAATTACCAAATTTACCGGCAAGTAATACAAAGACTGGTCGAATTCGTTTTCCACCTGCTTGCAAGGTATGTAAAGAGGCTTGACGCAATAATTGTGAATTTGATTGAATGGTTGCTTCAAGCTCTTTTTCGACAATATTAAAATCCGAATTCAAAAATGAATAATTCATTTTTAATTTCATGTGAATTCACCAGCTTTACCTTTAACTATTAACATTACTTTTCCTTATAACCTATATGAACGGCAGCTACTCCACCACTATATGGTTTAAAGTAGACATTTTTAAAACCTGCATTTTCAAACATTTTCGCCAATTCTTTCATTCCGGGAAAATCCCTTGCAGATTCTTGTAGCCAAGAATATTCTTGATAACTTTTCGCAAAAACTTTACCAAAAGCTGGCATAATGAAACGAAAATACAAATAATAAAGCTGTCTAAAACCAATCATGGTTGGCTGAGATGTTTCTAGACATACGGCCATACCACCAGGCTTTAACACTCGGTTCATTTCTCTTAAAACTTCCAGATAATCAGGAACATTTCTAAGACCAAAACCAATTGTTACATAGTCGAAGGAATTATCTTTAAAGGGCAATTCCATCGCATTACCATGAATAAGCTTTGTATGTTTTAAATTTAATTCTTCTACTTTTTTTTGACCAATTTTTAACATATTTTCACTAAAATCCAGACCTATTACTTCACCCTTTGGTCCAACAGCGTTAGCAAGTGCAATCGTCCAATCAGCCGTACCACAGCAAACATCAAGAGCTTTTGATCCGGGCTTAACACCCATACGTTTCATTGTATCTTTCCGCCATCGAATATGCTGTTTAAAGCTAATAACAGAGTTCATCTTATCGTAATTATCATATATTTTTTCAAATACATGATGGACGCGTTCTTCCTTGGATTGTTGCATAAATTCTAACCCTCTTCCACAAATGTTTTTGCAATGGGTGCATATTGTTTAATTAAATGAAACCATCTTGTTTTCACATAATCATTAATAAGTGGGATTTTATTTATTCCCTTTTCAAAAATATGAATGGAATGCTCAATGTATTGATCACAAATGGCAAGTAAATATTTTTTTTGTTCAGTTGAAAGGTCAGCTACTTGATTTGTTTTTGGAAAAACAATTTTTCTTAGTCCATCAATTAATACAGATGAATCCTCGCTCTTGTCAAAGCGTTCTTTTTCATGCAAAAGCCTCTTAATAAAAAGAAAATGGGAGGCGATTTCTTTCCAGATACTTTCTTGTAAGTAGTCAGCCAATTTATTGATTAATCCTGATTCTAAAGTCATAACAGAATTCATTAATTTGTCTATTTCTAAAGAATCCTTATTGTAAAAAATAATCTTATGTTCATTAATTTCTTTTATTCCTTCAGCAAGAACCCTAACCATCGTAATATTACTCGTTTCAGATAATATTTTATAATATAGGCTACTAAAATAGGTCCCACCAAGTACCGTTAGCTGTCTTTGTTTTAAGGAGTTTTCTTTCTCTTCACCAATTGAGGAATTTGTGACGCGTTCATGGGTATCAAGGGCAATTTGAACCAACATTGATGTAACTACACATTCTTCCATTTGTTCTTTTGTTAAACCATGATTGCTAAGCACTGAAATAGTAAATAGAAGCTTATCTTCATCAAGAGTTGGGGTGTGAATATACTGTTGTAAATATGGTAGAGAGATTCTCTGATATATCGTATCCTTCATATCCATTATAATTGATTGTATTTGTTGCAATAATATCACCCTTGCTTTTAGTGAGCGAAAAATCTGCCAAGTATTTTATTTAAGCCTTTCACAATAAGGCAGTCCTCATTATACCATAAAAAAATCTATGTTTGGTATGTTTACTAAAAGTTACATAATTTGAATTTACCCTAGTTTTCCGTTTTGACAAAAAAAAAATGCGTAAGCGCCTATTTTAGGCGCTTAATTTGTTTTTATTTTTTTGCTTCACTTTCAATTTCGCCATAAGAAGTATAAATTTTAGCATTGCCTCTAATTTTAATTGCTGAGGTGTGCTCTGTGAATTGGGCAATCAAGACCTCACCTTTATCCAGTTTTTCCGAATGATGAAATCTTGTATCTGATCCCCTTGTAAGACCAATTACATTAACCCCGTCATCATTTGCCTTAATAACAATATAATCTCCAGATAATACTTTATTTTCCATAAGATATAGACAACCCCTAGGTTATGATCATTTCAAGGAAGAATTACTTTTTTATAAGGCTAATAATTTCAGCTCTAGCTTGTGCATCATTAGTTAGAACTCCTCTTGCGGCCGAAGTTATCGTTTTAGCCCCTGGTTTTTTTACCCCTCTCATCGTCATGCACATATGTTCAGCCTCAACAACTACCATGACACCATGTGGTTCGAGAGTTTTCATGATGGAATCAGCAATGGTTGAGGTAATCCGCTCCTGAAGTTGTGGTCTTCGCGAAACAGCTTCAACCGCTCTAGCCAATTTACTTAATCCGGTTACTTTTCCATTGCGGGGTATATAAGCAACATGGGCCTGACCAAAAAATGGAACTAAATGGTGTTCACACATGGAGTAGAAGGGGATGTCTTTAACCAATACAAGCTCTTCATGTTCTTCTCCAAATATCGTCTCAAAATATTCCTTGGGATCTTGGTTTAATCCAGCAAAAACCTCTTCATACATTTTTGCTACTCGCTTTGGTGTATCCATTAGACCTTCGCGATTCGGATCCTCACCTATAGCCTCAAGTATCATTCTTACAGCTTCTTCTATTTGGGTAAGATTTATTTGAACCATGACTGTGCCCCCTACGAAAATAACGCCTTTTAATCACTATTTCATATTAACATAACCTACAGAAATGTAGCAAAAAGAAAAACCATTTGTATTAATCTTGTTTAATAAAAGGATAATAAAAGGAAAAAGGCCAGGATGGTCTCCATGGCCTTTTTTAGCTTCATCCTGGCTTAAGCAGTAGGTATGTAATTATTTAACTGCATCTTTAAGCGCTTTACCTGGTTTGAATGCTGGTACTTTGCTTGCAGGGATATCAATTTCATCACCTGTTTGTGGGTTACGGCCTTTACGGGCAGCACGCTCACGAACTTCGAAGTTACCAAAACCGATTAATTGTACCTTATCTCCATTTTTTAGTGCTTCTAAAATAGAGTCAAAAACAGCATCAACCGCTTTAGTAGCGTCTTTTTTGGAAATTTCACTAGCTTCAGCCACTGCATTTACTAAATCTGTCTTGTTCATGCCATTCACCTCCTCCCAAAAAAAGGGTCATAATCAGAAAATAGGTATCTACCTACATTTCTAAACACTTTTTCATATTTCTATACCTTACACTAGAATTATTGTGCTAATTTTGGAGAAAATATAATAAAAAGGGCAAAAACCCTTTCACAACAAGCTTTCAAACGTTTCTAGCACTAATTCTGTTAGTAGATTATCACAATCATTTAAGGTTATCAAGAAAATTTCAAGAAATAATGGCAATCTTTTCTTAACTGAAACATTTTTGTGAAATATTTACAGATTAATACATGGTTTTTCAGGGTATATAAACAAAAAGAAGCCTCCTTTTGGAAGCTTCAACCGGAAGATTTTTATAAAATGATGGCAATTAATCCACCAGAACCCTCATTAATAATTCTCTCTAATGTTTCTTTTAATTTATATCTTGCATTTTCCGGCATTAAGGATATCTTTGCCTGAATTCCCTCACGAACAATGGAGCTAAGGCTACGCCCAAAAATATCAGAATTCCAAATCGAAAGTGGGTCATCTTCAAAATCCTGCATTAAGTATCGAACCAATTCTTCGGATTGTTTTTCTGTTCCAATTATTGGAGCAAATTCCGATTCCACATCGACCTTAATCATATGAATGGACGGGGCAACGGCTCTCAATCTAACTCCAAATCTTGCTCCTTGGCGAATGATTTCAGGCTCTTCTAGACTCATATCAGCAAGCGACGGCGAGGCAACCCCATAACCTGTTTGCTTTACCATCCTTAGGGCATCTGAAATTTGGTCGTATTCAGTCTTTGCGTGTGCAAAGTCTTGCATCAACTCAAGAAGATGATCCTTACCTCTTATTTCAACACCAACAATTTCTTTCAGAATTTCATCGTATAATTCATCTGGGGCAAATAAATCAATTTCAGCAACCCCATGACCCATTTCAATGCCTGCTAACCCAGCTCTTTCTATAAATTCATAATCACTGAATTGGTGGACAACTCTATCAACATCACGTAACCTCTTAATATCTTTCACCGTATCTTTTACAGCTTCTTGATAGCTTGAGCGTAACCAGTGATTATCTCGTAACACCATTACCCAGCTAGGAAGATTAACATTCACTTCAATAACCGGGAATTCATATAAGGCTTCACGCAGAACGTTTAATACATCTGATTCCCTCATACTTTCAACACTCATTGCAACTACGGGAATATCATATTTATCAGCTAAATTCGTTCGTAGTGCCTCAGTATTTGGATGATGAGGCTGTACACTATTCACAATCATAATAAACGGTTTTCCGACTTCCTTCAGTTCGTTAATAACACGTTCTTCTGCTTCAACATAACTGCTTCTAGGAAGCTCACCGATTGTACCATCAGTTGTAATCACTACACCAATTGTGGAGTGCTCTTGAATCACTTTTCTAGTACCAATTTCAGCCGCTTCATGAAAAGGGATTGGCTCCTCATACCATGGGGTCGAGATCATTCTTGGACCATTTTCATCCTCATATCCTTTGGCTCCTGGAACCGTGTATCCTACGCAATCCACCAATCGGATATTAACGTCTAAACCTTCACTTACATGAACGGTAGCAGCCTGGTTTGGCACAAATTTAGGCTCAGTCGTCATAATGGTTTTGCCGGCAGCACTTTGCGGCAGTTCATCCTGTGTCCGAGCTCGTTCGGCTTCATTTGACATATTCGGTAATACTACTAATTCCATAAACTTTTTAATAAATGTTGATTTTCCAGTACGAACGGCACCTACTACTCCGAAATAGATATCGCCGCCTGTTCTCTCAGCAATATCTTTAAAAATATCAACCTTTTCCAAGAGATCCCCTCCCGATCATCTACTAAAATCACGGATAAACTATATCCTTTTAGGTATTGTTGGACAGTATATACTTATGATGTTGTCCTATGTTCTTATGACTAAACTTGAAAAAATTTTTTCTTCCCTATGATTAATAATTATTTAATTACTAGACAACATTTACCAAACAATGGTATTTCATAAGAAAAAGAAAAAACCCTTCTCCTACAATATATTTTGTAGTTGAAGGGTTATGACAAAATTAAAATGTGAAATCACGGTTATTTCTTGATTCCATCAAAATAAAAAATAGGTTCTTTAGTTTCCTCATCGTATGTATAGGGTAAGGAATAAGCAGGTACAAACATAGAATCTGTTACTAGGATATGGCGAATATCTTGATTTACTTCCAATTTTGGTTTCTGTTCCTTAATCAGTTTATATAAATCCATCCGATAGTCGACATAAATTTCCCCATCTGAACCAGCAACGAACGGTAAATTGACATTTGTAAATGGACTAACTGTAAAAGGTTCTTCCTTATAGTTTAATTTTGTATAATCAAGGGAATAAACATTTTTACCGACCTCATCCTTATACGGTGGGTATCCCCCATTCGCATTTATACGCATTTTAATTTCTCTAATCGTATCCACAACTCTCAGGTCAATAAGTCTAACTGTCGGATTTGTTTCGACATCGATTAAGACATACTGAAAAATACCACCTTTTTCAAAGGCATTTCCCGGAGATTCTGCCAAATAGCGTGGAACAATTTTCTCAAAGTCTATCGGATATTTTTGATATATTGGAGTATTCGCTTCTTTCGTTTTTATTGGCAAAATACCATCATTATCCTTTTGAAATTGACTAACAGCTGTTTGAACTACTGAAATTTGATCAGCGTATGGAACTTGATTTTTAGTTAATTCGCCTTCAGGATACATACAACCGGTTAATAAAACACTAAAGATAGTCAACAACATAATAAGCTTCTTTTTCATTCTTTTCAATCCTTTAAAAGTTGTTATCCAGTAGGACCACTTAATACAACATATAATATGATAATCCCTGAAAGAATCATAAATAAATAAGCTAGTATTCCGGTGATAATCTTAAAAAAGCCTTTTAGCTTGAACCGACTAAAATAAATTAATATAAGAGCTAAAAACATGAATCCCATACCTGCAAGGGAAATCCACATTTTCATTAAAGATTCTGACATACTAATCCCCCTTTTAATGCATTGGTTATTATATCATAGGTAAGAAAAGGTTTAAACAAAAAGACCAAAGAAAAGAAGGGGCGTTTACTTTTCTTCGGCCTATTATGACTAAATGACCCACACGGTTCAAGTTACCAGTGTGCTTCGTTGCATTGTATGCATGGGAACCCTATTTCGTATCCTCTAATGCCTATAAAACGATAAAAAATGTTTCTATTCTTCATTCCCTCGTACCCCAAGAGCAATGACTAGATCTTCCATTTCATTTGTTTTATCACGAGCCATTAAATGATCAACGGCATCCTTTGGGTAAACACCATTAAACAAGACATCATACAAAGCATTGGCTATCGGCATTTTTACATCAAACTTTTTGGCAAGTTGATGGGCTGCTTTAGTAGTGCGCACTCCTTCTACAACCATTCCCATATTATCGAGTACCTCATCAAGGCTTTGGCCTTTTCCCAATAGGTTACCAGCACGCCAATTTCGCGAATGGACACTCGTACAAGTTACGATTAAATCTCCAATTCCCGTTAAGCCTGAAAATGTAAGTGGACTTGCTCCCATCTTGGTTCCTAATCTGGCGATTTCAGCAAGCCCTCTAGTCATCAGGGCGGCTTTTGCATTATCGCCATAACCAAGACCATCAGTAATCCCTGCAGCTAAGGCTATAATATTTTTTAGGGCACCACCGATTTCCACCCCAATGACGTCCGGGTTCGTATAGACACGAAAATTATGATTAATAAATAAATCTTGAATTTCTTCTGCAATTTTCATATTTTCGGCAGAAACCGTTACTGTTGTCGGGTGTCTTAAACTGACTTCTTCAGCATGACTTGGTCCTGAAAGTACAACAACCTCAGTTAAATATTCCCTTGGTAATTCCTCTTTAATCATTTCTGAAATTCTTAACAGTGTATCAGGCTCAATCCCCTTACTAACGTGAACAATTGTTAACGGCTCCTTCGGTTGTAAATCCCTTAACTTACTAACCACTTCACGAATCGCTTTAGTAGGAACTGCTAATACAACATTGATAGTATCAGTTATCGCTGCATCCAAAGAAGAGTAGGCCTTTATTCCTATTGGTAATTCAATATTTGGTAAGTACTTGTGATTTTGGTGCTTGGTATTTATTTCCTCAACTTGAGATGGATTATGGCTCCATAAACGTACTTCATGATTATTATCAGCCAGTACCATCGCTAAAGCTGTACCCCAGCTTCCCGCTCCAAGAACAGCGACTTTCTTATTGGTTTGCTGCATAAAATCACAACCTTTAAATTTTTTTCAGAAAAGATTTTCTATTTTCTTTCACGCGCATAAATTTTGATTGGTGTTCCTTCAAAACCAAAGGCATCACGGATGCGATTTTCAAGGAAACGCTCGTAAGAAAAATGCAACAGCTCAGGTTCATTAACAAATACGACAAAGGTCGGTGGCTTTACGGAAACTTGAGTTGTATAGTAAATTTTCAACCTACGTCCATTATCCGTTGGCGTTGGATTCATAGCCACTGCATCCATTATGACATCATTTAAAACTGTCGTTTGAACTCGTAAAGCATGGTTGTCACTCACAGTGTTAATCAATGGCAATAAATTCAAGACGCGTTTTTTCGTCTTTGCTGAAAGGAATACAATTGGAGCGTAATCAAGGTATTGGAAATGATCACGAATCTTTTCCTCGAAGATACTCATCGTCTTTTCATCTTTCTCTACAGCATCCCATTTATTAACGACAATAATTACTGCTCTGCCAGCTTCATGTGCATAACCGGCTATCTTTTTGTCTTGTTCAATAATTCCTTCCTCTGCATTAATTACGACTAGAACAACATCAGAACGTTCAATCGCCCTTAAAGCTCGTAGTACACTATACTTTTCGGTACTTTCATATACTTTTCCTTTTTTTCTCATTCCCGCAGTATCAATAATGACATATTTTTGTCCATGATAGGTATAAACAGAGTCAACCGCGTCTCTAGTTGTACCTGCTACATCACTTACAATGACTCGTTCTTCACCTAAAATGGCATTTACCAACGAAGATTTTCCAACATTTGGTCTGCCGATTAAGCTAAATTTAATCATATCATCTTCGTAATCATTTTTCGTTTGTTTAGGGAAAAACTTCGCTACTTCATCTAATAAATCACCTAGACCTAATCCATGTGAACCGGAAATTGGAAAAGGTTCACCGAATCCTAAAGCATAGAAATCATAGATTTGATCCCTCATATCGGGATTATCTATTTTATTCACTGCTAGAACTACTGGTTTTTTTGATTTATATAGGATTTTTGCTACTTCTTCATCAGCAGCTGTAACCCCTTCGCGTCCGTTTGTCAAAAAAATGATTACATCTGATTCATTAATAGCAATTTCCGCTTGCTGGCGTATTTGCTCCAGGAAAGGCTCGTCCCCTATATCAATACCGCCTGTGTCAATAATATTAAAATCATGGGTTAACCATTCACCCGAGCTATAAATTCGGTCTCGTGTAACACCTGGAATATCTTCCACGATCGATATTCTCTCTCCAACAATTCTATTGAAAATAGTCGATTTCCCTACGTTCGGACGTCCAACAATCGCCACTACAGGTTTTACCATCATCTTCACCCTCTCAAATAAAGGTTATTATTTCAATTATAAAAAGAAACCCTTCCATATTAGAAGGGCACAACTATACTAGTTTATCAATGAAATCCATAACATGCAATCTTTACCGTTAGTGTTTGACGATAATATACAACTCTTCTGATAAAGCGTGAGCAATTCCATCTAATATTGCTTCTAAACTAGCCGCAAGTGTTTCCATTTCTACATTCGTATCACAATGAAAAACTGCAGGTGCCATCGGGGCTTTTTTTAAGTTGGTCGTAACTACTGCTAAAATGTATTTTTCAATCACCATTTGCCTCGCCTCTTTTTACTTCTTTATTCCTTTCCGTTGGCATTCGAATAGCATTTTCCAAGGTTGGAACATCACCAATGATTTTCATTGCTAGTTCAATATTTTTTTCTTGTGGCAGAACAAATACACCGATTCTTCCATCATCTAAATCACGTTTCGCTAATGGAACCAATGCTGGAGTACCTGAGTCTCGATAAACTCCTAAAGCAGTCGAAACATCATGGAGTATGGCCTGGCGTTGCCCTAAATTTGCAATTGTTGATCGAGCATTGAAGTTTTTCGGTTTTAAGATAAAACCCATTCCATATTTAAGCACTTCCTTTTGCCTATTTGGAAGTCCAATATTCATGATATAGATATTATCGATATATAGTCCTGCACCTTCAAATCTCAATGGTACATGCTCAATCTCAACAATGTCACTCAGTTTTCCTCCTGACATTAATCTTTGCGAAATTAGCATTGCCACAATAGCAACAATAATCGCCACCCAAATATTAAAAACTAAATAGGCAAACGTTGAAACAAATGAGTTGAAAATAACTAAATAGTTTCGGCTTTCAAAAGCAACTGCAATTCCCTCTATATAGGTCGTTCCACGCGGTACAAGATCGTAACCATCAAGTTGAGTCAATGTATTACGCTCCATATTACGGACTTCTCTAAATTGAGATGCAGCCAACGTTAAAAAGGTAACCGCCGTAAATTCCTGCTCCATTATGGATGGAATGGCGACCGTACCCAATCCCGCGGCAATGAATCCTAATGCAACATGAATAATTTTCCCATGAAGGTAAGTAGGATATTGGCGATAATCAGTACGTAACATGTAAATTCGACTTAGAGTTCCGACAATAACCCCAAACAAAATTGGATAGGTATACTCGTTCATGTTGTTTTTTGTTTCCCCTTTTCAATTGATTGATAAAGATGTTCAAAGTAGGTAATTAATATTTTTATTCCTTCCCAACTAAGAATAATCATTGCAGCCAAAGAACATACATCTAGCATTTCCATCGATCCAATCAAGTATGGAAAAGAAAATTGTTTAATAACAATAGCAAATAAAATATCTCCATAAATAGGACCTGTTAAAACAATCGTAAGTCTCCATGGAAGTTTATCTTGGAGAAGAACTGAAAGGAAAGAGACTAAAAAAGCTAGTAACCACTCTCTTTTGAAGATAACCCAAATCGGATCAAATAACTCAAGTAATAAAAAAGCACCATACCCTATTGCGATAATAAGTGAACAAATAAAAAAATATGATTTATTTTTGAAAGAAAAGAATCCAACCCTAATAAATATAGCTAAAAGAATAAAAATAGAGATATAACTTATGGAAATATTACCAATTTTAAAATAAAACGGTGAAATCGTGATTCCAATAAGCGTGAAACATGCAAGTGGCAATCGATATTTCACTTGTTTTTTTATTAAAAATGTCATAACAATCCAAACAGACCAAACAAAGCCATAAAAATACAAGCCTTCCATAACAGCCCTCCTCACTTTAAGTATGGTTAATAGCATGGTAATTTAATCGTTTTACGCATAATTTATTAAGAATTTATCATCTTAAAGATAGGAGGTGTTACGGTGGGAAAAGATCGTCAAGAAAAAAAACTGAAAAAGAGTCGTAGAGTAGAGTCTGACCGCGACCAAGCCCTTCATTTCGATGGCGCAACTAAACTACAAAGTCCAGAAGAAGCTCGAAGATTAAACGATGGAAAAGATAGCTTTTAAAGAAGGCAAAAAACTCTCTAATTTTAGAGAGCTCAGATTGTTGACAAAAGACATTGAGAATACACACTCTCGATGTCTTTTTGTCATTTTTAATTGAAATTGCTGGTGAAATCGTTGATTTCCGCTCCAGGCGCTAGCTTTCCGGGGGGCTGAACGCCTGCCTCCTCGTCGCTATCGCTCCTGCGGGGTACAAATGCTCCCTCTTTGAGGAGCATTTTACCTAGGTCTCGCCTGAACCACTAATCCCCCAGGAGTCAAGCGCCATCCGCTCCAATCAACTTAGTATCCTGCAATAATTGACTCAAAAACCTGTTTAACCTATCACAAATCCCTTTTAATCGGTGGCAGTATGAAAACGAATAAGCAAACTATTTGGTTTGTTTATCCTTTACAAAGTTTTTTCAGAAAATTAGTTGATTGGAGCGAAGGGCGACGACTCCTGCGGGACTAGTGTGCGCCTTGAGACCCCGCAGGGAGCATAGCGACTGAGGAGGCTCAAGGCACACCCCGCGGAAAGCGTTCGCCCTTCGCGGAAATCAACGATTCTTTAGCGTATAAATTTATTTTAATAGAAAAAAGACTGCAGCACACTCGAAATTCTCCGAGTTTGTCTACAGTCTGAATCTCTCTAATTTTAGAGAGTTTTTTTATCTTTTTTGGCTGTATTTTTTTGTGTCGATACCTCGTTCATTTAGCCAATGATGCGTTTTGCCTGAAATGATTATAGGGGTTGCTTGTAAGGATTTTATATTTTGGGCACCTAATGCTAGCATCATGAATTTCAATTCATCTTGGAAACTTCTTGTTTTGGAAATGGTTTCTTCGATTCCATATTGGATCACATTTTTCAAAAAGAAACCAGCCATTCCAACTGCATCGGCACCTAAAGCAAGTGCTTTCAAACAATCTAAACTACTATTAATCCCTCCAGTAGCACATATTGCGATTGTACTTGATACACTTCTGGCTTCTACGATTGAAACAGCAGTTGGAATACCCCAATCATTAAAAAATATAAGTTGTTCCTCACGACGAGAATTTTCAATTGATGCAAAATTAGTTCCTCCAAATCCGCCAATATCAACATAAGAAACTCCAATGGAGTATAGCTTTTCTACTGTTTCCATTGACATGCCAAACCCTACTTCTTTTACAATGACCGGAACCGAAATGCGCTTAACAATATTTTCAATCCTTTGTAATGCTCCCTGAAAATCTCGGTCCCCTTCTGGCATCGTAATTTCTTGAACCACATTTAAGTGAATCTGAAGGGCGTTTGCCTCAATCATGTCGATGGCATACTTTGCCTCTTCAACAGTTGCCTCACTTCCTAGATTTGCAAAAATAAGCCCAAAGGGATTTACTTTCCGAACAATCTGGTAGCTGTTTTTTTCAAATGGGTCCTTTATTGCAGCCATTTGAGAGCCTACAGCCATAGCGAGACCCAATTCCTTCGCAATAAGGGCTAATTTACCATTAATCTCTGCCGTTCTTTCGCCACCGCCACCTGTCATAGCATTGATAAAAATTGGCGAACTTAATGAAAGTTCGCCAAAACGATTTTCAATACTAATATCCTTAAAGGATGAATCTGGCAGGCTTTGGTGAACAAATGAAACATCATTTAAACCATGAACGATTTCATTTTCTCTTAGAGCATATTTAATATGTTCCCATTTTCTTCTAGCCCTGGTCATTCTATCACCATATTAGCTTCGTAAATTCTTTAATTTATCACCGATTACTTCACCTAGCTGAAATCCTTTGGATTCTTCTGGAAGTTCGTACTTTTCAAATTCTTCTTCTTTTTCTTCCAATTCTTTTATACTTAACGAAATACGTTGCTCATTTTCATTAATCTCTAAGACTTTTACCATTACTGTTTGCCCTTCTTTTAAAACCTCGAAAGGTGTGGCAATATGCTTATGAGCAATTTGTGAAATATGAACTAATCCCTCTACTCCAGGGAAAACCTCGACGAATGCACCATAGGATACAAGTCTTTTCACAGTTCCTTCCAAAATACTTCCTTTTGGGGCTTTTTCAACAATGTTTGCCCATGGTCCCGGCAGCGTTTCTTTTATAGAAAGAGAAATACGCTCATTGTCACGGTCAACACTCAAAACCTTAACTTTCACCTTTTGTCCTTCTTCAAGAATATCAGAAGGCTTGTCTACATGTTGATGGGATAGTTGAGAAATATGAACAAGGCCATCAATACCTCCAATATCAACGAAGGCACCAAAATCAGTAATTCGTTGTACAGTCCCCTCTACAACCTTTCCTGGCTGAACGGAGTCCAATAATGCTTGTTTTTGTTTTCCCTTTTCCTGCTCAACAACAGCACGGTGGGAAAGAATGACACGATTTTTTTCTTTATCTAATTCAACGATTTTAAATGAAAGTGTTTTATCCTTATAGTCTGTAAAATCCTCAACAAAGTGAGCTTCTACTAAAGATGCAGGAACGAATCCTCTAATACCTAAATCAACCACAAGGCCACCTTTAACAACATCCTTAATTTGTGCATCAAAGACGGTACCTTTTTCAAACTTATCAGCTAAATCATCCCAAGCTTTCTCTGCATCAATTTTTCGTTTCGAAAGAACTAATGCATCCTCTTCCACTTTTGTTACCTCTAAGTCAAGCTCGTCCCCAACTTCAACTACATCAGAGGCTTTTTCAACATGTAGACTAGATAATTCACTAATTGGTATAATTCCATCAAGCTTGCAATGATCAATGTTTACTAGAACCTGCTTTTCCTCCACTTTTGTTACTTGACCTTTTACCTTGTCTCCTACTTGAAATTCTCTTACTTCTACTTGGTTTAAATCTTCAGTCATTAGTACTCCTCCTAATCTCAAACCAGGTTAATGTTTATATATTAAGGCTGTTGCTAAAAAAATAAGAATTTTTAAATAACTCATTAATTAACTTCTTACAAAAAGTTGTTTTTGTCAAGCAATAGGGTTAATTACTTTTGGTGTTTTTCGATTAGATCCTTAATGGTACCCATTATTACTTCTGTCGTTTCCTCTGCAGATGCTTTAGAAGTTCGCAATTCTTCCATTGGAATAGGTTTTCCATATATAACCTTTAACCGTTTAAACCCACGATAGGGACCTACAATAGCACACGGAACTACTTGGGCTTCGGTACGCAAAGCAAAAAACCCTGCACCTGCTAACCCCTTACCCAATTGACCATCTCTGCTTCGAGTTCCTTCCGGAAATAAGCCCAAGACTTTACCTTCCTTTAAGACATTTAACCCCTTTCTTAATGCTTCCCGATCACTCATCCCTCGTTTAACAGGAAAAGCATTTAAATGAGGAACGATTTTCCCAATAATCGGAAATGTGAACAACTCCTCTTTCGCCATAAAATAAACGGGTCTGGGAGCAGTAATCCCTACTACTGGGGGATCTAAATTATCAATGTGGTTTGCACAAAGAAGAACCCCACCATCCTTCGGGAAATTTTCTATACCAATTGTCTCAATTCGATAATAAGGTTTCAAAAATCCACTGACAATTGATCTAACAATCGGATATAGATTCATAATGCAGCCATCCTTTCAAGGGATATCTTGACAATTCGATCAACTACATCCTGTATGGAAAGAGATGTCGTGTCAATTTCTACTGCATCCTTTGCTTTCTTTAAGGGAGCAACTTCTCTCTCTGAATCAATTTTATCTCTAGTAGCAATTTCTTCTTTTAGCTTTATTAAATCAGACGGATAGCCCTTTTGAATATTTTCAAGATGACGCCTTTGAGCTCTTTCTTCCACACTAGCCAGAAGGAAAATTTTTACTTCTGCATTTGGTAAAACAAAAGTACCAATATCCCTTCCATCCATGACAACTCCACCATTAGCTGCTAACTCCTGTTGCCTTTTAACCATTTCCTCTCGGATTAGTTTATGTTTAGCAACTATGGAAACACAATTAGTTACCTCCGATGTGCGAATTTCAGTTGTGACATCATTGTCATCCAATATCACGCGTTGCCCGTCTGTCCCAGGGAAAAGTTCAATTTTCGTATTTTTTAGTAATTGATTAAGCGCCTGTTCATTGTCTAAATTGATATCATCCAATTGTGCTTTATAGGTAATGGATCGATACATGGCACCAGTGTCAATATATATGTATGAAAATTTTTCCGCGACGATTTTTGCAACAGTACTTTTTCCTGCTGCCGCTGGCCCATCAATCGCAATCGAGATATTCTTTGTCATATTTCCTCCTACTATTCCACAAAAAATCTTGACTACTAACAAATCGATAACAGTCATCTTTTTTATTTTATCATATATTTAGTAAAACTCTCTTCATTTTGAACCTTTTTTTGTGAAATAACTATTTAAATAAATAAAAACGGCAGGTAAAATTACCTGCCGAGAGTTTCGAGTACTTCTCCATATTGTCCATTCCCCACACCCTCATATTGGGTAATTACTTTTAGTTCAGGAAGAAAATTATAATGATGAAAGAATATTTGCGAGATGATTAAAAAAATAAATTGTATCGCAATTAATTTAATTAATATCCTCTCTAAATTTTTCATCCGTTATTCACTCCAGTATCTTTTAATACCATTATGGAGAAAGTTCTCTTTTTATAATCACCTAAAATCCTTCTTTTTTCTATAGAACATCCTCATAGATTGGTTCTGCATTTTGAAGCTTATCTACTTTCTCTTCAAATCCAGTTTCAGCGTTGATAAATATCCGATAAGTATCGTCCCCCAAAGTACCTAGAAATTCATGACAGAAAACCTCTTGATTTAAATCATTCATTATTACTGCTAAGCCGTGTTGTTGTATATCAAGATTTGGATTTATTTTTGTTCTGGCCACTTTTTCAGAGATTAATGGCTGCTGGGGAATTTTTCTTTCTCGATGAGATTTCAAGTATTCACCAGCAGCTAGCCCGATCATATCACCATTATCTAAAGCAATTTTTACTTTAATAGAGTCTGGATAAACCCGCACATCGCCAACTTTACTAACAAAGGTAAATACCCCGATATGGTCATATTGTGAGCTTTCAAATAAATCTAAGTCTTTAAAGCCATTATCACCTAGAAATTTTATCGCTTTCTGTGAGGCTTCATTTAAACCAAGCGTCCCTTTTTTAATATCTCTAGACATAATGTACCAAATTGGATATCCTCCTACTTTCGTAATATCCATATTGGCTGCTAAACCCGATTTCTGTTCAAGAATAGAAACACTGTAGAAACCATATTTGGAGCCATCACCATTTTCAACAACCTGTACCTTGCCATTTTTGAGATTTGAATATTTTTGGGCTATTTTTAGCGCTTCTTTTTTACTAATGGTTGGCCCTTTGAGGTTTCTAAAATTCTCATCCTTTTCTTGTAAATTAGTAAATGCTGGTCCTAAATTTACCTCATCATATTCCGAAACTGTTTTTTCAACCGTTTTAAAGCCATCAATAACGGTGTTGTCCCCCGGTTCATTTGTCGCTAAGGCAAGCTCAACATCCATCCAACGCAAATTATTTTTGATGACTAAATGTTGGACTTCTCGCAAACTATTTTGTATTTCACCTGATTGCTTATATAAGGTTTTTAAATGTTTATATTCTTCATCCGTTAATGGTTCCTTGTCTAAATCTCTAACGGCTGTACGATAACTAAAATCACCAATTTTCGCCAAAAACTCCTCGGTTTTATTAAATGGCAGTAAGGTTAACGGTAACTGCCCTACATCACTATGTGCTTCTGAAGTAATTCTCCATACATCTGCTAATGCCGGGGAAAGGGAGCTTCTAGAATTCATCGCTAAAGTTGTCCCAATTTTGTCATTTAATAAATCAATGCGATAACTTAAGTTATGAAATGCCCTTTGGTAATTATTTTCAGCATTTATTAATACAGCATTTTTTTCACGGTGCTCTTGGTATCCCCAAATAGCTGTTCCCGCAACACCCAAGGATAATAAACCGATTAAGATTCCTCTAATCAAAGGATTCCCCCCTTATTTACAAAAAATATGTTTACCAATTCGTTTAATTTGTGGCCTGCCCCAAATCCAACTACTTGTTGCTGTCGCCGGATTAAAATAATATATGGCATTTCCGGTAGGATCCCAACCATTAATCGCATCTATGACTGCTTTTTTTGAAGTTTCATTCGGTGTTAACCAAATTTGTCCATCTGCAACAGCGGTAAATGCTCTAGGTTCAAAAATGACTCCAGAAATTGTATCAGGAAATGAGGCACTCTGAACTCGGTTTAAAATGACAGCTGCAACTGCTACCTGACCGATATACGGCTCACCTCGAGCTTCCCCATGCACGGCATTTGCCATTAGTTGAATATCATTCTGTGAATACCCACTAGGAACATTTGCGGCAGTTGGTTTTGTGCTTGAATTACCGGCAGGTTTTGGAGTCGTTTTTTTTGCTTGATTAGTAGCTGTCGTATTGTTTTTGTTGTTTTTTGACTGGTTCTCAACTGGAACTCCTCCATAGTGAGTAAATTTATTTCCTTTGTTTATTTGATCCTTTACAAATGCCGCATTATATTTCGATGCTTTTACTAATTTTGCCTTTGTTGTTGGACCAGCAAGACCATCAATAGGCAATCCAAATTCATACTGGAAATTTCTTAGTGCCCAATAAGTTCCCCAACCAAAAACACCATCAATTTTCCCATTATAAAAACCTAAATATTGAAGTCTCGCTTGTAATTCAATAACATCATCACCTACTGCACCTTGTTGGATAACTTGGTTAGAAAAAGCATTAACCTTTGAATGATTACCCATAAATGGCCACATAGAAAATGCCAAGGAGATAATTAACATCCATGTACTAAATTTTGATACCTTCCTATTCATGGAACGCCCTCCATTAATAAAATGAATTTACATTATCTCTATTTTTTGTAGCTGATGGTATTTTATTCATAAAGTTTGTATTAGGAAGAAATGTAGAAAAAAACTCTTCACCTATACTAGTAGGGAAGAGTTTTTTGAACACTTAATTTATTTTCGATATGTTTTGAGGATAATATTCTAGCTTTCTTGACCTTTTTTAGGCCAAACCACCAAAGAAAAATCATAAATGGCACAATATTTTGGATCCAATTCGTTTTAGACAACAATATGAAATCATATGTTCCATGTAAAATAAATGGTATTAATAAAGACAATATAATCCACTTTTTGCTTTTGCTTATTGAAAATTTACTTTTTCCAAAGTAAAAACCCATTATGACACCAAATAAGGCATGACTTGAAACTGGAAGTAAGGCTCTCCCAAGGGCATGTTCAAAACCATTAGCCAATAAGTAAAAAATATTTTCTACTGTTGCGAATCCTAAAGAGACAGCAGCCCCATAAACAACCCCATCGTATGGCTCATCAAAGGAAAGATGTTTATATACTGTATAAAATAAAATAAACCATTTGAAAAATTCCTCAAGTAAACTAGAAGAAATAAAGGCATTTAACCATCTTGATTGGAACACCATCTCCGTTTCAAAAACATGCTGAATAAACATAAGCGGAAATACTAAAAGTGCACCAAAAATAAAGGTTTTCATCACAAAGGAAATTGGCTCACTATCATATTCATCTTTTAAATAAAAATAGCTTAATAACGCGAGTCCTGGTGCTACACCTGCAGACAATATCGCAATCATGAGAAATCCTCTTTTCAATCGGTTTCTTTAATCGTATCATGTTATAGTAAGATTGAAAATGAAGAATTGTGCTTAACATTTGTTTATGGAGGTACATATATGAAAAAGATTTTAATTATCCATACTGGCGGAACCATTTCAATGAGTGAAGATGCCGCTACAGGTGCTGTGAAACCAGGTGAATATAATCCTTTAACATTAAATACGAAGGCATTAAATAATCTAGCTGATATTCTTATTGAGGAACCTTTTAACTTACCTTCCCCTCACATTACAACAAACGAAATGTATATATTAAAAAATATCATTGAAAATCATTATAAAATGAATCAAATTGAAGGTGTTGTCATTACCCATGGAACTGACACTTTAGAAGAAACCGCCTACTTCTTGGATTTAACGGTACAAGTTAATATTCCCATTGTTGTAACTGGGGCAATGAGATCAAGTAATGAAATTGGTTCAGACGGCCTCTATAATTTAATGGAATCAATCAGGGTCGCCTGCTCAAATGAGTCTAAAGATAAAGGGGTACTTGTTGTTTTAAATGATGAAATCCATACAGCCAGAAGTGTAACTAAGACTCATACTAGTAATGTAGGAACCTTTCAAAGCCCTCAAACCGGTCCAATAGGCATGATTACGAAAAGGGGGATTATTTTCCACCATACCCCTACGATTCGGGAATCGTATCGTATAGATGGTATAAACAAAAGAGTTATACTGTTAAAAGCTTTTGCAGGAATGGATTCGACTTTGCTAAACGTCATTTACGACGTAGGGTATGACGGTGTTGTCATCGAAGCACTTGGACAAGGTAATTTACCTCCAAATACTTTAGATGGTATAAATAAATTAATCGAAAATGGAATACCAGTTGTTTTAGTGTCGCGCTGTTTTAATGGAGTTGTCGAGGATATATATGGTTACGATGGCGGGGGTAAAAACTTAAAAGAACTTGGATGTATTTTTTCTAACGGACTTAATGGACAAAAAGCGCGTCTTAAACTATTGATTGCCTTGTCTTATACGAATAACCTTCATGAAATCGAGAAAATTTTCCATAAATAAACCAGGGAATGCTATCCCTGGTTTTTCTCTTTGTTTAAAATTTCCTGTGCAATTAACCCACCATGAAACCTACCATTTTCAATAAATATTTCATTTGCATTGTTACCTGCTGCAATGACACCTGCTATAAAAATCCCGTTTACATTCGTTTCCATTGTTTCAGAGTTAAATGACGGCCTCCCTGTTTCTTCTTCGATTTTTACACCGATTTCCTTTAAAAATAGATGATCAGGATGATATCCAATCATGGCAAATACATAATCATTTTTAACTCGCTTTTCTATTCCTTGGACGGAATAAATTACTTCCTGTTCGGTAATTTCCTTGAGGTGAGCATTAAATTCCATTTTGACAATTTCATTACGGATTAATGCATCAAATTCAGGTAGGATCCATGGCTTAATACTTGATGAGTATTTTTCTCCTCTATAAAGCACGGTAACCCTTGCTCCTGCTTTCACTAATTCTAACGTGGCGTCGACACTAGAATTTTTCCCACCGATAACAACTACGTCTAAATCAAAATACGGGTGGGCTTCTTTAAAATAATGGTTGACTTTTTCTAAGTTTTCACCTGGGATATTTAATTTATTTGGGTTATCGTAATATCCAGTCGCAATCACTACATATTTGGCTGAATATTTATTTTTATCCGTGACAACTTCAAAATAATCAGTTGGTTTATTTACTTCAAGAACTTTTTCATATGAATGAATTCGCAACTGTTTGCGTTTTGCAACTTCACGATAATAAACTAATGCTTGATTTCTTTTTGGTTTATAGTCCTCTGTCATAAACGGAACATTACCGATTTCTAATTTTTCACTTGTACTAAAAAATGTTTGATGGGTAGGAAAATGATAAAGGGCATTAGCAATATTACCCTTCTCGATAATTAACGGATTTTTCCCAATTTCTTTTAATGCAATAGCAGCAGCCAACCCACACGGTCCACCACCGACAATAATGACATCTTCCACTCTTACCAGCTCCTAAATAAAAATCTCCTATCTAATGATAGGAGATTTGATTCCTTAATTCAATTAAGAAGCATCTGTTAAATCCAACCTCTAAACTTGCTCGCTTCTGCCATCTTGCGTACTCCTACCATATAGGCGGCTAGACGCATATCTACTTTTCGGCTTTGGGAGGTTTCGTAAATGTTATTAAAGGATTTGACCATTACCTTTTCTAACTTTTCTTCAACTTCCTCTTCTGACCAGTAATAACCCTGGTTATTCTGTACCCATTCAAAGTATGAAACAGTTACTCCTCCTGCTGAAGCAAGGACATCAGGTACCAATAGAATTCCTCTGTCTGTAAGAATCTGAGTTGCTTCCAGTGTTGTTGGCCCGTTTGCTGCTTCCACAACAATGCTAGCTCGGATATTATGAGCATTTTCTTCTGTAATTTGATTTTCAATAGCCGCAGGTACTAGAATATCACAATCTAATTCAAGCAACTCTTTATTTGTGATCGTATTGTCGAATAGTTTTGTTACCGTACCAAAACTATCACGGCGATCAAGTAGATAATCAATATCTAAACCATTAGGATCATACAGAGCTCCATATGCATCCGAGATTCCAACTACCTTAGCACCTGCATCGTGCATAAATTTGGATAAATAACTGCCTGCATTTCCAAATCCCTGAACAACTACACGCGCACCTGTAAGTTCGATTCCACGCTTTTTAGCAGCTTCATGAATACAAATAGTTACACCTTTTGCTGTTGCCGATTCCCGACCGTGTGAACCACCTAAAACAAGCGGCTTTCCGGTAATAAATCCTGGGGAATTAAATTCATCGATTCTGCTGTATTCATCCATCATCCAAGCCATAATTTGTGAATTTGTAAATACATCAGGTGCAGGAATATCTTTTGTTGGTCCTACGATTTGGCTAATAGCACGAACATATTCACGACTTAACCTCTCTAATTCACGGAATGACATATCTCGTGGATCACATATAATTCCACCCTTACCACCACCGTATGGCAAATCAACTATTCCACATTTAAGACTCATCCAAATAGAAAGAGCTTTCACTTCTTTTTCAGTAACGTTTGGATGAAAACGAATTCCGCCTTTTGTAGGACCTACGGAATCATTGTGTTGTGCTCGGTACCCAGTAAATACCTTAACAGTCCCATCATCCATTCGTACAGGGATTTTCACCGTTAACATTCGCAGAGGTTCTTTCAGAAGCTCGTACATTTCTTCAGAATACCCAAGCTTTTCCAATGCTTTATGAATGACAGTTTGAGTTGATTTTAGAACATCATGTTTATCTTCATTTAGTTTATGATTAGCACCCGTATCGGCTACCATTTGTAAACCTCCCAAATCACTAATACGGTTTCGAAACCGCTTCCATGACATAGTATACACCTTTGTTTTTTTTATGCAAGAGAAATTAAACGACTCAGCATTATTGAATATTATATGTAATTTGTATTGGTATAGATAGTAGAAAGAAGAAACTATAAGTATAAAATAAATAAAAATCATTCATTTCATAAAAAACAGAGGTGAAGCTCACCTCACTTTTATCATCTATTTAAAATAATGATTGATTGTTTCAATTGCATTTGCGTTCATAATCTCTTTTCCGTATTCCTTTAAAATATGGATACTGACTAATGACGGTTGGCCATATTCTGATAATATACAGCCCAGCTTCTCCAATTCCAGAAACCCAGTCGAGTTAAAATGAAGATAATATTTTTTATCCTTTAAGAATAAACTTCCATCCAATACATTTAAGGATACTAAACGTTTTGAAAGCTGAATGATCTCTTCTAAATCGGTAAATTCAAATACAATATCCTCACAGTCACCAAGAGTCACCTGCATTTCAATAAAACCTTCTGCATGGAAATGGTCCTCTTCAATCTCATCATTTTCCATTGTGATAATCATGATCATTCCTTGTGTTTGAAGAGAAAATACCTCTACTGCAACTTGACCGCGTATATCAACCCCAAACTCATCAGAAGCTTCATCCAACATTTCATGAAAAAGCTGATGCCATTTGTTTGAGTCTATCCAAATATCCTCATTTGAGATTCCCCGATCAAATAAATCGTCAGAACTAAGGGAGACTTTAATTTTATTCATCGTAATTCGCTCTAAGCGCATGTTAATGCCTCCTGAAGACAATACTCTTCACTGCTAAGAATTTGCCATTTTCGAAATTATGTGCGGAAGAAAAAGCTTTTAGTCTTTTTTACAGTGTATGCTTAGCTTAGGAGGATGGTGAATTGTCTACCTTTCCATCATTATCCATTATTATTGACTTGATTATTTTCTTTTAAGTTTAATTAAATGTGTTTCTGCACTTGCTCCTAGACGAAGAGGAATGGCAGTAGTACCATATCCATTGCTCGTTAGCAAAATGGTATGCTCCAGTATTTTAATGCCACCTTTTTCATATGGGCTATATCCAAGTATATGAATTTGACCTCCATGTGTATGTCCAGCTAATACAAGACGAATATTTTGCTCGGGAGTTATTTTAGTTGTGATTCGTGGGTCATGTGAAACTAGAATTCTAAACCCTTCTTCTCCAGCATCCTCTAAAGCCCAATCTAATCTGTCCCGCTTTTTGTTCATGTCATCAATTCCCAACACTATCAGCTTTTCCCCTTCTGCAGATTCAAAAGTTACTGCTGTATTATCGAGAATTTTTACACCTTTTTTTATTAACAACCCATCAAGTTCATGATATTCCATTTCATAATCATTATTTCCCCAAACAAAGTATACGGGTCCTAACTCTTTTAGTAGGTTTAAGTTATGCTCTATTCTTGTAAATGGAACTCCCTTTTCAGTTAAATCTCCACCGATAATCACTAAGTCAATTTTCTCATTAATCTTAGAAATTAATTTTCTTGGGATTTTTCGGCGATGGATATCTGATATAAAAAAAATCGAAACTTCCCCAAAGGTCTCTGGGAAATCGGAAAATTCAATAACGTTTAGGACTACTTTGTTACGGAAAGCTTCTTTTACCATATATAAAATAATCCCAATAATTAAAATGATGGCAATTACAATAAACTCCATTTTTCCTCCTAAACCTGTCATTAGATTTTTATATTTGTCATCATACCATAGACGATAGAAAAACTGAAAAATAACACCATTTGCCAAAAGCCAATAGATAATAAAAACAAGGCTATTATCATAAACAGAATCGCAGGAATAAAGGAATGATAGGGACCATTTTTATTACGTTTTACTTTTAAGCTAAATATAGTGTTTTTTAAAAAAATTCCATTTGAAATAAACCCGAGGAAAAAGGTAAATGCTGAAGCGACCACTTCAATCGGATTTAGGACAGATTCTAATAAAAAATCGTAGAAAGTACAGTGGTCAGGAGTAGGTAACCAATGAATGTACAAATAAGAATTAATAAAGGACCCGATTAATAACAAAAATATTGGCAAAAAAATCCCTCCCATATATATGTATGAGAGGGATTTTTTTTATTTCCTAGTTATACTTCTTCTATATTTAAAATTCTAAAACCGGATTCTTCCAATCTCTTGATAAATTTATCAATATTATCTTTCTTTTCGATTTTCATTACAATTCTACGAACAAGCTTGTCTGTTTCATCAAATGTCACTAACGAAATGATATGTTCATGGAATTGATGAGCGATCTCCGACAAACGAGCAATTCTTCCTTCCGTCTCAACAGAAGTAAAGGCTATTCTTATTCCAGGACGATTCATTCCGAACGCACTTTGGAATTGCTCAATGACATCGAATCGAGTAACGATTCCTAGAAATTTCATATTTGTTCCCACAACAGCTAGCAATGGGAAATCCTTTAAATCAACTAGCGTATTTTCAAACATCTCACTACCTTCAAGATACTTATCCTGATTTTTGGCAATATCTTTTACCAATGTTGATTCAAGATATTCATCCTTTGATTGGTTAGACTTAAAATAGTTTTCATAAATGCCGAATCTTGTGACTACCCCAACGTACTGTTCCCCATTTAAAACTGGAAGGCCATCGATAGATTTTTCCTCCAATTTTAATAGTGCATTTTTTAGGGGCTCATCTGCTTGAATTGTGACACAATAATGTTTCGGAAGCATAATACTTTTTACAAACATTTTATCACCTCATCCGTTTAATTACTCACTTACTATATTCTCTATAGAATGGAAAAACACCTTCTTTTTTCCTGCAACATAAACTTTTGACATAATTTTAAAGGAATAAACGTATATTTGAGTGATTGTTCTAATAAGGGAGGGCTATTATGTACACGCTTTATAAAACCTATACCCCATATACAAGTCCCTTTGACCCTTGTAAACCATTAGGAGCAAAAGTTTATTCCACACCACCTCACCTTTATATCGGTTTCCAACCACCAAACCTACCACAATTTACTCCTGAAGAGGCTTTACGAGCAGGGACACTTTGGAAAGCATTTTATGATCCGTATTTTAATCCTTATGAAAATAGGAAGGAGGAAAATGCGTAATGAAACAGTTACCTCCAGAATTTTACCCTTTAATGGAACAGCTTCAGTCAGTTGATTTTGTCCTTGTCGAATTAACATTGTATCTAGATACACATCCGGAAGACCTAGAAGCAATTAATCAATTTAATCATTACGCAAAAGAAAGAAAAAAGCTAAAGAAAGCGGTTGAAAGTATTTACGGCCCTCTTCAGCAATTTGGAAATAGCTTTTCCGGTTATCCATGGGATTGGAAAGATTCTCCATGGCCATGGCAACTTTAGAGATAGAGAAATAGTTAAGGGTAGGAGGAAACATATGTGGATTTATGAAAAAAAATTACAGTACCCAGTAAGGGTTAGCACCTGTAATCCCACGTTAGCGAAGTATTTAATTGAACAATACGGTGGTGCGGATGGGGAGTTAGCCGCAGCTTTACGTTATTTGAACCAACGATATACAATTCCTGATAAGGTGATAGGCTTATTAACTGATATTGGAACAGAGGAATTCGCACATTTAGAAATGATTGCCACCATGGTTTATAAATTAACGAAAGACGCAACTCCCGACCAGTTAAAGGCCGCTGGTTTAGGAGAACATTATGCCAATCATGATAGTGCCATCTTCTATCATAATGCCGCCGGTGTTCCATGGACAGCATCCTATATTGCAGCTAAAGGCGATCCTATTGCAGATTTGTATGAGGATATTGCCGCAGAGGAAAAAGCTCGGGCAACCTACCAATGGTTAATTAATTTAAGTGACGATCCTGATTTAAACGACGGTTTAAGATACCTCAGAGAAAGAGAAATTGTCCATTCCCAAAGATTTAGAGAAGCAGTTGAAATATTAAAAGATGAAAGAGGTAAAAGACAATTTTTTTAATCTGTATGGTTTGGTTCCAAATGGAACCAAACCTTACTTTTGCTCATGGTATAAATTTATATCATATTTTTTCTTCATTAATTCAAAAACAATATGTCGGCTCTTCCATTCCTCCTCCTTTTTCCAAAGGTCCTTACTTCGATCAACAATCTCACATCGTAAACCATGAAATTCCTTATCGAATTTATCTCGCTGCGTTTTAAGAATATTCATACCGAAAAAAGATCCTAATAAAAGAAGAAATACAAAAAGATTTTTATCCTGGCTTAAAAAATATGCAAAAACGTCCAAAAATGAAGATCCTGACCGAATGCTAATAAAATGATACAAGTACATTAAGAACCAGCCAGTGATGGCTAATGTCATAGTAATCGATAAATTATGGGCAAATTTATAGGTATCAAATTTCTTCTTTTTCTTTACAACATTTTTCAGCATTTGTTTAGTTGCCGGATCTGTATTTTCATCGAGTAAATCAATTGACTCTTCTATCAAATCCACTCATCCCCCTTCTTAAAATATCTCTTGTCCACATTATATGTTAAGAGCGAATTAGGAATGATTAGAAATAACAATCTATTTAGGAATTTTTAATACCTGTCCAACTTTTATTTCATTACCTTGTAAATGGTTTGCTTGTTGAATGATCTTTATACCCTCTTGCGAACGATAATAATTCATCGCAATCCTGAATAGAGTTTCATTGGCTTTTACGGTATGATAGATAAGATTTTCCGAGTTAGATTTTCCCTGATCAGTTTGTTTTACGGATCCCACTTTACTTCCTTCAATAGGTTGGTTTCCAATTGAGGTATCACTTCCGTTTAATTCCACTTCAACATAATCAGTGACAACTGGTTTAGGAAAGGTTTCATCATTATGTTCGCTAGGGTTAGAAGGGGATTGTGAAACTTCCTCCTTAACAGGTGTCTCCGTTTCTTCCACATCTTTATTTACATTTAAATTAATTTCTTCATAACCATCATTATCTTGAGTAGTCAGAGTTTCGTTTGTCTTTAGGATTTTAGTTCCAAGTGAATGATAGACACTAATGATTACGATTGGTAATAAAATAAAAAATAAGACTAATAATCGGATGACTGGAAATTTTATTTTCCACTTTGTCTTATTTTTTTTATTCCGATGGATATCTGCACGGCTTGGTAAAGCAGTGGATTCATACCCGATTCCCTCTTCTTTAATTTTTTCAATCTTTTGTCGTAATCTTTCAGCTTGATTATTTGGTGTGAATTCTTGGCTCATGAAAAATCACTTCCATTCCGACTTTTTGACTGTATTCTTTAAATAGATGCCAAGTACGCAATCTATTACAAAATGCATAGTAAATGTGACAGCCAGATTATTCGTATAAAGATAAATCAAACCAATCACAAAACTAAGAAAAATGATATTTAAAAATAAAAACCAATTATATAGGTAACGAAAATGAACAAATGCAAACACTAAACTAGCGATGAACAAACCAAATTGAGTTTGAATAATCCCACGAAATAGTAGTTCTTCACAGAAAGCAACTAGGAGTGCTATAAAGGCAATTTGTAAGTAACTTTTATTAGCAAAAATCCTTTCATTTAACCCACCATCATCATAAAAAGATTTCGGAAGCCTTTTAGTCAATATAATATCTATATTGACAACCACTAATCCAGCAACTCCCCCGATGGTTAAGATCCTTAAATCATTCCAGTTCATTAAGTTTGTAATAAATAAAACATCATGATAAATGAAAAAACCTAACAATAATGAGATCATTAAAATTATGAATTGGGTTGTGTATAAATGAAACATTAATTCTTTATCTGATAAATGTTTAATAATGTCTCGATATCGATTATTCATGGTTATCATCCCCCAACTGGTTAACTGCCGGGGATAATAGGCTGATTAATTGTGACACCCAGTCCCTTTTTATTTTTCCTTCAACGTTTACTTCTTTATTAGTAATAAATTCGTTAAGATTGATACCACAATAATCACAACAAGGCACTATACTATCGAATTTTAGATGTTCTCCAAAGTATTTTAATATTCCTAGTCTTCGACAATCAGCTTGAGTTATAAAATCCAGCATTTCATATATTTTCGTTATCTTAACTCTTTTTCTCAATTGAATAAATGATATTAATTCCAGCATGGTATCATTTAATGAGTTAGATATTTGAGATTTTGTCATAATAAATTCCTTAGTAAACCTCCACTGATTTTCAGTAAATCCACCATATTCCATTAATTCATCTGAAAGGCTAGTTATTTGATTATTATTACTCCGAGTTAATTCATCTGCCAACCATCTTATTTGCGATTCTGAAGGCAATTCTCCTTCTACTAGCTGCGAGGCAAGATACTCATCGCCTTTAGCATATAGGAGGATGGCAATACTTTGTTTACCATCTCTTCCTGCCCTGCCTATTTCCTGTAAATACGATTCTAATTGCAAGGGCAAATGATAATGAATAACGAAGCGAATATTTTTTTTATTTACTCCCATTCCAAAAGCGCTGGTCGCACAAATATAATCTAATTGTCCATAAATAAATTGCTGTTGTACAAGCATCCGTTCCTCATGGCTCATACCGCCATGATAAGCCATGACTTTTAAAATACCATTTTGTTTTAAAAAAGTTACCGTTTGTTCAGCGAGCTTTTTACTGGAGAAATAGACAATCCCAGGTCCTTGTAATCGCTGAAGATGAGACAATAGGGCCCGCTGTTTGGATGACATGTCGTCTATTTTATCAATCATTAACGCAATATTGGGCCGATCAACACTTGATTTATATAGATTACAATTCTCTATTCCAAGTATTGTTTTTATATCATTTACTACTTCAGGAGTTGCTGTTGCCGTTAATGCAAGTGTAAGTGGACATCCAAGCCGCTTTCTAGCCGTTCCAAGTTTAAAGTAATCAGTTCGAAACTCATATCCCCATTGTGAGATGCAGTGAGCTTCATCCACAACGAACAAATCTATTGGCAATTGGCAAATCCTTTGCATAATAAATTCAACCTGAAGCATTTCTGGGGAAACAAAGATAAATTTATAATTTTCAAGTGAATTTAACACAATGTTCTTTTCAATCGTTGTTAAAAATGAATTAATGGCAATAACACGTTTTTCTCCACTTACTTTCATTTGCTCGACCTGATCCTGCATAAGAGAAAGTAACGGAGAAATAATCAAAATATGGCCAGTAAGGAGATGGCCCATATACTGGTAACATAAAGATTTTCCAGTACCAGTTGGTAAAACCCCTACTGTATCTCGCTTATCTAATAAAGAAGAAATAATTTCTTTTTGTCCTGGCCTAAATTCTATAAACCCAAAATGTTCATATAGAAGTTTCTCAAGATTCAAATGACATCACCTAACCTTGCGAGAACCAAGCGGATTTGAAAGTAACTTACCTGCTCATTCAAATGATTTCGAATCAGTTTTAATTGTTTTGACCTTAGTTCTTTTATTGTTCGAACAATTATCTTTTCGGTATGTTTGTCAATAAACGAATCTAATGGAAATTCCGTATCCAATATGGCAATTTCAACAATATGATCCTCAATCGTACTCGATTTTAAATTTCGAATCGCGCTAATTTCCTCAACTGAATATCCTTTTTGCAAATATTGATAGGTATGGAAAGATGATTTTGTAATCGCTTTTGATGTTTGATTATTCGGTAATAAACTTTGAAGTATCGGATAATCGGTAATATTGTCAGAAATATTTTCAATCATAAAATGAAGATGATTTAAAAAAAGTAACTGATAATAATTATGGTCCATTCTTAACTCTTCAGACGCTTGGGCCGATGTTAGCCCGATATGCTTAAAACCGGTTAATCGGGTGATTAATATCTCGGGAAATAAATCATCTCCACCTTTTAAACAATGTAAAAGTTCCTGTATCAAACAATCGACTAGGTCCTCACGATTTCTTTTTAAATTAATTAATGTTTTTTTAACCCAAGTTGATGATTCAATATCATTGTAAATCGGTATGAAGGAAGACTCATAATTAATTAGGTTGGAGCAAACCTGAATAAATAAAGATAGCCTTTTCCAAAAATCCACTTGCTCGGAATGATGTTTCCAACCATTTAAATGTTTTGGAATTGGATGTTGGCTAATATTCTTATTTAAGTATGCAACACCATTAGATGTCAGTTTGAATTTTTCACCTTCTATATTATTAATTAAGTTATCTTGATGTAAGTCGTTAATTATATGATCAAAGTTTGTACGAGTTAAATTTGCATATGTTTGAAATAAAATGGCCAATTTAAATAAGTGAGCGTCTTGGATAGTTTGTGATGATTTTTTTCCTTTTAATAAATGATAAACAGAATAGATGGTTCTCTCACCATTTAACTTATCTAAACAAAATAGGATGATTAAATGAAGGTATTTTTCCATTCAGACGTTCACAACCGTTCAATTAAATATTTGAAATTAGTTTTACATCCAAGTCGACAAAATCCTACTTTTATTTTAACATGTTTAGCTTATTACAGGACAAAAAGGTGCCTAAAAAGGTAGTGATTCTTCCACGAAACCCTTATATGATAAGCATTCTCATTACATTTACTATTGAAAAGTTATGGATTCAGTTTTACAATAGGGTATGAGGAATGCGTTTCCATGATTTTCTCATGAAGCGTTTCATGAATCATTGTTTAAATATTGGGAGGTTTTTTCATGGCAAAGTACACTATTGTTGACAAAGAAACATGCATCGCATGTGGTGCATGTGGAGCAGCAGCTCCAGATATTTATGATTACGATGATGATGGCATTGCATTTGTAACACTTGATGATAATGCTGGTATCGTTGAAATTCCAGATGTTTTAATCGATGACATGATGGATGCATTTGAAGGCTGCCCAACTGATTCTATCAAAGTTGCAGATGAGCCATTCGACGGCAACCCTACGAAATTCGAATAATTCCTATTTGATTAATTACTTGCCCCTTCTAATGAAGGGGCTTATTTTTTTCAATGTGTAAATGGACGATGTTAATATAGCACCTGGTATTGGATCAAAAATCCACCAACTTACCCTCTCCAAATAAAAACACATCGGCCATTGGGAACCGATGCGTTCGATATTTATGATTTCTATTTATATTTTATAAGCAGCTTGTTTTCCAATCCAATTGTGCATACGAGTATAAATAATCATGAAGATAGCTGTGACAATTAATCCTTTAACGATATTAAAAGGAAGTATTCCACCGACTACCATCTGCTTCATTTCAGGATTAGACATCGCAGGCATATTTAAAAAGAAAGTATAGGCTGGTAAAATAACAAAATAATTTAACACGCTCATTAATACTGCCATCAAGATTGTCCCGCCTAAAAGAGCGAAGGTCATCCCTTTTTTTGACTTAAGCTGAACAAAAATAAAGTAGGTTGTTAAGACAAATGATGTTCCTGCGATGAAATTAGCAACATGCCCAACAGGTACACCCGTTGCACTACCTGTCATAAAATAATCTAGGGTGTTTTTAATCAGTTCGACTAGTACACCAGCCAGCGGGCCAAATATCAAAGCGGCGATAATAGCTGGAATGTCACTAAAATCAATCATCAAAAAGTTTGGAAATGGCGGCAGCGGAAAATTTAACAACATCAAAATGTACGATAAACTGCTCATCATCCCAATGGTAACAAATGCTCTTACTGAAAATCTTTTCATTTCTTCCTCTCTCCTTTTGTGATCATCTTCACAAAGAGAAAGGTCCAGCGAAAGGCGGCACAAATAAATAAACCTCAAGAATAAATTCTTGAGGGAAAATTTAAAGGCATGCCTAATAAACGTTTAAACAAACATTGTTTTTTAAACGTTCGCAGAACCTCCATCTTCTCCCATCCAGACTTTACTGTCGGCTTTGGAATCGCACCAAATCCTGCCTTACGGCTCGCGGGCTTAGAGATAAATCTCATCACCGCCGGTCGGGAATTTCACCCAGCCCCGAAGATAGATCTATTTTTTTATACGTTTATATTATAAATGAAATGATGGAATTTGTGAAGATTATTGCTTTGTTTATATTAGGGCCAAAAAAATAAGACTACCTATAGTATTTTGAGGGTAGTCTTTTCTCTTTATTTTGGTATATTTAAAGTTTGATTTTCATAAATCAATGTCGTTGATAGCGAATTTGCTTGTTGAATCGTTTCAATGGTTGTCGAATATTTTTGCGAAATAGACCATAAGGTTTCACCAGAGCGAACAATATGTTGTTTGGTTTCTAGTTTATTCATAATATTATCGTTGACTTGTTCTGATTCTCCAGTTTTTATGTTTTTTACTACTGATAAAGCTTGCTCATCAGATAAGGCTTGTACTATATTGCCAACAGCCATCTTCCCCAATACTATGCTGGGGTTAAGGGCATTCTCCTTATCGAAGGTCCATTCATTTTCATGAACTTCAAAATGAAGATGGACTCCATTAGATTCCCCGGTATTACCCATTCTACCGATAATTTCACCTTTTAGAATATTTTGTCCGACCTCTACATTACGCTTGTTTAAGTGTGCATATACGGTTTCCAAATTATTGTTGCTATGTTTGATAAATATGACATGTCCATAAGTATCTGAATAATAAGACTTTTTGACTTGTCCATCGTCTACTGCAAAAATCGGGGAATTTAGGTCCCCTGCAATATCAATTCCTTTATGATGCCCATACCTCGTTCCATATGTATCGGATATAATTCCGTCTGTCGGCCAGATCCAATCAATTGTTTCATCTAGGCTTTCGGCTTGTGGCTTTCCTCCAAAAAACAATAAACTTACGCAAAGAGCCACAATCCCTGCGATTAAAAACCGCTTTAAATAGTCAAGCATTCTCCATTGCTCCTCCTTCAACATTACTCCCTATCCACCATATGAACATTTATTGAAATTTAGAACCTCCGATTTAACAGATCATTTTAATGACACATTTCTTAGAATAGGCAGGAAAGTTGAATTTATACAAGAATTTGGTAAAAAAATTAAGCCTGATAAAATCAGGCTTTCAGACTGTAGACAAACTCGGAGAGTTTCGAGTGTGCTACAGTCTTTTTTCTATTAAAATAAATTTATACGCTAAAGAATCGTTGATTTCCGCGAAGGGCGAACGCTTTCCGCGGGGTGTGCCTTGAGCCTCCTCAGTCGCTATGCTCCCTGCGGGGTCTCAAGGCGCACACTAGTCCCGCAGGAGTCGTCGCCCTTCGCTCCAATCAACTAGTATCCTGAAAAAAAACTATGAGGTGACGTACCATGATGACCAAAAACCAATCCAATGAACGTGATCAATTAGAAATGCTGACTATAGACCAATTAGTTCCTGAAGATCATTTGGTACGTAAACTTGAGTCAGCCATTGATTTTTCGTTCATCTATCCCTTGGTTCAAAACCTTTATTCGGGGCTAGGTCGTCCAAGTATTGATCCTGTTGTTTTGTTTAAAATGGTATTCATTCAATACATATTTGGAATACGTTCCATGCGTCAAACTATTAAAGAAATTGAGACTAACATGGCATATCGCTGGTTTTTGGAATTTGGTTTCTATACGGAGGTCCCACATTTCTCTACCTTCGGTAAGAATTATGAACGTCGATATCATGAAACGGCGGTGTTCGAAGGTATCTTCTTTCATATTTTGAATGAGATTATAGACAAAGGGTTGCTGTCTGCTGACCATGTGTTCGTTGACTCCACACATGTAAAAGCGAGTGCTAATAAACGCAAGTATGATAAGAAACTAGTTCGTAAGGAAGCTCGTGCTTATGAAGAGAAACTCCAATTAGAACTTAATCTAGATCATGAGGAACACGGTAAAAAGCCATTTCCACCAGAGAAATTTGAAAAAGACGAATGGAAGGAAATTAAGGAAAGTACGACAGATCCTGAGAGTGGGTACTATGTAAAGGATGAACGAAACAAACAGTTTGCTTATTCGTTTCATACAGCTACCGATGAAAAGGGATTCGTGTTATCAACGTCATATTTGGGAATCCTATGTGGAAGACGCAGAGCATTTACGGCACACTGAAGAGATAAAACAGATATATGCTAAACGCAAAGAAACAATTGAACGTGTTATTGCAGATGCAAAGGAAAAGCATGGTATGCGATGGACAACCCTACGCGGGCTAAAAAACTTGTCTATGCAGGCGATGCTTACTTTTGCTGCTATGAATTTAAAGAAATTAGCGATTTGGACATGGAAAGTCGCTTAAAGTGAACTCATTAGCAGGTTTTTGAGTCATTATTAGCAGTACGCTAAGTTGATTGGAGCGGAAGGCGCTTGACTCCTGGGGGATTAGCGGTTCAGGCGAGACCCCGCAGGAGCGATAGCGACGAGGAGGCTCGGCGAACGCCCCCCGGAAAGCAAGCGCCTGGAGCGGAAATCAACGATTTCACCTGAAATTTCAATTAAAAATGACAAAAAGACATCGAGAGTGTGTATTCTCAATGCCTTTTGTCAACAATCTGAAAGCCTGATAAAATCAGGCTTTAATAATATACTTTATTTGGTGCAATAGGAACTTTTATTTCATTTTGTAAATTGAATCTTCCAATCTGTTGGACATTGGTATTCTCAAACTTAACCGCCTTGTAACCAAATTCCTTAGAAGTTAACAAAATTGCTTCGATAGCATAAATATTCTTGGGTTCTTCGGTAAATGGATAGCCATCAGCTACTTTGATGAGCAAAACATCACCTAAACTACTATCAATTTCAAAATTAAAATCGGCTGGAAGTGAGGGTTGGAGGCCATAAGCTTCATAACCAACCTTCATTGAGGATAGAGCAGATTCAATATCCGTAAAAGTATCAATTCCCGGTACGATAAATGGCGAATTTTGATTGTTAGGCTGAAAGACAAAATAAGAATGTTTTAATTCATTTTGTTTTGATAAATATTGTGTTTCTCCAGTATTTCCACCTACAATACCAGGGTTACCATTCGTACTGAAGGTTATTTTATCAAGATTATAATTCTGTAATAATCCCTTCATTGTATCAAAAAATAATACTTCACTAGCTGACCCTTCTAAATATCGATGGCCTTCCTTCACATCAACATTTAATGTCCGGTCATCAACCATTGTTAATTTCGCATTAAGTGGATAGTATTCCGTTAAACCCCATTGCTCTTCGGTTAATTTCCCTTGATAATCTAGGTAATGATCAAGCCATGATTTCCCGTCCTTTGGAACCATGATCGAAACCGGGACCAATAATTGAGCGTTTTGATCTGGGATGGTATAGGTGATAACATCTTGATCGACAAGTTCATCTTCGTAAAGAGCTGTTTCAAATGATGTAGACATAATCGAAATTCCTTGTTCTGCTCCAGATTTAGGTTCAATGTTATCTTTCACATCTGGAGCAATCTTTGCCATATTAAATTGTTCACCAGCATCCTCATGTGCTACATTAATTTCACTTTTTTGTTTTTCAGACGAATCCTGAAAGACCACTTGCCAAACCTGTGGCGCTAAAATAAATAATAATAAGGCAGCCGCTACGGAAGCGATAGAAGGAACAATCCAGGCCTTATTTTTACGTTTTTTTGCTTTTAAAGAAAGACTTTGATAGATGTCACGAGGATCGCGATGATCTTTCATTTTAGGCATTTGACGCAATAATTCTTCGAGTTCTTTATCGCTCCACTCTGACTTTTTCATCGATGCTTTCCTCCTTTCCAAGCAATTCTTCCATGTATTTCTTTAAGACTTTAAGGGCTCGATGCTGAGTGGTTTTTACTTTGCTCTCTGTCCAACCAAGTGCTTCAGCAGTTTCAGTTATGGAAAGCTCTTGAATATAGCGCATAATGATGACCATCTTTTGATCAACTGTACAGCTTTCTAAACCCTTATACATAATCTGAATTTCCTCACGTTGGAGTGCGATCTCTTCAGGAATTGGATATTCATCCTTTACCTGCCGTTCAGACCAATCAAATTTCTCAATAATTCTTTGTTTCCAGCCCTTTTGTTTTCTAAAGGAATCGATGGCAACATTTCTAGCAATTGAGAATAACCAAGTTTTCTCACTGCTTTTACCCTCAAAATGTTGGTATGATTTTAATACTCTAATGTAAACCTCTTGCATTAAATCTTCCGCCTGTTCCCTATTTCTCACCATGTAAAAAAGAAATTGAAAAACATCTTGGTGGTATTTTTCATAGAGTTCGTTAAAAACGGAGTCCACTATCTTCCCCTCCCCGTTCATTTAATTAGTCGATATTTGGATAGAAAAAGTTACACTATTTACTATAGACTTTTTCAAAATAAAAAGGAAGGTATTTTATGTAAAAACACCTTCCAAGTAAAAGACTATGAAATATCTATTGATAGAAATGTTTCCCGTGAATCAAGAATTTTCGGCATTTTTCTTTGTTTTATTCGTTTCGATGCGGAATGAAGAAGGAAAATGTCGTTCCTTGTCCTTGTTTACTTTGAACAGAGATATTTCCTTTATGGGCATCGACAATATTTTTGGCTATCGATAGGCCCAAACCTGTACCTGAACGTCCTCTCGTTCTCGCTTTATCAGCCTTATAAAAACGTTCGAAGACAAATGGTAAATCTTCCTCGGGAATACCAGAACCCGAATCCTTCACTTCAAATAAGATACCCTTTGTATCCGTCATTTCCGTTACTTCTACTTTTCCACCACTTGGAGTATGGCGAATCGCATTATCAATTAAATTCGTTAGGACTTGTTCAATTCTGTCTGGATCAATTGAGAAAAAATCATTTTCACTAGTCATAGAAAGAGTTAACTCAATTTCTCTTTCTTTTGCCAAGCCTTGAAATTTTCTAATGATCCGATCTAGGTATCGCGAAATTTCAACTTTATCGTAAGTAAGCAATAAATGTCCTGCTTCCATTCGCGCTAGGTCCAAAAGTTCATTGACTAATCGACCCATTCTTAGTGATTCATCATAGATAACCTTAGCCATCTCTTTTTTTTCTTCATTTGTTTGGGCAATATCATCTACAATTGCTTCACTATATCCTTGCAACATCGCAATTGGTGTCCGGAGCTCATGCGAAACATTGGCAATAAAGTCCTTTCTTAACTTATCCATCTGTCTCTCTTCTGTCATATCACGAATAACAGCTACAGCACCACGAATAAATTTATTATTGTAAAGCGGTGTCATAACAATATCCCAATATCTTCCTTGAAATGAGACTTCACTAGTTTGCTCTTGTTCCGTGCTAACAACAAGTTGAAATAATTCTTCCACTTTAGGTGGAAGGGATTCTGTTTTACCCGGAGAAGTCCCTTGTTCATAATACCAATTTTGCAAGAAACGTTCTGCAGGGGGATTTGTTATCAGAATTGTTCCATCCCGATTAAAGGTAATAACTCCATCCGCCATACTACTTAAAATACTTGATAATTGTTCTTTTTCCTGATTAAGTGCGTGGATATTAAATTTTAGTTGCCTACCCATTTGATTAAAGGCTGTTGCTAATTCGCCAATCTCATCATGAGTTAATATCGGAACCTTTGTATCAAATTTCCCCCTAGCTACTTCAAATGCCGCTTCCCGCATTTTCATAAGTGGTGCAGTTATTCTAGTAGATAAAAAGAATGCAAAAATTGTTGTTAGAATAATGGCAACTCCAGCTACTAACAGAATAAATTTTGTCGTATGATTGGAAGTTTGTTCAATTACTTCTAGTGATTGATAAATGAAGACTGCTCCGTAACTTGAATCTGATTTCTTATAGGGAACGCCAATGATAACATGATTAACCCTTTTATCGTCGCCTGAATCCGAAATAGGAAGAGGAGAGACTTTCTTTTCGACTTTTCCTTCCTTAATGACTTTGGATAACAAGGAATCATGCTCTATTTCGTTTAACAAAAGCCTTTCCTTTGCTTCTGTATTTGGTGAATAAAACAATTGATCCTCGTTTTCAACAATCAGTACCTTAGTCACCTCATCAATAAGATTCCAAGACACTTCAAGTCCTAGAGATAATTCTTCATCATCGTGTTCTTCTAATATTCCAGCAATTTTATTAGCCGTATTCAACAACCCTTTTTCGGTTGTATCAATATGGTAATTTTCAAAAAACTGCAAAAGCATCACAGTCAAAATGAACAAAATAAATGAAACAAGTAAAAGAATGGTAATCCAAAGTTTTCCTACTACACTTCTAAGGACGGTCATTCATTTACGACCTCAAACTTATAGCCCACTCCCCATACTGTTACAATCATTCTTGCGGCTTGTTCGGATACTTTATTAAGCTTTTCTCTTAAACGTTTTACATGTGTATCAACTGTTCTAAGATCACCAAAGAATTCATAATGCCAAACTTCTTTTAGTAATTGCTCGCGATCAAAAACCTTATCAGGAGCTTTTGCTAAGAAATACAGAAGTTCATATTCCTTTGGTGTCAAGCTAACCTCTTTTCCATCTGCCAATACACGATGTGCATCATTGTCTATGGTAAGATGAGGGAAAACTATAACATCTTTTGTAGATGTGTCTGTTTGTAAATAACTTGTTTGAGAGGAACGACGCAATAAAGCTTTTACGCGTAATACGACCTCGCGTGGGCTAAACGGTTTAACTATATAATCATCTGTACCAACCTCAAAACCTTGTACCCGGTTTACTTCCTCACCTTTTGCTGTCAACATAATCACAGGAGTTGCTTTCTTCTCCCTTAATTCACGGCAAACTTCTATTCCATCCTTACCAGGCATCATTAAATCCAACAGGATGACATCATAATCATTATTGATCGCTTTGGCTAATGCTTCGTTCCCATCTTCCGCTTCATCAATTTTATATTCTTCACGCTCTAAATACATTTTTAATAAGCGACGAATTCTTTCTTCATCATCTACAACAAGAATTTTCACGTCTTTTTCCATTAAAAATCCCCTCCATGCGGTAATTTTACAAAATAAGCAAACAATTTTCCATGCTTTTTCAGTTAAATATGTTGCAAATTTGGTAATTTATTTTGTTTTTTTGAAAAAAAGCCTTCTATTTAAAGAAGGCTTTATGTTTTCTATGATCCAGCATAGGAATGTAACCCGGCAATGACTAAGTTAACTGCTACTAAGTTAAACATAATGATAACAAATCCAATAACAGCGAGCCACGCTGATTTTTCACCATGCCATCCTTTTGATAGCCTTAAATGTAAGAAGGCTGCGTAAAATAACCATGTAATTAGTGCCCATACTTCTTTAGGGTCCCAGCCCCAAAATCGGGTCCATGCTATTTGCGCCCATATCATTGCGAAAATAAGTGCTCCCAATGTAAATACCGGAAAACCAATTAATACAGAACGATAGCTGATTTCATCGACTAAATCTAAATTAATATTTTTGACCAATGGCTGCAATGCAGCAGCAATTCTTTTTCTTAATATTAATCTAAATAAGAGATATAATACTAAACCTGAGAATAATGACCAGATCACTGTATTTAATTTTTTTGCATTAATAATAGCTGGCATTTCAATAATTGGCTCCAATGCCCCGTCTGTTTTCAACTCCCAATTGTGAGGCCCGGTAATGGCTGGCATATGATATTCTTCTACGGTTTCTTTACCGCTCTTATCAGTCCAGGTAAATTCTACTTTATAATCCATTGCCGAAAACGTAGTGGCTGTCACTACAAAGCCTAAAGTGGCAATTAATCCATATAGTACTATCTCTAACCACAGTGTTCGTTTACTTGATTTTGATTGGTCAACAAATTTCACCAAATAAATAAGACCTGCGGCAAAGCTTATTGCCAAAATTGCTTCTCCTAATGCTGCTGTAGTGACATGAATATGTAACCAATCACTCTGTAATGCAGGAATTAACGGAGAAATTTCACGCGGGAACATACTCGCATATGCAATGATTAATATAGCAACTGGTAGTGTAAACAAGCCAAGTAAAGGAGTTTTATAAATAAAATGAATCACAATAAATGACCCTACCAATGCCATTCCAAAGAAAGTCGTAAACTCAAATAAATTACTTACAGGTGCATGCCCTGCGGCAATCCACCGAGTAATAAAGTATCCTACTTGAGAAATAAATCCGATTATAGTGAGAAATGTAGCAATTTTCCCCCAAGCGTTTGTTTGTTTCTTTTCTCCACCTGGTTTCTTTGCTTTAATTGCCCCACCGTAAAACAATGTTGCAACTAAATACAGAATAAAGGCAATATATAATAGATTTGAACTTAAAGATACCAAACGTTAGACCCCCTGCTCATTTTTCTCATTGATTAATTGGTCCTCTGGCTCTTCTAGCTTCGTACCTTCAATGATTTGACTAATTTCTCTTTTTATACCATGCCAATTTTTATTAGTGTGTGCTGCCATCCATGTTTTCCCATCAGTTTGTTGAATCCAAATTCGACGATGATTCCAATACGCCCCTTGAATAACGCCTACCATAAAGATAAATCCACCAAGTGCCAAGATCCACAGAGTTAAATCTTTTCTGACCGTTAACCCTGCGACATTTGTTGTATCCACACCGCTAAATGCCATTTTATAAAGATTTTCCCCTTGCGTTTCAATTGTTTGTTGGATCGCAACGAAACTCATTTCGCCATCAGGAACTTCTGGAGATCGAATGTTAAAAACAAACGCTGGATTATTTGGAACCCTTGATTTAGTAGAGGGTTCATGATTTTCATCAAAAGCAAAATCTGGGAAATAGCTTTTAAGTTCAACTTTATAGCCTTCTCCTAAATCATAGACTTTTTCCGGTTCATATAAATTAATTGTAATATCCCCTACTGATTGATTCGTTGCTTTTTTTGTTAATTTAAAAGACATTTTGCTTAATTCATTTAATCGGTAATCAACTTGATAAACAGCAAAATTTTCAAATTTCAAAGGCTTATTTACTTGTATTGGAAAATCTTTTACTTTTTCTAACTGTGGTTTTTCTCCAGGTAAAGTGTCGCCAACCTTTTGAAATAAAGTAACATCGGATTGGTAATTTTTTACTACCATTCCTACACGGTCTAGTGCTTCACCAAAAGCTTCATTATCCTTTTCTTTATCATAGATATCTAAGATAAATTTTTCATTTGATAAATAATACTCCCCTTTAGTACCGGGAATAACTTTTGTTTCACCTTCCTTAATCCAGAGAACTTTATCTACATACATCCCAGGAACAAAACGAAGCATTGCTCCAAATAAAAAAATAATCAACCCCACATGGTTAACATAAGGGCCCCATCTTGAGAATCTGCCTTTTTCAGCAAGTAGATTCCCATTTTCCTCGCGGACCTTATAACGTTTTCTGATTAACTTCTGCTTCATCTGGGCAATTTCATCATTGCTTAATGAGGGAGATTCACCAAAGACACGTTGACGCTTGATAAAACCCTCATGTCTTGTTACACGTTGTTGTTTTAAGGCTTTATAAAGCGGTACGACCCGATCTAAACTACAGATCACAAGGGAAATACCTATAGATGCAATTAATATTAAATACCACCAAGAGCTATAAAGATTATGGAAACCTAGTTGATAATATACTTTACCAAACCACCCATACTGTTCTTGATAATATTCAGAAGCTAACATCGTTGGAGGTATGTACATTTCCTGGGGTAAAATCGTCCCCAATGCTGAAGCGGCTAAGGTAATTACAATTAACCAGACTCCAACTTTTACTGAGGAAAAAAAATTCCATACTTTATCAACGATTGTTTTATTATACGTTTGGGACCTGCGGGCACTTCCTTCATAACGCATGTCCAGCAGTTGTTTTTCATCGTGTTCATTTGTCACTTTTCCACACGCTTCACAAAAAATGGTTCCATGTGGATTCACATGTCCGCATTCACATTTTACCTCTTTCATAGCAAAAACTCCTGTTTCTAGAAAGTTTAGATTCTGTTTTCTCTAAGGCTGAATTTGTCTCATGAAATCATCAACCATAGATTGAGTTAATGAGCCCGTGTGGATTTTTACAACCTTACCGTCTGGATTAATTAAAAAAGTGACCGGTAAAGGGTTAACATTATAGGCTGTTTGAACTTGTTGATCCTTATCGATCATATTGGTAAAATCTAATTTTTTACGCTCAACATATTTTGTTACAGCAACGTCCGATTCCCCAATATTTACAGCTAACACCTGGACACCCTTGTCTTTAAAATGATGGTAACTATTATTTATATAGGGCATTTCTTTTTCACAAGGTTTGCACCAAGTACCCCAAAAATTTAAAAACACCCCTTGCCCCCTATAATCGGACAACTGATGTTTCTGACCGTTTAAATCAACTAAGACAAAATCAGGTGCTTCGGAGCCCACCTTTAAGGCAGACACTTTATCCTTTGTAAAATTGGCATATAATGTATAGCCGACAGCGCTTAGCAAAAGAACAAGAATAATGGATCTCATAATTAGACGATTTTTCTTCATATGTATCCCCCCTAGGTAAAAACACATCTAATATTATATCATTTATTAATATCCTCACATTGTTTTCCTATTTGTAAATGTGACAGTTCTATGAACTTTTTGATGCTAATGTTCGCAATTGTTTGACTTCATGTGGAGTGAGCTCTCTTATTTCACCGGTACTTAGACCCTGTAAGGTTAAAAAACCATATTTTTCTCTTTTTAATTTCATGACTTCATGTCCAATTGCTTGAAACATTCTCCGAACTTGACGATTTCTGCCTTCATGAATAGTGATTTCAATTATGGCCGTTTGCTTTTTCTTGTCTAAAGATAATAATTTTGTTTTCGCAGGAGCTGTGATTCCATCTTCAAGTTGAATCCCCTTTTCTAATTTTCGCAACATCTCTCTTGAAGGGATACCTTTTACCTTTGCCACATACGTTTTATCAATTTCATGTCGTGGATGTGTCAAAAGATGTGCAAATTCTCCATCGTTTGTAACGATAAGGAGCCCTGAAGTGTCATAGTCAAGCCGGCCAACAGGATAAATTCTCTTTTCAGTAAAAGTAAAAAAATCCGTGACGACCTTTCTACCTTTTTCATCCTTTACACTCGAAATAACTCCTCTTGGCTTGTAAAACAAATAATAAACAGGCTCCTCTCTTTCGAGTGGAATTTCGTTAACCTCTACTTTATCGTTAGAGGAAACCTTCAAGCCCAGTTCTTTTACAACTTTCCCATTTACCTTTACTCTACCTTCTTTAATCCATTCTTCTGCTTTTCTTCTCGACGCTACACCTGCATGTGCAATTACCTTTTGCAGTCTTTCCATCTATTTCACCTCTGTCAATATCAAAAAAATCAATCGCAATTTTACTTTTTACTTCATATGAATTATGACATAAGTTGTCACATTTTCAAAGAAGTGTTTGAGAAAAACCAAAAGAACCCGCCATTAGTGGGTTCTTTATTAGTACTTATTTCGATCCAAAAAACAATGTCACGACAAAGATTGCCACGATTATTCCTACTAAATCAGCCCATAAACCAACCTTCAATGCATCTCCCATTTTCCGAATTCCAACAGCCCCAAAATAAACGGTTAATACATAAAATGTTGTGTCGGTACTACCTTGTAAAACGGAAGCTAGTCTTCCTAAAAATGAATCAGGTCCATGGGTAGCGATTAGATCGCTGGTCATTCCTAATGCTGCCGTACCCGATAATGGGCGAATGATTGCAAGTGGGACGATTTCCGGCGGAAACCCAATTGCAAGAAGGGTAGGACCAATCCAACTCATTAAATATTCTAATGCTCCAGAGGCACGAAAGATTGATATTGATACTAACATCCCTACTAGGAATGGTATAATGGATACCGCTATTTTTATTCCTTCTTTACCGCCTTCAACAAAGCTTTCATAAGTAGGGACTTTCTTATACGTTCCGTACACTAATATAAAGCCAATAATACAAGGGATAATCCATAATGAAATTGCTGATATTAGCTCCATACTAATCATCCTTTTCGGCTTCGGCGATAATAAAAATAGCGATCTATTAGGATAGCAGCAATCGCTGACAAAATCGTTGTTACAAGCGTGGGACCAACAATCTCTGTTGGTGAAACAGAATTATAATTCATTCTTATTGCGATAACAGTTGTAGGCACTAAGGTAACACTTGCCGTATTTAAAGCTAAAAACGTAACCATCGAGCGGCTTGCTTCCGTCTTTCCGCCATTTAACATCTTTAATTGCTCCATTGCCTTGATCCCTAAAGGAGTAGCAGCATTTCCAAGGCCAAACATATTCGCCATCATATTGGAGAGGATATACCCTAAAGCCGGATGGTCAGAAGGCACCTCTGGAAAAATTCGTTTAACGAAGGGCTTAAACAGTTTTGCGAGTTTTTTCAAAAGTCCTGAATCTTCAGCAATTCTCATCATTCCAAGCCAAAAGACTAATACACTAATAAGTCCAATACATAACGTAACAGCTTCCTTAGCCCCTCTAAAAATGGCTTCATTAACCTCATTCATCGTTCCGTTTACAGCTGCAAAAATTAACCCTATTAATGTTAAACCTACCCAAATGTAATTAACCATCGGAACTCCCCACAGTTAAGAACGATACAAAAATAGTTTTTATTAGGTTTAACAGGCTACTCGTTTCTTTTTGCTCCTGCTGTTCAGGTTTGTAAAAAACCGGTATTTCTTCAATGGGTTTATAATCTAGGTAAATCACTGCTTTACCAACAATTTCTTCGTGTGAAATATCCGCTAATTTTGATGGTTTCAATAGTGTATATTTTACAGAAATTAAATCTTTCTCTTTATTAGTAACTGGATAAGAGAATGATCGGTTAAAGTAAATTCGGTTTTTATAGGCCTTATCTTTTATTTTAAGTATAGCTCCCTTTGAAACCACCTCAATGAGATCATAAGTTTGAAAGCCAAACTCGAACATTGATATATGGTCATTCCAATCGTCAGGTGCATTTAGGGTAACAGATATTAATTCCATATCACCTTTTTTGGCTGTTGAGACGAGAGTTCTATTCGCCCTTTTTGTAAAACCTGTTTTGCCGCCTGTACTATACTTATATTTGGTTAACATCCGATTTTTATTTCTCCAAACCCTATCCCACTTCTCATTTGGATTTGGAGCCTTATAAACCTTAGTTCCCGATATCACGCGATACGTTTCATTTTGCATCGCATATCTAGTTAAGAGAGCCATATCATAGGCTGTTGAATAATGATTTTCATAATTATCCAACCCGTGTGGATTGGCAAAATGGGTATTTGCCATGCCTATTTCCTGGGCTTTTAGATTCATTAGATAGACAAATCCGTCTAGACTTCCACCTACATATTCTGCTATTGCCTCTGCAGTATCATTTCCGGACCTTAACATGAGTCCATAGACAAGATGCTCTAGCTTGATTTTTTCATTTGGTTTTAAATATACAGAAGATCCTTCCGCCCTTGTTGCTTTATCACTAACCGTAACAGTATTCTCAAGTTTACCAGACTCTATTGCTAGTATAGCGGTCATAATCTTCGTAATACTTGCGATTCTTCTTTTTTCATGGGCCCCTTTTTCAAATAAAACACGCCCAGATTCTTGGTCCATAAGCACAGCTGCACTTGCACTAACAGAAACACCAGAAGCTTTTGTTTCCGAATTTGGTAGAAATGCGATTATGATTGCAAGAATAATGATCCATAACCTTCTAAAACGTTCCATGTAGTTATAAGTCCCCTTCTCTAGCGTTTGTACAAGTTTATGCTGGACAAAGAGTCTTATGACTATTAATTGGTTCTGAGTCTAATCTATAATGGGTTCCATTTTAAATTTTGGGCCTTTTCAAATCGCTCCTCAGCATCCTCCCAATTAACAATATTCCACCAGTTTTTCACATAATCTGCCCGTTCATTTTTGTATTGTAAGTAATAGGCATGCTCCCAAACATCAAGGACGAGTAACGGGATCGTATCCCACTGCGTTAATAGCATATGTCGTTCAGATTGGAGGATTTCTAAGTGATGTGACCTAGGTGACCATACCAGGATTGCCCAACCTACACCCTCTACCTGTTTTGCTGCTTCAGTAAATTGTTTTTGGAAGTTTTCAAAACTACCAAAATATAGATTAATTTCCTTCAAAAGACTCCTCGATGGTTTCCCACCACCATTAGGTGACAGATTATTCCAAAAAATCGTGTGTAAGTAATGTCCAGAACCATGAAAGGCCAGTTCCCTTGACCAATGTTTAATTAGAGAAAAATCATTTTTCGCTCTTGCCTCAACAAGCATTAATTCTGCTCTATTCAATCCCTCGACGTAGGAACGATGATGTTTATCATGATGCAAGCGCATGATTTCTTCGGAGATATACGGTTCAAGTGCTGTATAGGGATATGGTAGAGCTGGGAGCTTATGTTTTCCTGGCCGAACAAAGCTTTGTTTCGGCATCCAAATTGCACCTAAATCCTGCCTTTGTTCCATGTATTCCTCTACCTCTTGTTGCAAGCTTTCTGCCATTTTTTGAATAGTTATGATTCCTTCTTGGTCAATCGAACCATTTACCGTTTGAATCAACTCTGTAAATCGGTCTAAGTGTTGCCAAACATGGGATTCTTCAGCAATTGTCTCTGATTGGAGAAATGATTTCATATCCTCATTCCAGTCTAATACGTCCTCTACATACTTCTTAAACTTATTCATTCTATCCCTCTTTCCACTCTTATGTCACCATCAACATCATATGAATGGTAGCCCAAAGTGGTCATAAAAAAATGAGCAGTTCTTATGAACCGCTCACCCTCCCCCTAGTTTGGCTGGATAATAAAATGAATTGGAGATTTAATTTCAACCTGTTGATTTCGCGTTAAATCACTTAGTAATTGCTTCACTTTATCAAAATCTATGTCCTGAAAATAATATTGAAACTCCTTTTCCGTATTAATGTAAAGTCGTTTACGATGGCGTAGTCCTGGATTTTTCAATAAACAAATAAGGGCCATAAAATCGCGTATATAAAAATCATTTCCATTTACTTGGAAAACTGGATTAACCTCAAAGGGAGTTAATCTTTTATAGTTTTCCTCATAATATCGAACAAATAAAATATGAAGATTTTTTTGGACACCATCTTCAACATATGTAATTTCACTTCGATTAAAATAATCTTCGGAAGTATTTGGTTTTTCTTTTACAAGTTCATATCCCTTACATTCTTTAATAATCACAGTAAAGACCCTCCAAATATAATAGTAACTCTATCTTATCATAAAAATAATCCGCTTATCTGTTAGATTCCAACGATTCTTGAAATTTTTCAAAAAATAAGTCGGCTTCTTCTTGCTCAAAATCCTCATCTAATTTTTCAGGTAAAGGAGGGAGATCTTCGAGATTTTTCAATCCGAAACAATCTAAAAATTCCTTTGTAGTTCCGTATAAGTAAGCTCTTCCCGTTCCTTCAGACCTACCAACTTCCTTTATTAACGCTCTAGCAACCAAAGTTTGAATTGGTCTTTCAGATTTCACACCACGAATCTCTTCAATTTCTATCCGGGTTATTGGCTGTTTATAAGCGATAATGGCCAAGGTCTCTAATGCTGCCTGCGATAAACTTGTCTGGCTAGGTGTTTCTACTAATTTTTTTAAATATGGAGCATTTTCCTTTTTGGTGGCCAACTGGTAGGTCCCAGCTAATTGAACAATCGAAATTCCTCGATTTGGCTTTTCCAATTCTATAAATAATTCCTCAATAATTTCCTTTGCAAAGTGCTCTTCTATTCCTAGCACACTAGATAATTGTTTTAAGGACAGCCCCTCGTCACCTGCTGCAAACAGGAGACTCTCAACTATACTTGTCCAATTAATGATTTCCAACTAATTCTACTCCTTCCAAAGTCATTACAAAAATCTCTGAAAAATTTCCTTCCTGCTCGATTTGAATTTCACGACGCTTCATTAACTCCAATATTGCTAAGAAGCTGACGACAATATGTTCCTTATTAGAAACGGGGAAGAGGTCCGAAAAGCTTTTTCGGCCTTTAAACCTTTTTAATTCCCCTAATATTTCGTTCATCCGTTTTTCAATCGAAACTTCTTGCCTAGTAATTTTTGTGTTGAGTGGCTTTTGTAATTTTTTTCGCCTCATGAGCTTTTGTAGAGCACCTAACATATCGTAGATACTTACATTTCCATCGAACTTTGTCTGTTGAACTTCTTTTGAAAGCTCTGATAAATCACTAGGAGGTTTCGAAAAGATTAAATTTCGTTCCTCTTCCAGATTCTTTAAGTCCAATGCCGCTTCTTTATATTTTCTGTATTCAACCAACCTTCCGACCAACTCATCGCGTGGGTCTTCTTCAAAGGTAAACTCTAGTTCAGATTCATCCTGGATTTCCTCATACTTCGGAAGGAGCATTTTACTTTTTATCGCGAGCAAAGTTGCAGCCATGACTAAATATTCACTTGCGATATCTAATTGTAATTCTTTCATCGTATGAATATATAATAAATATTGCTCAGTAATAACCGCTACAGGAATATCGTAAATATCGATTTCTAAGCGGTGAATTAAATGTAGCAATAAATCCAAAGGTCCTTCGAAGGTATCTAATTTCACTTGATAATGCATATTTTTCACCAAAATTTCTATTAGTTAATCAGCATTTTCTCTTGCTGCCATCATTACTTTTAATAAATCTATTTTACTTAAAAATCTTTCCCTCGTATAGTGGTGTAAAAGTTAAAACATTAGCCATAGTGATTTCATTCATGTAAACTAATGAGAAATAACATGAATCTAATATTATAAAGGGGGGAATCGGTTGATTCCAATAGCTTTTATCAAATATTTGTATCACTTTCATGTAGACCGAGATTACTTTGAATGCCATGAGATTCTTGAGGAATTTTGGAAGAAAGAAACGGACCAACAAAAAAATTCAGTTTGGGTTGGTTTTATTCTTTTAGCTGTAGCAAATTATCATCACAGAAGGAATAATTTGTCAGGTGCATCTAGAACTTTACAAAAAGCTCTTACTATTTTTATGAATCAAAGAAGGGAAGTTGAGACCCTTGGATTCAAGGTGATTGATTTTTATGAACTGCTTGAAAATCACCTAAAGAGACTAAAGGAAAACAAAGATTATCAAAGTTATTCTTTACCAATTAAGATTAACAAAAATCAACTAGAAAAATGTTTTTCTGAGAGGGAAATTGCCAACATGAATTGGGGGCAAAAAAGTGATCTTTCCAACATTGAAATCATTCATCGACATGCTCTAAGAGATCGTTCAGATGTTATTGCAGAGCGAAAAAAAGCACTTTTGGAACGAAATAAAAATAAACCCGAATAATGACTAAATTTATTCGGGTTTTGGTTATTTTATTAACAATTATTGCACTTATTAATAAACGATTCAGTTAGTTCATTTTTAAGAATTGATTTATCAGGATACAATTCCTTTATCGCATAAACCATTTTCTTACCAATTCCTTGATTTCGATGAGAAGGATTGACAGAAATATGCTGAATCTCGTAGGAATTTTCGTTCAGTAGAGTTACCCCTATCAATCCTATGATATCCTCTTCTTTCCATAAAAACAGCTGCCATGAATCATCCATTTCATAATTCTTCATGGACTGTTGCAGTTTTTTTAGATCCTTTTCATTTGGCATAAAGGATAAAAGTCCCATAGCGATTTTCTCAAATGTTTTTTTGTAACGAATTAGCATATAGATCCCTCATTAATTTAAATAGACAAACAAGTTTCTTTCTACTAATGTATTAGTTTCTCCAACTTAATGTACAACTAAACATTTTTGATATTATATGTATTGGAACAATGTTTGTTGCATATATCTAAAAGTTATCATATTACATAAACGTAAAGACTTCAATCATGTTATTTCGACGGGAGGATAAAAACTGCGTAAATAACACCCCAAATAATTGCTATAAGCAATAGAATGATAAACACAATCCAATTATTTTGTCTCACTATTACCATCTCCCTTCCAAGATATCAACGAAAAAGGTTAACCCAAGGTTAACCTTTTCCTTCATTATAAGGTTACATGCGCTTTTAAAGGTACATCAAGACGAATTAAATCATCAAAGGATTCACGCTTTACTACAAGCTGCGCGACACCGTTTTCAACAAATACCACTGGAGGTCGTGGGATGCGATTATAATTATTTGCCATTGAATATCCGTAGGCACCGGTACAAAATACGGCTAAAATTTCATCATTTTCTACCTTTGGTAAAGGAAGATCCCAAATTAACATATCGCCAGACTCACAACATTTTCCGGCAATTGATACTTTTTCCTCAATTATATCAAGTGGGCGGTTAGCAAGTACCGCTTCATATTTAGCCTGATAAAGGGCAGGACGAATATTATCACTCATTCCCCCATCAACTGCAACATATTTCCGGACATTAGGGACATCTTTTTGTGATCCGATTTTATATAGGGTTGTTCCAGCATCTCCAACAAGCGAGCGTCCTGGTTCAATCCAAATTTCCGGTAGTTCCATATTGAATTTTTCAACTTGGCTTTTAACCTCGGTAATAATTTCCTCTACATATCTTGAAGCAGGAATAGGTTCATCCTCATTCGTGTAACGAATTCCAAAGCCACCACCTAAGTTTAATACGGTTGGGGTGTATCCTAATTCTACATGCCACATATTTAACTTTTCAAATATTTTTCTTGCCGCGAGGATGAACCCCGTTGTTTCAAATATTTGTGAACCAATATGACAATGAACACCTAATACTTCAATCTTATCAGATGTTAATGCTAGTTTTAATGCTTGTTCAGCCTGTCCATTTTGTAAATCAAAGCCAAATTTAGAATCTTCTTGGCCTGTTAAAATATAATCATGGGTATGGGCCTCAATCCCAGGTGTGACCCGTAATAATATTTTCGTTTTTACATTTTTTTGCTCACACAATTGTATTAATCTGTATAACTCTAAAAAATTGTCTACCACAATACAACCGATTTGGAAATCTATGGCCATTTCTAATTCTTCCATACTTTTATTATTGCCATGAAAATGAATTTTTTCCGGAGGGAACTTTGCTGCGATGGCTGTATATAATTCCCCACCTGAAACAACATCTAGAGATAAACCCTCTTCGTTTACTAGCTGCACCATTGCAACCGTTGAAAATGCTTTACTGGCATACGCAACCTGAGCATTTATGCCAAACTTTTCAAACGTTTTTTTAAAGCCTCGGGCTCGTTCACGGATTAACGCTACATCATATACGTACAAGGGTGTTCCAAACGTGTCGACTAATTCAATCGTATCGACACCACCGATTTCCAAATGTCCTTTATTATTGACTGCTGCGGTGCCATAAAAATGCATTACTTTCCCTCGTTTCTATTTGGCCATATTTTTTAATAAATAAATAGACAGAATCTCTAAAAGAAACTGTCTATAATCAAATTTCAGTATAAAATTTAATTTTAAAAAGACTTTAACACATGTCCAATTAATTCGCAACTCTAAATTTCCTAATTACTTGGTTGACGATAGCGATTCCTTGCATGTGTAATACTAGGACGAATTTTGGAGCCAGGAACAGAATTTCGGACGAGTATTTTCAGAAATGCATTTGGGCTAAATGGTAAAAACGGCCAAAAATATGGAATATTTAAGGAACGTACGCTTGATAAAAATAAAATATAGAGGGTTACACCAATTATAAAACCAGGCACCTTCAATACCGCCACTAATGCTAAAAGAATCAACCTGGCAATCTTGTTTGCAATCCCTAATTCATAGCTCGGGGTCATAAAGGATCCGATCCCTGCTACAGCTACATATAAGATAACCTCAGGTACGAATAATCCAACATCGATTGCAATTTGTCCAATCAATACGGCTGCAATTAATCCCATTGCGGTGGATAATGATGTTGGTGTATGAACAGCAGCCATTCTTAAAAACTCAATACCAAAGTCTGCGATAAATAATTGGACAATAATCGGGATATTCGTTTTCTTACTAGGACCGATAAACTCTAGCTGTTCAGGTAGAAGCTGAGGTTCTAACACGAATAAATACCATAACGGTAGAAAAAAAATAGAACAAAAAATACCTATAAAGCGAACCCACCTTACAAAAGTCCCCACGGTTGGTGATTGACGATATTCTTCCGCATGTTGGACATGATGGAAGAAAGTTGTAGGAGTGATCATCACACTCGGGGATGTATCAACAAATATAACAACATGCCCTTCTAAAATATGTGCCGCGACTACATCTGGACGTTCTGAATATCTTACAAGTGGGAAAGGATTGTAGCCTTGTTTAACTAAAAATTCTTCCACCGTTTTATCACCCATCGTTAATCCATCTGTTTCAATCGCTTTTAGTTCCTTTTTGATTACTTCAACTAAATCCGGGTCAGCGACATCCTCAATATAACCTATGGCAATATCCGTTTTAGACCGTTCCCCTACTTTCATAATTTCAAAGCGCAGTTTTTCATCGCGAATTCTTCTTCTTGTTAGGGCAGTATTGATGATAATATTTTCTGTGTATCCATCCCTTGCTCCTCTAACTACCTTTTCCGTATCCGGCTCTTCAGGATTTCTTCCAGGATAACTTCTTACATCAACGACGAGTCCTTCTGGTACTCCTTCTACGACAACAACTATTAAACCGCATAGAACTTGGTCTACTAATTCATCAACGGTCTTAATCTTACTTACCGACTGATGAACAAGCCGATTTTCAACGATTGAAAATAAATTGGTTGACAATTTTTCATGATCATTTATTTCTACTAATTCTTCTAATATTTCAATGATAAATGCCGTATCACATAGTCCATTTACATAATAAACATGGACATCCTTTCTCAATACCTTTAACTTTCTTAAACCTAAATCAAAACTTTTATTTAATCCTATCCGATTTTCCATATATTGTTCTAAATAATCGAGGGATTCAGGTATCGGCTTCTTCGATTTAGTTTTACCTGCCATTGTAGCCACTCCTTTCTAAAATAAGTTCAATTGCTTTTTTAGTGATAGGAGAACCTTTTTCCAACAAATCTTGTTTTGCCATCTTACCAATATCGCCAATCCCAACTATAATAGGAACGTTTAATTCATCTAAACAATAGACGGTATCGCCATTTATCCTACCAATTTCTATATCAGGTAAACCATACTTATCAACACCATATGGAGTTAGATTTCCTTCACGATCAATGCATACATCTACTTTTGTCCATTCTCTATGATGAGTATTGGAAGCTACTGCAAGAATTCCCAAGACATTGATATCCCGATGGTTAGCTACATGTTTCAATGCATTTTCACCTGAACCTTCCCCCATATAACCACTGTCATCGAACATGACTAACACAGGATCATTTTTTGCTCTTTTAATTAAGCGAACGATTTCCGGACCAGTAAGGGTTGTCGGATTTCCATGTGACATCGTGATGCATCTTCCGCCAATTTCACTAGCTATTTTTTCAATTGTTCGCCTTGCATAGTCATCGCCATCCGTAATTAATATCACTTGTCTCTGTTTCTCCATATAAGGATTCCTTTCGGTAAATTGACTATTCTTTTATAATCGAACAAAATAAATCCAGTGAAACAAGGATCCGAAAATTTTTCCCAGCACAAGCGCCATTAATAAAATGGTAATTTTCCCATCCACACCAACTCTTTTAGCTAATATCGGCAAAACATTTAATACTTCCGTTAAAGCAGCAGCCACCATGCCATAAAAAATACCACCCGCTAAACCAATAAAAATTAATGAATATGATGACAGATACAAATAGACATCTTCTAAACTAACAATTGCGCCTGCCAGCGCACCCAACACAACGGCCCATTCATACCAATGAATCATTTTCATGGTTTTACTAAGCTGCGTCAGCCTAGGTATCACCCCTAATACGGTAAGAAATGCTACATACCCCGTTCCAACCGCTAAACCTGCGGCAAAACCTAAAAATATCGCAAATAATATACTAACGATCATCGATTTTTTTCATACTTTCTTTATTTTCATGCATAATCACATACTGATCGAGATTTTGCTGGTAATTAAACATTTCAACTTCCAGTGGACTTGGCTCTTCATTTAGACGTTTCTTAAAAATGTGATTGAAGAATAAAATCATACCAAGCCCCAATCCAATCGAATATGGGATTTGAAAGATTAGTGGATGGGGGTTAAACCGGCCAGTAATAATTTGATAAATGTGTTGGTGAACCTGTTTCATACTGACATCCTCGTGAAAATTCATTAGAGCAATAGCAGCACCAAAGAAAAGCAGAAGCCATATTAAAATAAATAGAGGAATCGAAACTCCTTTTTTCTTATATGCTACTTCAATAATTGTTTGGTTGGGGCCAATGATTTGGATATCGGTTTTTGGATAAAGAGCCGTAATATGTTGTATAATCCTCATTACATCAATGACTATGATATTATTGTCTTGTTTGGTGATTTTGTGTATGGGAATGTCCACAAGTTTTTGATAGTAATCATCATCGGTTATGACTAGGGCAAGATCCTTTAACTTTACTGTGATTTCCGGATTCACTATTACACGATGTCTCAGGCGAATGTAAACTGTTTTTTCCAAAACAATCACTTCCCACACATTGATTTCCTTGTATAAAGTATTATTTGTAAAGGACATATTTTTCATGAAGACCAAAATATGGAACAAATTATCAAAAAAAACCGTATGGATTTACAAATCCATACGGTCTTTCATTTGTTGCAGTATTTTTTTTTCAAGTCGGGATACTTGGACTTGGGATATGCCTAATCTTGAAGCGACTTCTGATTGTGTTTGGTCCTTATAATAACGTAAATATACAATTAGTCGTTCACGTTCATCAAGCTCACGAATAGCTTCTTTTAAGGCGATTTTGTCAAACCACTTCCCCTCATTCCCATCATCAATTTGATCGAGTAATGTGATGGGATCTCCATCATTTTCATATACTGTTTCATGAATGGAAGTAGGTGTTCGACTTGCCTCTTGAGCAAGTATAATATCCTCAGGCGATAACTCTAGATATTCAGATAACTCTGAAACAGTTGGGATGCGCCCCAATGTTTTTGATAACTCATCTTTTGCCTTGCGGATTTTATTCCCCATTTCTTTAAGAGAACGACTCACCTTTACTGTACCATCATCGCGAATAAAACGTTGTATTTCTCCAATAATCATCGGGACTGCATAAGTAGAGAATTTTACGTCATAAGATAGGTCAAATTTATCAACTGATTTAAGCAATCCAATGCATCCGATTTGGAATAAATCATCAGGTTCATAGCCTCGATTAATAAACCGTTGAACCACCGACCAGACTAGCCGCATATTTTTTTGAACAATCATGTCTCTTGCTTCTTGGTCACCGTCTTGACTTTTCTTAATTAATTCTTTTACCTCATGGTCCTTTAAGTAATTTATCGTTTTTTCGTTTTTGACCTCCACATCCATTGGCAAGTCTCCTTAGTTACATAGCATTTTGCTGTTTAATAAATGCTTTCTTAATCTGATTTCGGTTCCTCGTCCCGGTTGTGAAAAGACTTCCACCTCATCCATGAAATTTTCCATTATCGTAAAGCCCATTCCGGATCTTTCCAGGTCAGGTTTTGTTGTGAATAATGGCTGCATCGCTTCCTCTACATCTACGATTCCAATACCTTCATCTTTAATCATTAAATCTATCGTTCCGCCTTCAATCTTAACTTCAATATAAACAGTACCTGAAGGGTCGTTATCATACCCATGAATAATGGAATTGGTCACTGCTTCAGAAACGACAGTCTTAATTTCCGTAAGTTCATCCATTGTTGGGTCTAGTTGCGCAACGAATGCAGCAACGGTGACGCGGGCAAAAGATTCATTTTGACTCAGTGCACTAAATTGAAGTCGCATCTCATTTTTCATTACGCCACCCCCAAACTCTGTAAGGCAAATTCTTCTGTCGGCTCAAGACGAATAATCTTAAATAGACCAGACATATCAAACAGCCTTGAAATAGCAGGGGAAATGGCGCAAACCACCATTTCACCATGATTTTGTTTTATCTGTTTATATCGCCCAAGAATAACTCCTAATCCAGAGCTATCCATAAAAGATAGATGTTCCAAATTTAATAGAATATGACGAATTTGATGTTTTTCAATTGCATTTGTAGCGAGTTCGCGTAAGTCCTCAGCAGTATGATGATCTAGTTCTCCGCTCAAGCGAATGCATAGAACATCATTTTTTACTTCTAAGTCAATGTTAAGACTCACTATCCTCAGCCTCCTTCATCTGGTATAGTGAGTCAAATTCGCCTTTTATCATGCTTTTTCCTTCTATCAGACAAAACTAGTGTTGATTCGTCAAAAGAAGAAAAAGATTTCATCTTTTCGACATTAGTCTTAATTAACTTGATTTTGTAAACATACTAAAGGAACGTTTAAATAGTTTCCACCAGTTGGCTTCTTTTACATCTTCATTAGCAACTAACGGGCTTTTTGATAAGGTTTTTCCATCCCTTACCAGTTTTATCGTACCAACTGTATCACCCTTAGAGATAGGTGCTTTCAAATTTTTCATTATATTAATTTCTTTTTTTACTTTATCGATGCTTTCGCCTTTTTTGGTTAGAAGTGAAATGGATTCACTTGTAACAGCATTGATCGATTTTTTGTCGCCTTTACTGATAACAACTTTTCCTAAAGTGTGACCTTTTTTGTACATCGGGTGTGTTTGGTATTGGCTAAATGCAAAATCTAATAATTTTGTTACCTGGGCATTTCTTACCTTTGACGTTGGTGCACCAAATACTACAGCAATCACTCTCATGCCATTCTTCTCTGCTGTAGCCGTTAAACAATACATCGCTTCTCTTGTAAATCCTGTTTTTAATCCATCTACACCTGGGTAAAAACGGACAAGCTTATTAGTATTGACAAGCCAAAATTTATTATCGGTATTTTCTCTTAAGTACGATTCATATTGGCCTGTAAACTTTGTTATTCCTTCATACTTTAATAATTCCTTTGCCATCATTGCCATATCATAGGCTGTACTATAATGATCACTTGCTGGAAGGCCTGTTGTATTCTGGAATTTAGTATTTTTTAATCCGAGGTCTTTCACTTTTTTATTCATCATTTCCACAAATGCTTCTTCTGACCCAGCAATGCGCTCAGCTAAGGCAACCGATGCATCATTTGCTGACCCGATTGCAATTCCACTGAGTAATTGACTAGTTGTCATTTCTTCACCAGGTTCTAGAAAAATTTGTGACCCCCCCATCGAGGCTGCATATTCGCTAGTTCGAATTTTTTCATCTAGCTTTAATCTACCTTCATCGATGGCTTCCATAATTAACAACATTGTCATGATTTTTGTCATACTAGCAGGTGGTAATTTTTCATGACTATTTTTATCATACATAACAGTTCCAGTGTCTCGTTCAATTAAAATCGCTGAAGCCACTTCATTGACTAATTCTGTTTTCGTGGTTTCTTGGGCTGAAACGACTTGGCTTAGTAATGATAGCGTTAAAATAAAGATTAACATTATTGAAATATATCGGTACATGTCCATAACCCTCCTATTGTTTATATGCTACATTTTTTCCAAATTAAACATCTTTATACAAATATTTCTAAAAAGGGACAAAAAAATGCCTTAGGAAAAATCCTAAGGCATTTTTTGTCTAGCTCCAGTCCTGTCGTGCGCTAAATAGGTGCTTCGGCTATTCTTATTCTGTTATTTCTTCATAAATGAGAGTTGGTGCTTGTGTTGGTTCAGAAGAAATGATGATATTTTCGTAAAGCTTTTGTTTTACTTCTTCAATTTTTTCAAAGTTACTATAAATAGTAACGATTGATTCACCTTTTTTCACTTGATCACCAATTTTTTTACGGAGCATTAATCCAACTGCTAAGTCAATGGCAGATTCTTTTGTTGCTCTACCAGCTCCAAGCAACATGGCAGCTGTTCCAATTTCATCTGCTACCATTTCTTTGACGTAACCATCCGCTTGCGCTTCTAGTTCGAAAATATACTTGGCTTGAGGTAGATTTTCTGGATGATCTACTACACTTGCATCGCCACCCTGTGAAGCTAAAAATAATTTAAATGTATTAAGGGCCGAACCGTCTTTGATTGCCTTTTCTAACAACTCTCTTGCTTCTTGAAGGGAATTTGCTTTTTTCGCTAAATATACCATATGACTGCCTAAAGTTAGGCAAAGCTCGGTTAAATCTTCTGGACCTTCGCCTTTTAATGTATCAATCGCTTCTTTCACTTCAAGGGCATTTCCTATTGCATATCCTAAAGGCTGGCTCATATCAGAGATAATTGCCATCGTTCTTCGGTCAACATTATTTCCAATTCGCACCATTGCTTTAGCCAGTTCTCTTGAATCATCAAGAGTTTTCATAAAAGCACCAGCACCCGTCTTCACATCAAGCACAATGGCATCAGCACCAGCAGCAATTTTTTTGCTCATAATCGAGCTTGCGATCATCGGAATGCTATCAACTGTCGCTGTCACATCTCTTAAAGCATATAGTTTCTTATCGGCTGGGGTTAAGTTACCACTTTGACCGATAACGGCAATCTTATTTTTATTGACTAAATCTATAAATTCTTGATTTTCAATTTCGACATGAAAACCACTTACTGATTCTAATTTGTCAATCGTTCCACCGGTATGACCTAATCCCCGACCTGACATTTTCGCAACAGGCACACCAACCGCTGCAACAAGAGGCCCTAAGCAAAGTGTCGTTGTATCACCAACACCACCTGTTGAATGCTTATCAACCTTAATCCCTTGGATTTGCGAAAGATCAATTTGATCACCTGAGTAAACCATCGCCATGGTTAAATCCGCTGTTTCTCTTTCCGTCATACCATTAAAAAATACAGCCATCGAAAAAGCACTTACTTGATAATCAGGTATGGACCCATCTGTGTACCCTTTAATAATAAATTGGATTTCTTCTGTTGTTAATTCTTCATGATTACGCTTCTTCTCGATTAAATCTACCATTCTCATTGGAATCACCACATTTTCGTCATATTATGGTTTGGCTGTCTATACACCAAATTGCTTAATTAATTCTTTCACATATTTAAGAAAGTTTGCCTTAACTTTCTCGGTTGTTTCAATTACTTCTTCATGATTTAATGGTTGGTCCAGGATTCCCGCTGCCATATTGGAAATACAAGAGATGCCCATTACCTTCATCCCCGCATGGCGTGCAACAATCACCTCCGGAACAGTTGACATTCCTACAGCATCCCCACCTAAAGCACGAATCATCCTTACCTCTGCTGGTGTTTCATAGGAAGGGCCGGTATTTCCTACATAAACACCTTCTCTAATAGAAATACTCAGTTGCCCGGCAATTTCTTTAGCTAAAGAGCGTAATTCCTTATTGTATGCCTCTGACATATCCGGAAATCTAACGCCTAAAAGAGAATCATTTGGGCCAATTAGCGGGTTTGTACCCATATTGTTAATATGGTCCGTTATAATCATTAAATCTCCTGGTTCAAAAGATTCATTTACTCCACCTGCCGCATTGGTGACGATTAATATTTCAACACCTAGCTCCTTCATTACCCGCACCGGAAACGTCACTCTTTCAAAGCTATAGCCTTCATAATAATGAAATCTTCCCTGCATTGCCACAACTTCGACATCTTGAATTGCCCCAAATACTAACTGTCCGGCATGACCTTCTACAGTTGATACAGGAAAATCAGGAATCTCATTGTAAGGAATTTTTACAGGATTTATAATTTCTTCAGCAAGAACCCCTAGTCCTGAGCCAAGGATTAATCCGATTTTAGGTGTTTTCGAATATTTATCTTTTAAAAATTGGGCCGCATTCTGGATTTTTTCAAAATTCATCTCTGTGCTCCTTAAAAATTATTTTATTTCGTTTAGGAAACTTTTCCCATAGTTTGGCATTTTCACACCGAAATTTTCAGCTACCGTTGCTCCGATATCAGCAAACATTTCACGGACTGGCAGTTCTTTTCCTTCTGACATTTTTTTCGAATAAACAAGTAGGGGAACATACTCTCTTGTATGATCTGTTCCGGGATGAACTGGGTCATTTCCATGATCGGCTGTAATGATTAACAAATCCTCTTCCTGCATTTTAGCAAATACTTCCGGAAGTCTTGCATCATATTCTTCTAAAGCCTTTCCATACCCAATAGGATCACGACGATGGCCAAAAAGGGCATCAAAATCAACTAAGTTCAAGAAGCTTAAACCAGTAAAATTCATATCTAACGTTTGAACTAGTTTATCCATCCCATCCATATTGGACACTGTTCTTAACGATTGTGTAACTCCTTCCCCATCAAAAATATCAGAGATTTTCCCTATAGCAATCACATCAAATCCAGAATCCTTCAGTTCGCTCATTACTGTTCGATCGAATGGCTTTAATGCATAATCATGACGATTAGCCGTCCGTTTAAAATTTCCTGGTTGTCCAATGAATGGTCTTGCGATGATGCGGCCGACCATATATTTTTCATCCAGTGTAAGTTCTCTTGCAATTTGACAAATCTTATATTGCTCTTCTATCGGAATAATTTCTTCATGAGCAGCAATTTGTAGGACAGAGTCAGCTGAAGTATAAACAATGAGGGCACCCGTTTTCATGTGCTGTTCTCCAAGTTCATCTAATATTTCCGTCCCACTAGCAGGCTTATTGCCGATTACTTTTCTACCTGTTCTAGACTCGAGCTCGGAGATTAGTTCTTCTGGGAATCCATCAGGAAATACACGGAAAGGAGTTTGAATATTCAAACCCATGATTTCCCAATGTCCGGTCATCGTATCCTTTCCATTCGATGCTTCTTGCATTTTTGAATAATAAGCTAACGGTCTTTCAGCTTTCTCAATACCCTGAATTTCGCGAATATTGCTAAGCCCTAGTTTTCCCATATTTGGCATCTTTAGGCCATTCATTTTTTCTGCAATATGGCCAAATGTATCGGATCCCTTATCACCAAATTTTTCTGCATCAGGCGCTTCTCCAATACCAACCGAGTCCATTACGATAAGAAAAATACGTTTATATGTATGCTTTTCCATATAATACCTCCTCGTATAATTAAAATTTATTTCTCAAACCATCTAAACATAATATTCCCCCAATTTTGGGATTATCATCTTTGTTTTCATAAATGTCAGAAGTCTGACATCTTTTATTTTACTAAATGTGTTGGAAATTACAAGAAAAATAGCTGTCCAAATTAAGACAGCTTTGTGACAATTCTATGAATCTATTTATGCTCTTGGATGAAACTTAGTATAGACCTCTTTTAGGCGAGTTTTAGTAACGTGCGTATAGATTTGTGTCGTAGAAATATCTGCATGCCCCAGCATCTCTTGAACAGCTCGTAAATCAGCACCATTTTCCAATAAATGAGTGGCAAATGAATGTCTTAATGTATGCGGGGTCAGTTCCTTTTGAATTCCCGCTTCCACGACTAACTTTTTTAATATCTTCCAAAACCCTTGTCTAGTCAAACGTTTTCCATGATGGTTTAAAAATAAGGCATCTTCCCTATGTTTACTTGACAAAAACTTATATCTCGATTTTTCTAGGTAATCCCTTATGACATTTTGGGCTGTCGAACCAATTGGGATGATTCTTTCTTTATTTCCTTTTCCGATGCAACGAACAAATCCCATGGTTAGGTGGACGTCACCGCTATTGAGACCAATTAACTCGCTTACCCGCATTCCTGTCGCATATAACAGTTCTAACATTGCTTTATCACGATATCCATAATGGTTGATTAATTTTGGAGACTCAAGTAGTAATTCTACCTCTTCCATTGAAAGAACCTTTGGTAGTGATTTTTCTAACTGAGGAGTTTCGATATGTACGGAAGGGTCATGTTCAGCAATTTTTTCCCTGATTAAAAATTGGTGAAAGGCACGGATCGAAGCAGTATGCCTTGCTAATGTTTTCGCTGATTTCCCATTTTCCTTTAAATATTTTAAAAAGTGAACAATTTGAGCTCTTTTTACTTCATTTAAATCATTCATTTGTTCAACATTTTTTAAATAAAGCAGGTAGCTATTTAAATCTCTTTTATATGAAATGATTGTATTATCAGCCAATCCTTTTTCAACGATTAAAAAATGAAGGAAATCCTTCAAATGATCCTCTATCATTTCTCTTACTCCCCATTTAAGTAAAACAAGATTAACCGATCGACGATAGACATGTCGTCGTTGCTCTCTATGGTAGTGGATGCCTTAATGGCAGCACCATTTGGTTCATCATATCGGTGATAATCTTGATACTCTTGATTTACCCAAATGATACCATAATAAAAAAGAATTGTGCATCCTGTAAATATCAGAAACACCTTAATCGTTTGTAAGATTGTTTTAAAAAATGAGCTCATTTCGTCTGCCCCCATCGATTTAAGCATTACTTGTTTAAGTCTCTAGTACAAGGTATGCCAAAATAGGGTGATTTTATACCCTTAAAGGCTAGTTCATTGAGGTTTCATAGAGATTTCTTTTAAGCATAATAAAAAGGCCCTATAAAAGGCCTACTATATCGTTTCTTCTGTTGGCTTTTCTTGTGGTTTGTCCTGACAACGATGGCAGATTCCATGGAATGTTAAACGATGATCTTTAATAATAAATTTCCAATCCCGCTCTACTATCGCCTCAACGTCTTCAAGCAAATCATCCTGAATTTCGTCCACAGCGCCACATTCTATACAAACAAGGTGGTGATGGAAATGGGCTGCTCCTTCTTGACGCAAGTCATATCGAGAAACTCCATCACCAAAATTTATTTTATCGACAATTTTAAGCTCAGTGAGTAATTCTAACGTCCGATATACAGTTGCTAAACCAATTTCAGGAGACTTATCTTTCACGAGGAGGTATACATCTTCCGCACTTAAATGATCCTCTTCATTTTCCAACAACACACGCACAGTTGCTTCTCGTTGTGGAGTGAGCTTATAACTGGATGAGTGCAAATGTTTCTTTATTCTTTCAATTCTACTTTCCAAATGTCCGTCCCTCCCTCGCACTGTCATTCTCATTATAACAGTATAGAAGGAGCATTTCAAAATAAAATTATTATAAATAACTGATTATATTTAATATCATTTAATAATTAATTTAAAATGATAATCGTGTTTATAACTGACTTCATAAATACTGGTGATAAGTATGCCTCAATTGCCGCTGCAGCAATAATACAGATAATTGCAATAAGAAAAGTCCCTATATAATTTTTAAACAGTGGCAAAAACGGTTGTCCGTACTTTTTTAAAAATTGGCGCTGAATCATTTTTAGGGAGAACATCACAGCTACTGATGCCGTTATAATAAATACCGGAATGATAATAAAATTTTGCGGAAGTATAGAGACAAATGCCAAAAAGAAACCGTCCCAACCCATTTGATTGACTAAAAATCCGACTGTAAAGCCAATGACCATCCCTTTCATAAACAATAGAACAAGAATAACCGGTAAACCAATAATGGATATTCCTAATATCCACATGAGTCCTATGAATTTAAGATTGTGCAAAAAACTTTGCCTAAAAAGATCTGATTGTTCAGCCAGCTTCCCACTTTCCATTTGTCCAAAAAATTGATTTAAATAATAAAATAAATCTTCCTTTTGCGCAAAACTTAAGCTATTTACAATGACCGCACCAAAAATAACCCCCATCATAAATAACACTATTACAAATAAATACAAAGAGGAGTTCTCTCGCATATATCCTGCCGCAACACTCTGGTACATTTTCTTCCTCATATCAAGCACAACCTCCCACGAAACTCATTACTAAATACTATGCTTGTCCTAAAACAGTATGACAAAAAATAAAAGACTATAACGCTTTAAAGCGTTATAGTCTTTTGTTGTATTGTTATTGGTCGGCGATTTTTCCGTATTTTCCGCCTCCGCCGGCTTGGAGTTGAAGTTTGCCATGACGGGCCTTCCAGATGAGTTCGGCGATTGTATCTGGTACGACCGTTTTTAGTGCCTCTAGTGGAACTTGGTGGAGAATCGCCATTTCCGTTCCAAAGTGGTCCAAAAGCTTATTGAGCATCTTTGGACCAAGACCTGGAATAAATTCCAGGGGGACCTGGTGAACATAAGGTGGCCGCTTTCTTGGACTTTCTACTGAAGAATGCAGCTCCCTAATTCTGTCTGCAACACCCTTCGTAAATTTCGTTTCTCCGCATTCAGGACAAGCTTCTATATCTAAATCAATTGGTTGAAAACAATTCGCACAAGCTGTTTTATGATACTTCCCCAGATAAGGGTCTAGTCCATAATTAGCCACTATCCTTCTACCATCTATCTCTTTTAAAGCTTTCTCTAATTCTTTAAACGATGGCTCCACCAATTCAAGTACTTGATATTCTCGGGCAATTTTAGCGAGTGAATGGGCATCCGAGTTAGAAATATAAGTATAATGATGAAGCTCGCCAATTTCATCGGCCATCATTGTGTTGGAGCTAAGACCTAATTCAATAGCATCTATTAATTTTGGATCAAATACCTCCGTCAAACTTCTCACAACCCCTTTACCATATAGGCTTTTGAACGGGGTAAAAACATGTGCCGGAATAAATAGTCCACCTAATTCCTTTACTTTGTTTTGGAGTTCCTTACCAGAAACATAAATCCGTTGTGAGCTAAGCTGTATATTTTTCAGATGATTTGACAACCAAATAGAAAAGTTTTTCGTAACTGCGATGGTCGGAAAAAAACAAAGAACATGAATCGGACCGTGACAATGTTCATCATAGATTTCCAACTCAGATCCAGGAATGATTGTTAAGTCCCCAAATAAAATCCCACCATCCGGATGCTCCGTAAGCACTCCTTCTGATTGTAATTCCTCCATTTCAATAATCACTTCTGGTGAATGACTATCAATAATTCCAATCATATTTAATCCTTTTTCATTACGCGCATGATGAATAATGTTAGTGAATGTTAACGATTTTGCACCGGTTATTTTCACCGCTTTACCTGAGCGCGTTCGACCGATATGTATATGTAAATCCACATAATAGTTTTGCATGGTTATTTTAGTCCCTCTTTTAATTCAAGGTATTGAACCGCATAGGCTGTTTTCGCATCATAGATTCTTTTCTCTAAAATAGATTGTTTCGCTTCAGAGAGCGAAAGTTCTATTATGTTAACAAACTCATCCTCGTCAAGTCCTGCTGCATCTACCTTTTTAGATAAGCCTGTAGCCAGATACAAATGGACAATTTCATCCGCAAAACCTGGCGAAGTATAAAAAGATATCAGCCATTTGAGATTTTCACAAACATAACCTGTTTCTTCTTCAAGTTCTCTTCTAGCAGAATCTTGTGGATTTTCTCCTTTTTCCAATTTTCCAGCGGGAATTTCCACCAATGTTCGTTCAAGCGCTTTCCGATATTGCTCTACCATTACAATTTTCCCATCATTGGTAATTGGTATAACCGCAACTGCTCCAGGATGCTTAATAATTTCACGTTTAGAAGTTTTGCCATTAGGCAGTTCGACTTCATCTACCTGCAAACTAATGATCCGACCGGTAAAAATTTGTTCAGATTTAACTGTTTTTTCCTCTAAATGATTCATCTTGGACCACTCCTGTTCTAATCCAATGTGACATGCTCATACATTTTACCATACTTATCTTAGAGAGGTAGAGTGGAAGCAAATGAAAGTGTATGTATCTGAAAAACGAGTCATAATGGTTGGTAAAGCCTGGGAAATCAAACAAAAACTAACGGAATACTCACGTCATTTTAAGACAGTTAAAGAATGGTTAGATACAAAGAATAAATAGTTTCTTTAGTTGGTTAATTATCTTTCTTTTTCGTAAAATGATATTTATAGCAACAGAGTAGGAGGGAACAAATGCAAAGGCGAAAATTAGGTACTTCGGATTTACTTGTAAGCGAATTGGCCTTAGGCTGTATGTCACTAGGGACGGATGAACGTCAGGCACATCGTGTGATTGAGGCAGCATTGGAAGAAGGTATTAATTATTTTGATACAGCTGATTTATACGACTTTGGTGAAAATGAGCGAATTGTCGGCACAGCTCTTAAACCGGTCCGTGATAAAGTGTTTATTGCCACTAAGGTAGGAAACCGCTGGAATGAGGGGAAGGATGGTTGGAGCTGGGACCCTTCAAAGTCCTATATCAAGGAACAGATTAAAAGTAGCTTAAAAAGGCTGAATACGGATTATCTTGACTTGTATCAGCTGCATGGTGGAACCATTAAGGATCCAATGGATGAAACGATTGAAGCTTTTGAAGAACTCCAAACAGAGGGTTTGATTAGGTACTATGGAATTTCTTCGATTCGTCCAAACGTGATCAGGGAATATGCGAAACGTTCAAATATTGTTTCAGTGATGATGCAGTATAGCCTTCTTGATCGCCGTCCAGAGGAAACGGCACTTTCACTTTTAGAAGAGCATGATATTAGTATTGTCTGTCGCGGATCAATAGCAAAAGGGTTACTTTCCGAGAAAAATTGGGATACGTTCTCAGATTCGATTAAAACAAAGGGGTATTTAGACTATTCAGCTGACGAATTAAAGGAACTAATCAACACTTTAAAGCATAGAATTGCCAATGGGCGTACGATGACAGAGATTGCTACTCAGTATTGTCTAGCTAATCCCGCTGTCGCTGCAGTTGTCGTTGGAGTTAGTACGCCTGAACAAGTGAAAATGAATGCTAGCGCAGTACGCTCTAGTCGTTTATCTGATGAGGAAATCCATTTTCTTCAGGAATTAACTAAAAAGCAGGTTTATCAAGAACATCGCTAAATCAAAATTAAGTCAGTTCCCAACTTCGGGGACTGACCTAATTTTTCTCTTCCCTGCTTATTATTTAAACTTTCTCCAGTCAGTCGAGCTTTCGTTTAACAGTTCCTCAAAAGATTTATTTTTTTCTTTTAATCTTCTTTCCTCGCGTTTTCGCGCCTCTTCCTCTTGAATCTTCTTTTCCTCTGCAGCCTTTAGTTCATTTTGCTTATCTTTTAACTGTTTCATTAAATCTTGATTAATAAAATCTCCAAGAGTTATTGCCGCCTCATCTTTCTTAGCTGTTGCCTTAACTGGGTGTTGTTGACGTTTTTTCATACTTGTCCCCTCTTTTTCTTTTGGAAATATTATATCATGGTTTTATTAAAGGAAAATAACTTCAGTTTCCAAGTGGGCGGCTTTTCCAAAAGTGATAAAGTTTCATTTGTTTGAATTGAAAAGAAGCAGGGAATATTCCCCCTGCCTCTTCCAGCCTAATAAGCTTCTAATTTCACATTCTCATCAAAGATTAATGCAGCTTCCGTTGAACTAACTACGTCTTCTACAGTGAATCCTCTTGCAACTTCAACTAGCTTTAGACCGTTTTCAGTAACATCCATTACCGCTCTTTCAGTAATGATGCGATTAACCACCCCTTTACCAGTAAGTGGCAAGCTGCATTGTTTTAATATTTTCGATTCTCCAGACTTGTTGACATGGTCCATTATGACGATGATTTTGCGCGCACCATGAACGAGGTCCATTGCGCCACCCATTCCTTTGATCATCTTTCCTGGAATCATCCAGTTGGCGAGGTCTCCATTTTCGGAAACTTCCATTCCGCCTAGGATAGCGATATTCACATGTCCCCCGCGAATCATTGCAAAAGATTCAGCACTGTCAAAATAGGCTGAACCAGGGATTGCTGTGACGGTTTCTTTACCGGCATTAATTAGATCAGCATCAACTTCCTCTTCACTTGGGTATGGCCCGATGCCAAGAAGTCCATTTTCTGATTGAAGTACAACTTGTTTATTCTCTGAAATAAAGTTGGCTACTAACGTTGGCATACCAATTCCCAGATTAACGTAGAAGCCATTTTCAATTTCTTGCTCTGCTCTTCTGGCAATTTTTTCACGATTATTCATTCGTCTCTCTCCTTCCAAATCAAGATTATTTACGAACCGTTAATCGCTCAATTCGTTTTTCTTGTTTTCCTTGGATAATCGTTTGGACATATATGCTTGGAGTATGAATTTGATTTGGATCTAATTCACCGATTTCCAATAACTCTTCCACTTCAGCAATCGTCACCTTACCTGCGGCGGCAATCATCGGATTGAAGTTGCGTGCTGTTTTTCGATAAACTAGATTCCCCATTTTATCGCCTTTCCAAGCACGTACTAGACTAAAGTCAGCAGTTAAAGCTTCCTCAAGCAAATACTCTTTACCATTAAATAAGCGTGTTTCTTTGCCCTCCGCAATCGGGGTCCCAACTCCAGCTGGCGTATAAAATGCAGGAATTCCAGCACCACCTGCACGAATTTTTTCCGCTAATGATCCTTGCGGAAGCAACTCTACCTCTAATTCACCAGAAAGCACCTGTCTCTCAAATTCTTTATTTTCACCAACGTAAGATCCAATCATTTTCTTGATTTGATTGTTTTGTAAAAGTAAACCGAGTCCCCAGTCATCGATTCCACAGTTATTCGAAATGACGGTTAAGTCTTTTACACCTTTTTCAACAAGTGCTAAAATTAGGTTTTCCGGGATTCCACAAAGTCCGAATCCACCTACCATTAAGGTAGCCCCATCATGAATGTCCGCCACTGCTTCACTAAACGTTTGGCCAATTTTCTTCACAACCGTTCCCTCCTATCAATTAGGCTAATTCAACCACTGTGGCAACGCCTTGTCCGCCGCCGATACAAAGTGTCGCTAGACCTTTTTTAGCATTGCGCTTTCTCATCTCGTGGATTAAGGTTACTAGAATTCTTGCACCACTTGCCCCGATTGGATGTCCGAGAGCAATCGCGCCACCATTTACATTTAATCTATCTTTGTTAAATTGAAGCTCACGTCCTACCGCTAAGGATTGCGCAGCAAATGCCTCATTCGCTTCAATTAATTCGATTTCCTCAAGACTTGTTTTTGCTTTTTCAAGCACTTTCTTTACTGCATTGACAGGACCGATTCCCATCATACTTGGATCAACACCAGCGCTCGCATTCGCTTTAATCGTTACTAATGGCGTTAAGCCCAATTCATCCGCCTTCGCCTTACTCATTACAATAACTGCCGCTGCACCGTCATTAATTCCAGATGCATTTCCTGCTGTCACACTACCATCTTTTTTAAAGGCAGGGCGTAAACCAGCAAGCTTTTCAGCCGTCGTTCCTGCTTTTGGATATTCATCCTGGGCAAAGACGATTGGCTCTCCCTTACGCTGAGGAATGACAACAGGCATAATCTCATCGACAAACTTACCCTCTACAATGGCTTTCGCTGCTTTTTCTTGGCTCCATGCTGAAAATTGGTCCTGTTCCTCTCGGGTCAATTCGTATTTGTCGCAAAGATTTTCTGCAGTGATTCCCATGTGATAGTTGTTAAATGCACAGGTTAAGCCATCAGCAACCATTGTATCAATCAGCTTTTGATCACCCATTTTAAAACCTTCGCGAGCATTTTTTAATATATACGGGGCCTGGCTCATGTTTTCCATTCCACCCGCAACAACAATATCAGCATCCCCAGCTAAAATGGCTTGTGTCGCCAGATGTACTGCTTTTAATCCTGAACCACACACTTTATTGATGGTCATTGAGGAAACACTTTCGGGGATTCCAGCTTTAATTGCTGCTTGTCTAGCAGGGTTTTGCCCCAAACCTGCCTGCAATACATTCCCCATAATGACTTCATCCACTTGGTCAGGCTTGACACCTGCTCTTTCTAATGCGCCTTTAATCACAACTGCACCTAATTCAGGAGCAGAGACATTCTTTAAACTTCCACTAAAACTTCCAATCGCTGTTCGGACAGCGCTTACAATTACTACCTCAGTCATTCGTTTCTCTTCCTTTCCTTACGATGGTTACCCCTAAATAGTTCGAGCAAAATAGCAAAATTCCTTTTATTTTGACAAAATTTCATAAATTCTTGATTTTCGAAAATTATAAACACTACAATAACTATATGTATATGGGAGGGAAAAAAAATGACGACGTTGAACTTGCCTAACAAAGTAACGATTATTGAGGTTGGTCCGAGAGATGGCTTACAAAATGAGAAAACGTTTATTCCAACGGAGGTTAAAAAACAGTTTATAAACGCTCTAAAGCTGGCTGGATTAAAAGAAATGGAGCTTACCTCATTTGTTTCACCCAAATGGGTTCCGCAAATGAGCGACGCCGGGGAAATTGTCGCTGAATGCCTTGATACAGCTACACGAAATATCGTTTTGGCACCAAACCAACGAGGTATTGATCGGGTCTTGGAAACCGATTGTAAAGCTGTGGCCGTTTTTGTTGGAGTAAGCAATACCTTTAATAAAAAGAATATTAATAAGTCAACAGCAGAAAGCTTAGAAGAACTCAAGCCAATTATCAAAAATTTAAAACAACAGCCATTTTTTGTGCGCGCATGTATTTCGACATCTTTTTATTGTCCATATGAAGGGAAAATACTCGAAGAAGATGTACTCCAATTATGTTCTGAATTTGTCGCAGCAGGTGCTGATGAATTAAGTGTGGCCGATACGATCGGCATGGCAACCCCGGATGAATCTTACTCTCTATTTAAAAAGCTTAAAGACGCATTTCCCAAAGTAATGTTAACTGCACACTTTCATGACACTAGGAAATTGGCACTAGCAAATATTTTTGCCGCCTTACAGGCAGGGGTTGACCGATTTGATACATCGACCGGTGGTTTAGGCGGATGCCCTTTTGCACCTGGGGCGACCGGTAATGTGGCAACTGAAGATGTCGTATATATGCTACAGCGAATGGGGATTGAAACTGGAATTGATTTGGAGAAATTAATTGGGGCGATTGATGTCGTGGTACCACATCTTTCACGAAAAATAGATAGCACTTATTACCGTTTAAATCATGCATAACCTATGACTATCTTATCCATCTTAATAATGAACATGATGGAAGGGAGTCGATTTTAATGAGTCAAAAACGCGAAAAAGGTTATAGTCAAAAAGGAAGACCAAATGCCGAAACAGGTAAACGATTAATATCAGCAGAAGAATTAGAAATAGCCCTTCATCCGACCAAAAGACAGAACTCAGAACAGTAATTTTTCTTTTACTTAAGCCGCAATTTTGCGGCTTTTTGCCATTTTTAGTGGTAAAATATTGATATAATATTTCCTTTTATAAGGAGGGGTCTTATGCGAAAATTTTTCGCTCCCTTAATTTCACTTGTTGCTATATTTTCTGCCATTGCAGGCTTGGGTGTCTATTTTTCGAATCGACTGATGTATATCAAAAAGAAAAATGATGAGGTAATTCTAGAACAGGAATTATCTGCCGGTCGTTTCAACTCCCTAGATTTTGAACGTTTGCCAAAACGAGAGGTCTTAATATCGTCTCCATTTGGTTATCTTTTAAAAGCGGTTTTAGCTGTACCGCATCGGACCAACCGTTATATTATCATTTGCCACGGTGTTACTGTAAATAAGACCAATTCGATTAAATATATGAATCTGTTTTTGAAGCGTGGATTTAACGTCTTAATTTATGATCATCGCCGGCATGGGGAATCAGGTGGCAATACGACAAGTTATGGTCATTATGAAAAATTCGATTTAAAAGCAGTCGTCGACTGGCTACGCGCTGAGATTGGTCCGACGCTTGAACTTGGTATTCACGGTGAATCAATGGGAGCTGCCACTATGCTCTTATATGCAGGAATGGTTGAGGATGGAGCAAATTTTTACATTGCCGATTGTCCGTATTCCAATTTTAAAGAACAGTTAGCTTATCGGTTAAAAGCCGAGATGAAGTTACCGCCAAAGATTTTCCTACCGCTTGGAGATTTGTTTTTAAAAATACGTGACAACTATTCAATTGATGAAGTATCGCCGATTGCTGTTATTGAGAACATTAAAAATCCAGTCTTATTTATTCATAGCAAAAAGGATGACTACATTCTGCCATCGATGACAGTGGACTTGTTTGAAAAAAAAACGGGGCCAAAAAAGCTTTTCCTAGCAAAAAACGGTGTTCATGCTCAATCCCTTAATGAAAATAAAGAGGGATACGAGCAAGCCATAGATGAATTTTTGAAAGAATTTGTATTCAATGAAGATGAGGCATATATCTGATAAAAAAACCATGAGTGCGATTTACATCGCTCTCATGGTTTTTTCAAAATATCCTCTAATTCCAACCAACTACTCAACCGCTCTACATCCATATGTTTATTGTAAGAATTGTCGATTGCTATTACTTTTAAAGGCAATTCCATTAATGTCTCTAGTACTGCTGGTTTGTCATCAAAGTAGTAATCTAATTCAAGGTCCTTGATAATTTGGATTTTCTCCTCGTCCTTCATCCCATAATAAAATTTATCTTCGTCAACAGGGAATCCATTTGCTATCATCCATTCCTTTGTTCTTTCCCCGTATTGTTTATCCCGAGCAGTAATATAGTAAATTTCATGCCCTTCGTTAACCAAACGATTCAATACCTCTATAGCATGTGGGAATGGAGGACACTCAGAAAAATAGATTTCTTCAGCCAGACTTCTCCAAAGTTTGCCCCCCTCTTCCGCATTCAGCCCAAAGGGTTCATGTATTTCAAGTGTCTTCAATTCAATAAATTGATCCATACCGACTTGTTTGTTCAATTTAGAATTATAAATATGAAAGGCATGCTGTCTTAGTTGAATAAGTGTGTCATCAATATCAAATCCAAGTCTCAAACTAAACCCTCCATTTATGATTGACCTGCAACTTTTGGATAGGCAGTGATAAGAATATCATCGCCATAGTTTTCAATCGAATGAATGGAAACATCCAACGCTTGATCCATTGTATCAATGTCCTCCCCAGCAAAAGGAGTGAGTGAATCTCGACCACCTAAAACCTTAGGTGCCATATAGATAAAAAATTTATTAATAAGGCCAGCTCGAAGGAATGATCCATTCACTTCACTTCCACCTTCCACTAATATATCCGTTATCCCTTTTTCATATAATGTATTCATTAAGACTGATAAATCTAGACCTACTTTGGAAACAGGGACATAGATAAACTCAACGCCCTTCTTTTCTAATGTCTTAATCTTTTCAGAAACATCGACATTACCTGCAGCAGTTACGATCCAGGTTTTCGCTTCCGAACAATCTACTATTTTGGCATTTTCGTCCATTCGAAGAGCTGTATCCAATACAATTCTTATTGGATTCTTGCCTCCCGTTTCTAATCGAGTCGTTAACATCGGATTATCCGCCAATACCGTCCCAATTCCGACTAAAATAGCATCGACTTCATTTCGTAAGCGGTGAACATTGTAGCGTGATTCTTCCCCTGTAATCCATTTTGAATGACCGTTGTTGGTGGCGATTTTACCATCTAAAGTCATGGCAACTTTAGAGATGACAAAGGGCGTTCTCGTTAGCATGTTATGAATGAACCGTTCATTTAAAAGCCTTGCCTCTTTTTCTAATATACCTACTTCGACTTCTATCCCTGCCTCACGGATTATGCCAATTCCTCGTCCGGCAACCTGGGGATTTGGATCCTGGGTCGCTACAACCACCCGACTAACCCCTGATTCTTTAACTAGGTTGGCGCACGGCGGCGTTTTTCCGTAATGAGAACATGGTTCTAAGGTAACATATAAGGTTGCACCCTTGGCATGTTCCCCTGCCATGCGAAATGCATGAACCTCTGCATGTGGTTCACCGGCCCTTCGGTGTAGACCAGAGCCGACAATCAAGCCGTCTTTAACAAGAATTGCACCCACGACTGGATTCGGATTCGTTTTTCCCTTTGCCGTTGCGGCTAAGTCAAGAGCCATTTTCATAAAATGTTGGTCCATATTCATCCATTTAGTCTCCCTTATACTGACATTCGTTGATTGATTGGAATATGCCCTGATTTTTCAACCTTTGTGGCTAAGTAATGCTTGTTATAAACCGAAACATCCCCCCATAACGAGATGTGATCTTCAGCTGTCAAACCATGTTTTCTTAATGCTTCCAGTTTTTTAGGATTATTTGTTATTAAGGTTACAGGCTTTTGGCGAATCTGCTTTAATACCCGAATCGCTTCCTCGTAAGAACGCATATCATCCTCAAAACCTAATGCATGATTGGCTTCAACTGTGTCATAGCCCTCCTGTTGAAGCAAGTATGCCAACGACTTGGAAAATAAACCGATTCCTCGACCCTCATGATCAGCGAGATAAAAAATGGCCCCACAGCCATGTTCTGCGACCATTTTCATGGATTGACGTAATTGATAGCCGCAATCACAGCGTTTGCTACCAAAAATATCGCCAGTGTGACAAATGCTGTGCATACGTATAAAGGCATTATCATCTTGCTCAAAATCACCATATACTAATACAGAGGACTGTTGCATGGCTGCTAAATTGGCATGATTTAAACCATCAAGTACTTCGTCAATTGATAACGTACCATTTAGTTCTAACCATGAATACCATTGGAATATGAACGTTTCGTCAAACAATTGTACCGGTAGTTGAACCGGCCCTACTAGACAAAGGTCATTTTTATTATCTTGCTTTATGATTGTCAATTTATCTTTTAATATATTTTTCACATCATTTGCTATCATATTTTCACCTATTCTTTATGAAATTATATTACTTACTTTATGTAAGTTAGTATATGTTTGTAATCATGTTATGTCAAGTAAATACTGTAAATATAATGGAATCTTAGCTTGATAAAAAATCCCCTAGATAGCCAAGGGGGGGCTTTTTTGTTTAGATTGTTTTATCAACAAAGCTCATATGGCCGTTTAAAATTTGATTGGGGCTTTTTAATTGAAAACAATAGGAGTCTTTCGAAAAATCAAGTTTCATTTTTTCGTCATAAAAAATTGTTTTTGATTTTTCAATATATATCGTTAATCCGTCTGTTTTTACTACTTCGTCGCCCTCCTCAAGCTTGTCCACAAACCAGAGTACCGGAACCCCGCTTACTGCACAGCAACCCTCATTATCATATTTTAATTTTATATATCCTTGTTTATCGGCGATTTTTTCCTTTAATTTTTGTGTTGCTTCTTCAGTTATTTGTATTTCCATATTTATCCTCCCTACCTCTCGTCCATGATTATTTTAACACATCTATAGTGTTTACTAGATATTAGGTGCTTTTAATTGCTTTTTTTATATTTCTCTTTTAACATCTAAGGAGAATTATGACATTTTTGTGAAGGAGTGGTTAATTTGACGAAGGTTCAAATTAAAGTGAATGACAATGGTTCTTTACGTATATCAGGAGATGTCGAATTGCTTGATGGAGAGGGAAATGTAATCGAAACCAAGCCTGCATTTTCATTATGCCGCTGTGGGCTTTCAAAAAACAAGCCATTTTGCGACGGTTCCCATAAAGGAAACTTCGAATCTGTAGTGAGAGCCACGAAGGCTGAATAATGGTGAAAAGAGTCCCTTACTCTCGGGACTCTTTATTTGTTACTATACTCCTCTTTGTTCGCGAGAAACTTAAAACGGTTGTCATCCCCTAGAAATTGCTCTACTCCTTCCACTGAACATCCGCAATGTCCTCAACCGAAACCCGATGAATTTCTTCAAAGTGGTCGATGATATGAAGCTTGTGTGTGAGTTCATTCCAATAATGGATGTGACCGATAACAAGCTCATACTTTCGATTTCGGTAGTATGTTATCATTAATGGCTTGTGCTCCCCTATAGCACTGGCTAACAAGCTGTTCATTTCCTCCAACTTTTGTTCATCGATTTCCTTTTCCTGCTCGAACGTATCTTCGTGAGCCCAATCACGGAGTAACTTGACGTGTTCCGGCAGCATCATTGATGTCCACTTTATTCGCCCGCGGTCGCGTATCATGCACTTTCCCCCCTTTACATTTTATGTCCGCCAACGAGCTTCGATCGATGTTTCGCTGTTCCAGCAGCAGTATAGGATACAGCCCGCAGCAATGAACCCGAGCCGTAGCGCCGGCGAATCGAATCAACAACATAACCGAGCTCACGCCGTTTATCTGCTTTAAAATCGAACAGAGTTAATTGAAGCTGATCATCCTCAACCAAATTACCGATAGCCATCGAAATTTGCCGGACGGTTTTCCCGGTGTAATGTTCGTAAAAAAGCTCAAGGCAAACGCGATAAATGTCCATTGTCACATTGGTTGGCTGCTCAATCGTTCGTGAACGGTAAAAGCCTCCGCCAAACTCATCCTGACTATAGCCGACCCCAAAGCTAATCGTCCGCCCCGCTTTGCGATGGGTTCTTGCTCGGCGCGCCACCTCTTCACACATCTCTAAAATCACATGCTTAATCTCCTCTTCCTCCTTATAATCACGAAGCAGAATTTGACTTTTACCAAAGCTAATCTGCCCAGCCATAATCGGAGCGCCTATTTCAGATAAATCAATTCCCCAAGCATGGTGATAAAGTTGATTTCCCATAATGCCAAATTTCTTTTCTAATTTTTCCAAATCATAGCGCGCAAGCTGACCAACATTAAAAATCCCCATTCCATTTAACGTTTTTTCAACACGACGACCAATCCCCCACATTTCTCGTAATGGCGAGACCGGCCAAAGTTTTTTCGGAACATCGGTATACGTCCATTGGGCAATACCTTTCTTTTTTGCTTCTAAATCCAAACAGAGCTTTGACATCAGCATGTTCGGACCAATGCCAATCGCACATGGCAGCTGAAATTCCCGTTGGATATCGCTTCTCATTTTTCGCGCAATGGTTGTTGCATCCCCCCACATTTCGGTAGCACCATCGACCTTAATGAAGCTTTCATCAACACTGTACGTATGAATTGCTTCCTTCGGGACATATCGATGAAATAATCGAGTGATTTCAGTAGAAATGCGCAAGTAAGTCGCCATTTTTGGCTCAAGTAGCTGAATCCGTGGGTCCTTTGGGATTTCAAACATACGCGAACCCGTTTTAATTCCAAATTCCTGTTTCATCCGCGGCGAAGCGGCCAGAACAATACTTCCCTGGCGCTCCTTATCCCCGACCACTGCGATATAAGATTCTAATGGGTCTAACCCTTCGATAACCGCGGCACAGCTAGCGTAAAAGCTTTTCATATCGATACATAGAATTTGTTGATGTGGCATCTCGTTGTAATCAATCATTTTTGCTCTTCGCCTCTTTTATAGAACATTAGTTCTATTAGTGTACCCTTATTCTAAGCGAATATACGTTCGTGTTCAATAGGGATTTTAGTCGATTCATAGGGATTTGTTCGACTTTTTCAAGTGGAAATCGACTAAAAACGCGATATAATCAGGGAGACGAGGTGCAAAAAATGGATAAAAATTTCATTAAAAAAATGATTCAAAATAGCTTTAAGCAATATCACCGAGATTTAGAATCGAACCCGCTACATGAAGACGAGTATGAAGAACTCTATCAGCAAATTTTAACTTTGAGAAAAGAAACCAATGCCGATTTACATGATATTGTGAATGATGTAATTTATGAATTTTTGACAAATTGATTAAAAGAGGAGGACGATGATGAATATATATGCAAAAGAGCTACGAGAGCTTCTGTTAGAACATCAAAACGAACAGGATGCGCGTCAGATGGAAAAATATATGCGCAATCAATTCCAGTTTATCGGATTAAAAGCACCGGTAATGAGAGACTTATTCAAGAAATATACTGCTGAAAAAGGACTGCCGAAGCACGAGGACCTGCCTGAAGTCATTCAAGAATTATGGGAATATCCAGAGCGCGAATTACAGATGGCGGCGCTTAGCATCTTGACTAAAATGAGAAAGCAATTTACAGTGGCGGACATTGAATTATTAGAAAAAATCATTCGAGAAAAATCTTGGTGGGACACGGTGGACCATATAGCTAAGCATCTAGTCGGCAGTTATTTTCAAATGTATCCCGAGATGAAACGGACGACATTAGAAAAATGGTTAGCTAGTGAACATCTCTGGCTCGTCAGAAGCTGCATCCTTTTTCAGTTAGGATATAAAGACGGAACAGATGCCGAACTGCTTGCGGAGATGATTGAACGCTCCAAGGATATCAAGGATTTCTTTATTGAAAAAGCGATAGGCTGGGCGTTGCGGGAATATGCGAAGACGAATCCTGAGTTTGTAAAGAAATATGTAGAATCCCATACGCTACCGAAACTAAGCGCGCGCGAAGCAATGAAACATTTGAAATAAGATGAATAATGACTTTTACTGGACACTTTGGCTATTCATAATCCTAAATTGTAGTATATACTGATATAAAACGATTAGGAGTGAATAGTATGGCTAAATCAAAGGCAAAAAAGCTGCGCGAGAAATTAGTTCGTGAAGGCAGAAGAAACCCAGAGGACATGAGAAGTCCCTTTGCTTTTACCGATATGAGAACGCGGAAAACAAAAACGAAAAAGGATTATTTATACAAAAAGAACCATTCGACCCCACTAAGAGGTGATGGTTCTTTTTATTTATCAGGTTATTTTTCTAAAACAAAATTGGCTTTCCCAATACCAAGCTCAGTAGTGACATCAATGGTAACATCAGAAGAATCATAAGCTTCATTGACATAAATGCCATTTCCTTTAGAGATAAAGCCTTTAAAGTCAGCTGTACCAATTCCCTTTGTTGATTTAATTCTCACTCCGATATCTGAAGGGAGAATAATCGTCGATTCCCCGACACCCATTTCCAAATTAACATCAAAACTTTCATCCCAATCACCACTCAAATCAACGGTAATATCACCCACACCAGCATTAACGTTAAGATTTTTAAGCTGAAGTCCCGATAGATCTAGGTTCGTATCAGCCGCACCCGCATTTACTTCTAAATCAATTGGCACATCATCAGTTAGCTCAAGATCCCAAACATTTTTCAGATTGCCAAATTTAATGCCATTAAAATTCTTTTTCGATTGCTCAATCGTAACTTTACCCGTGCTACCTGATTTTTTATATTTTACTTTTGGTTCAAGGTCCTTAACACTATAAATAATTTCTCCCTCTACCCAATCTTTGGCTCCTTCTGAAACATTGAGCTCACCGGCACCTACATTCAAAGTAATGTCTAATTGTTCTGCTTTGTCTTTTTTAATATGAATCTTTGAATCATTTTCTTTACTGAGGGCAATAGAGCTACAGCCCGCCATCCACATTAAGTTTGCTGAAATTAATAAACCCACAACTATTTTCTTGTTCATTTCGTTTTCCTCCCGTTATCTTTAACTTACTTTCATTGTAAGGAAATAACGGGATTACCTAAAACGGCTTTGGAATGAATTTCCACTAAGACCTACGACCTAGAAATAGGTCAGCTCTTTATCAGTTACTTTTGGTTAAAAGCTTTGCGGCCTAATCTTTCAAATGTTCTTGGGAAGAGAGTATAAAACACACTTCCGAAATTCATCCAGCGCGGTAAATTTATCTCCCGCGTCTTCGTTAGCATCGCGTTGACCACTTTTTCAGCGACATACTCAGGCTGCAGCATAAATCTTTGAACATTTTTAACATAAGTGCCCTTTTCATCAGCTATGTTAAAAAAATTCGTTGCAATCGGACCTGGATTTACCGTGGTAACAAATACCTGATGCTCCGATAACTCCATCCGAAGGCTATTCGAATACCCTAAAACCGCATGCTTGGTAGCAGAATATACACTCGATTTAGGTGTGGCGATTTTCCCAGCCTGGGAAGCAATATTAATAATATGACCAAAGCGGCGCTCGCGCATTTTTGGAAGTATCATACTTGTACACGCCATTAAACCGACAACATTCACCTCAAACATCGATTTCATCTCCTGGACACTTGCCACATGGGCCTCTCGAAACACGCCGAATCCTGCGTTGTTAACCAAAATATCAATTGTCGGCATTTCTTTCAAAATAGTCTGAAAGACACGTTGGATTTCATCGGTATTGGACACATCGAGTCGATGCACGTGAACATTAATGGAGTATTTAGCCTCTAGATTCATCTTAAGTTGGTTCAACTTCTCCACACTACGTGCGAGAAGGATTAGGTTCGCTCCTCTTTTGGCACAAAGTTTGGCGATTTCTGCGCCAATTCCACCGGATGCACCGGTGATCACGATATTTTTACCTTGTATTGACGGCAATTCCTTCACCTCAAATCATTCTGTAGCGAATCGTGTTATTATCCTTTATCTTATTAATTTCCCCTATAGAAATTAAATAATCTACTTGACCAACCGTTTCTGAAATCGTTAGAGAAAACTCCTTTTGATAGACGGTTGGGAATAAGCGTTGGCAAATTTCAAATACAGTAAGCGGTTCCTTTTGTAGAAATTCTTTAACTGACATCGCCCGCTCGTGTTGACGCTTCAATCTTTTGTCTACTAAATCTGGAAGGTCATAGACTTCTTCCCCGTGACCGGTATAGATTGTTTTAATTGGATAGTTAAGAAGTTTAATCAGAGACTCATTGTATTGGAGTAAAGGTTTTGGTCTATCCATTTGCCCGTTGATTGGCGGTTCTAGCAATGGATTAGGTGAAATATGGGCTAGGACATGATCCCCACCAATTAATACACCATCCTTTTCTCTAAACAGGACGATATGACTTTGAGCATGGCCGGGGGTGTCGATGATTTGCCATTCCTCAAGACCTGGGATGATGTCTCCTTCTTTTATTTCATTTGAAAGAGATCGATTACAAGAATATCGCAACGACCTTGTTAACTGGCCAATTAAAGGGAAATACTCATCCGGGATACCCAACTCAACGAACAAGTGCTGATAAAATTCATTATGTATCCTAAAAAACTCCTCTGTTCTTTGCACCCAGCGTTCACATTTAGGATGGCCGTAAACAGGTAGAGTTTCAGGGAGATAATCCAGCAATCCGACATGATCAGGATGATGATGGGTTAGGACAACTTGATCAATATCATTTGAGGTCAAACCTAAATCGTTAAGTTGCTGATGAAAGGCATGCCATGCCTCCTCCGTCTTAACCCCGCAATCGACTAGCGTTAATATATTCGTTTGAATCAAATATGCATTTACATCACCAACCTTAAAAGGAGTTGGCAACACTAATTTAGCAATTCCATTTATCCACACAGTCATATCAATAGCACCTCAAATTATTTTCAAATAGAAGGAAAGTTGGAAGAACACTAATAAAATACGAAAACCTACAACTAAGTTTACCTACTTTTTCAGCCAATGTCATTATTTTCACATAACTCTATTCTTGTTTTTAGCTTTAGTTTTTGCTTTCGAATATAATATAGGTGGATGTTTAGTAGATTGACAGAAGGGAGATTTTTGGATGATAGAAACAAAGTTATTTTCACCTTATACGGTTAAAAATTTGACTTTAAAAAATCGGATTGTAATGGCGCCGATGTGCATGTATTCCTGCCATAACGAAGATGGCAAGGCCACAAATTGGCATTATACCCATTATGTGAGTCGTGCTGTTGGACAAGTTGGCTTAATTATTCTAGAGGCCACAGCGATAACTGCCCAAGGAAGAATATCTCCTCAGGATTTAGGCATTTGGAGCGATGAACATATTGAAGGATTGTCAAAATTGGTTCAACTAATGAAGGAACACGGAGCAGCTACAGGAATTCAAATTGCTCATGCTGGTCGTAAGGCAGTTATTGAAGGAGACATTATCGCCCCATCAGCCATTCCATTTAATGACAAAATGAAAACACCGCTGGAAATGAGCAAAAAAGATATTGAAGAAACGATTACTGCATTCAAAGCAGGAGCAGAACGTGCAAAAAAGGCTGGATTTGATGTCATTGAAATCCACGGGGCTCACGGGTATTTAATAAACGAATTTCTTTCCCCTCTGACAAATAAACGTAATGATGAATATGGTGGCTCAGCTGAAAACCGCTACCGTTTCCTTCGTGAAGTTATTCAAGCAGTAAAAACGGTTTGGGAAGGTCCTTTATTTGTCCGTGTTTCCGCCAATGACTACCATGGAGAGGGATTAACACCAGAAGATTATGTTGCCTATAGTCACTGGATGAGGGAACAAGGTATCGATTTAATTGATGTTAGCTCCGGTGCGGTTGTACCAGCAGCCATTCATGCTTATCCCGGCTATCAAGTAAGGTATGCAGAAAAAATCAAACATGAGTCAGGTATCCCGACAGGTGCAGTTGGTTTAATTACAACCGGCATACAAGCTGAGGAAATTTTACAAAATGAGCGTGCTGATTTAATTTTTATTGCTAGAGAGTTATTGCGTGATCCGTATTGGCCGCGAACAGCAGCAAAAGAACTTGGAGCAAAAATCAACGCGCCAAAACAGTATGAGCGTGGGTGGATTTAACCCATATTTAGACTCCAATCCATCGGATTGGAGTCTTTCCGCTTACACTGGCTCATCCCAAATCCGTCTCAAAACGGGACGTTCATCACTCACGACAAGTTCAAATACATCCGGATTGCTCATTTCCAATAAATCATCAAAGCCGAAGCTTTCGTTAAAATAACGGATCAAAAGGGTTGTTAAATTGCCGTGGCTCACCAGGATAATATGATTCTCAGGCAATGCCAACATTTCCTCGATGATCGAAACCGCACGACTCATCCCCTCAGAATGCGACTCGCCACCCTCGAACACTAAATCAAAATCATCAAAGCTTGCCTTCAATTTTTCCTGCCAATCGTCAAACATCAAACTGCTCAAAACCCGTTCTCCTAAACGGTCATCAATTTGAATCTTCAACCCTTTCACATCTGCCAGTGGTTGAATGGTATCCACTGCCCGCTTAAACGGACTGGAATATATTTTTTCAACGGGCCGATTTTCAAAAAAGTCCACAAGTTTCCCCGCCTGTTCCACCCCTTTTTCCGTTAAAGCAGCCTCCATTTCCTGCCCCTGAGCCTTGGCATGTCGCACAAAATAAATCGTCTTCACCAAAATCCCCCTTTAAATTGAAAATTCCTGAAAATCATCTACCACTATAGATGCCCTAAAAATCTCCTGTGCTTCTCTTTCTAAAACAAGCGCAGCATCGCGGTCATATCGTGAACTAATATGTGTTAGGTAGAGCCGTCCAACGTTAGCAGCAGAAGCAATCTCAGCCGCTTGGGCAGTTGTAGAATGAAAATAGTCATAAGCCAATTGACCTTCATCTTTAGCGAACGTCGCCTCATGAACAAGAGCATCTGCATCTTTGGCCAAAATATAGGCATTACCACATTTACGTGTATCCCCTAAAATCGTAACAACCTTTCCTTGTAGGGGAGGTCCCATAAATTCTCTTGCAGCCATAACATCTCCATTTTCTAACACAACAGGTTCGCCATTTTTTATCTTTCGATAGACTGGCCCTGGCTTTATCCCCAGTTCCTGCAGTTTCTCAACCAATAGTGTTCCAGGCTTATCTTTTTCAACTATACGGTATCCATAGGAAGGTACCCCATGTTCTAGCAAACGGGCCTCAACCAAAAACTGCTCATCTTCAAAAATAATACCTTCGTCAACCTCAACTACTTGAAGTATGTACTTCAAATACGTTTGACTTACTTCTAAACTTACACGAATATATTCTCCTAATCCTTTTGGTCCATAAATCGTTAGCTCGGAATCGCCTCCCAAAAAAGAACGGCTAGATAACAAACCTGGCAGACCGTAAATATGATCTCCGTGTAAATGAGTGATAAAAATTTTTTCAAGTCGGCGTGGTTTAATCGATGTATGTAAAATTTGATGCTGTGTGGCTTCTCCGCAATCAAATAGCCAAACTGATCCTCTTTCATCTAATAACTTAAGAGCAATCGAGGTGACATTCCGTTGTTTCGCGGGCATTCCAGCACCTGTGCCTAAAAAGCTCAGCTTCAAGTCAACCATCTCCTTCATCCAAACTGTTCTATCTTCCAATATAGCATATTTCCAATACTACCAATAATATGGATAGACCCACTAGCAAATACAAAAGCTAATCAAAAACAATTCATTGCACAAATACAAAAGAAAAGATAAAATTTTGAATTTGGGTGAAACTTTTCTAACAATTACATAAAAGCGAGGTTCTAAATCGTGGTACACAAACCGACAGCATTAATGATGATTTTTGGAGCAACAGGGGACTTGGCAAATCGAAAGCTATTCCCATCTTTATATCAATTGTTTATCAAAGGAAAGCTTTCCGAACGTTTCGCAGTGGTTGGCGTGGCGAGAAGATCCCTTACTAATGAACAATTTCAAGAAAATGTAAAAGAATCTATTACAACTTTCCTTGGTAATACAGATAGATTGGAGGAATTTGCGTCTCATTTTTACTATCAATCACACGATATTGCTGATCCAAGCTCATACGCAACCCTAAAAAATTTAGCAGCAGAACTTGATCAGCATTACGGCTTGGCTGGTAACCGAATTTTCTACTTGGCAATGGCGCCAGAGTTTTTTGGCCAAATAGCTCAGCATTTAAAATCCGATGGCTTAACAGACGTTAGTGGATTTAAACGCCTGGTGATTGAAAAACCATTTGGCCATAACTTGGAATCAGCCAAAGAACTAAACGAACAAATTCGCAAAGCTTTCTCTGAAAATGAAATTTATCGAATTGACCATTATCTTGGAAAAGAAATGGTGCAGAACATTGAAGTCATTCGCTTTGCCAATGCGATTTTTGAACCGCTGTGGAACAACCGTTATATTTCCAATATTCAAGTAACCTCGAGTGAAACGCTTGGAGTAGAAGAACGTGGTCGCTATTACGAAAAAAGCGGCGCCTTAAGAGATATGGTTCAAAACCATATGCTTCAAATGGTTGCCTTGCTTGCCATGGAGCCACCAATTAAACTGACAACGGATGAAATTCGCTCGGAAAAGGTGAAAGCGTTACGAGCCATGCGACCATTAGAGGGTGAAGAAGTAAAACAATATTTTGTTAGGGGACAATATGGGCAAGGAACGGTGGAGGATGTCCAAGTCCCAGCTTATCGTGACGAAAAAATGGTTGACCCTACTTCTAATACCGAAACCTTTGTTGCCGGAAAGCTAATGATTGACAATTTCCGTTGGGCTGGTGTTCCATTTTATATTCGAACAGGGAAAAGAATGACAGCCAAGTCAACGAAAATTGTTGTGCAATTTAAAGATATTCCGATGAATCTTTATTACCAAAAGGAGGAATCATTGAACCCGAATCTTCTTGTTATCCATATCCAGCCAGAAGAAGGAATAACCCTTTATTTAAATGCCAAAAAAGCAGGTCAGAAAATGGATGCTACTCCCATTCGATTAAACTTTGCGGTAAAGGGTCGCGATGCGATGAATACGCCGGAAGCATATGAAACACTATTGTATGATTGTATGCATGGTGATGCGACCAATTTTACCCATTGGGATGAGGTTGCCCTTTCTTGGAGCTTCGTGGATAAAATTTCACAGGTCTGGGAAAATGAGAAGGCTGAAAGTTTTCCTAATTACGAATCAGGCTCAATGGGGCCAAAGTCTGCTGACGAATTACTGGAAAAGGAAGGCTTTTTCTGGTGGCCAATTACAGATTTAGTTGTTGAGACTTGTTAATTCAAAGGGGAGGGTTACTCAAATTTACGAGTCATCCTCCCCTTTTATTTGTAGAAAATCGCGATTAAAGCTCGTAAATGTACCAGCTTGATTTTTTTTGATTTCCTTCTCACTAGCGTTTTCAATAATATTTTTTCCGAACTTTTCCTTTAGCATCTCGACCGTTTGAATGAGCGGTTCTTTTTTAGCTTCTTTTTCATAAGAAAAAAGATCAAGTTGCTTGACTGCATGACCGTGATCGGTTAATTCCGAAGCCGTAATCCCTAAAAGTCGAATCGGATCTCCATTCCAATTCTTTAAAAATAACTGCTTAGCCAATGAAAAAATCTCTTCTTTCTGAAAAAAAGGATTATCTACTTTCTTGCTTCTGGTAATCGTCTTCCTATCTTTAAAGCGAATTGTTACCCCAATAGAGCTGGCAACAACCTTTTTTCGTTTCATTCGAATCGAAACTGTATCAGAAAGGTTCTCCAAAACATGGAACAATTCATGTTGATTTGTCGTATCCCTTGGTAAGGTAGTGGAATTTCCAATCGACTTAAAATCCTCCACCGATTCCGGGTCAACCAGCCTTGGGTCGATTCCGTTAGCCCGTTCTTTTATCCGGATTCCATTGATACCTAATAAAGCTTTTAACTGAATATCTGAAGCAACAGCTAAATGACCAACCGTTTCAATGCCAATCGTTTTTAATTTTTCAGCGGTCCGTTTACCGACCCCATGCATTTCATAGGTAGGTAGCGGCCAGAGCACGTTAGGGATATCTCGTTTTCGTAATACCGTAATTCCTAGCGGTTTTTTCATATCGGAGGCCATCTTGGCCAAAAATTTATTCGGAGCAATACCGATACTGCACGGAAGATCGAGTTGTTCCTTTAGTCTCTTTTGAATAATTTCAGCAATTTGCAAAGGGCTGCCAAATCGGTAGCTCTCGGTAATGTCCATATAGCCTTCATCAATCGAAACAGGCTCTACGAGATCCGAGTATTGTCGTAAAATATCAAACATCGCCAAGGAGGAAGCACGGTATCGGTCAAAATTAGGCTTCATCACAATAAGTCCAGGACAAAGCTTTTTAGCTTCCCAAAGGGGCATTGTCGTTTTCACACCATACTTTCTCGCCTCATAACTACAAGTGATAATAATCCCCCGACGCTCCTCGACATTACCGGCAATCGCAAGCGGTTTTCCTTTCAGCGAGGAATCGTATGCCATTTCAACAGAAGCGTAAAAACTATTCATATCGACATGTAAAATGACTCTGCCATTTTTCGGGTAATACTGCTTCATCATAAGGCCACTCCTCTAAATTATCTGCTAGATTTATTTTAATACAAAAAGACGTTAATAAGCTAAAAGTGGAAAGATTCAGAAAAAAATACTATCATAATAAGTAAATAGGATTTATAATATTTATTAGTTTTTCGAAATATTAGATTAACGAATAATGGGGGTAAAAACATGAGTAAAACAGCAGAAAAACGTTATGTGCGTTCAGAGGTACCCGAGCATTTAACATGGAATCTTAAAGATCTATTTCCAAATGTTGAAGCTTGGGAAGCGGAGTTATCCTCCATTGAAACCGACCTATCTTCAGTGACAAAATATAAAGGTCGCCTTGGTGAAGGTGTTAAAAGCTTTTACGAATGCCTATTAGCTCAAGAAAATCTGCAACAAAGGTTAGTCCTTGTAAGTGCGTATTCAGGCTTAAGACAAACTGAAGATGGAACTAATCCGGTTAACCAAGCCAATTCCGCTAGATTTGCTGCCTTAGCAACAAAAGTCAATGCTTCATTAGCCTTTGTTTCTTCAGAGATCCTTGCACTTCCTGAAGGTACAGTTGACACATACATAAAAGCGGAACCTGGGTTAGAACCTTTTCGAAAAAACCTAACAGAATTATTAGACTCAAAGAAACATAAGCTGTCTCCAGAAACCGAAATGGCTCTAGCTTCATTGGGGGAAGTTCAAGGAGCCCCTTATAAAATCTATGAAATGAGTAAATCTGCTGACATGCAGTTTTCCTCCTTCCTTGATGAAGAAGGAAATGAACTGCCAAATTCATTTGCATTATTCGAAGATCGATATGAATTTTCACCAAACACTTATGTTCGCAGAAAGGCATATGAGTCGTTTGTTGCTGGCTTAAAGCAATATAAAAATACTTTTGCTACTGTATATGCTACTGAGGTGAAAAAACAAGTTGCCTTAGCCCGGTTAAGAAACTATGAATCCGTCACTCATATGCTTCTTGATCCGCAACAAGTGACCGTTGAAATGTACAACAATCAACTAGATATTATCTTAAATGAACTTGCTCCACATATGAGACGTTTCGCAGAATTAAAGAAGCGTGTGCTTGGGCTTGATAAGATGACATTTGTGGATTTAAAAGCACCTTTAGATCCAGATTTCAATCCGGCAACAACCTATGAAGAAGCAAGCAAGGTAATTCTGGAGTCATTGAAGGTTATGGGACCTGAATATTGCGAAATCATGGAAAAGGGACTTACTGAAAGATGGGTAGACTTAGCCGATAATGTTGGAAAATCAACAGGTGCATTCTGCTTAAGCCCATACGGTGCCCATCCTTATATTTTAATCACTTGGACGGATACGATGCGTGGCGCATTCGTTCTTACCCATGAGCTTGGCCATGCTGGACATTTCTATCTAGCAAACAAGCATCAACGCATTTTTAACACAAGACCTTCAACATACTTTGTTGAGGCTCCGTCAACGATGAACGAGCTATTATTAGGTCAGCATTTAATGAAAAATACGAACGACCCACAAATGAAGCGTTGGGTTATTCTGCAATTACTAGGAACGTATTATCATAACTTTGTTACACATCTGCTTGAGGGCGAATATCAACGCCGTGTGTATGCCCTTGCGGAACAAGGTAAACCATTAACAGCTACGACATTATGCGAAACAAAAGCAGATGTTCTAAAAACGTTCTGGGGCGACTCCGTTGAGATTGATGAGGGTGCAAGCTTAACATGGATGCGCCAGCCACATTATTACATGGGTCTATATCCTTATACGTATTCTGCTGGATTAACTGCTTCGACAGCTGTGGCACAGATGATAAAAGAGGAAGGTCAGCCAGTTGTGGATCGTTGGTTAGAGGTTCTAAAAGCAGGCGGTACAATGAAACCACTTGACTTATTAAAGCTTGCTGGTGTGGATATGTCACAACCGGAGCCAATCAAAAAAGCCGTATCATTTGTTGGATCATTGGTGGATGAATTGGAGCAATCTTATTAATATTGAATCTTCAAAAAAAGCATCGGAATTTTGCGTTCCGATGCTTTTTGCCTATATGACTTCAAAGTCCAATGAATCTTTTACACTTCCATTTATGATAACGGAAATGGTATGTATCCCCCGATAATGCTTACGAGTGGTTAAATCTTTAAAGGATTGTTTTTTTACAAAAGTTCTTTTCTCATTTTCCTTTATTTCAAAACTACTTATCATAAATACCTTCTTGGATCTTTTACCATTAGCTTTTACATAATCAATACTATACTCAACTCGCACAGGCATTGTTTTGTTAGAAAAAAGAGTAAAGTAAAATTGAATGGAATCGTCAATTGAGACCACTTTCTTATCTAAGGAAAAATGGCCCAATTCAATGGCTTCATCATCTTTAAATCCAAATAACGCCAACGTGCGAGGATTCCCTTTTTTCAGTAATGACCGACAGGCATGTTTAATAATCCAATCAGTTTGCTTATTCTTTGCCAACCACTCACTTGCCAGGTTCAATACCAACTCAGGATGGATATAAGAAATATCATTTAAATGATTGGCGACGCTTTTCCGAACATAGAGGGAATCATCTTCCCTCAAGTTAGTGAGAATCGGAAGAGTTACCTCCGGATTTTTCTTGAGTGACGGGACAGATTGCCCCCATGGAAGCCGTGGTCTACTCCCCTCGCTTGCCAACCGCCTTATATGTTCATTGGAATCCTTAGACCATTCAAGCATTTGTTTAAGCATCCTGTCTTGATTTTTTAATAGAAATGGTCTTACCGCAAATTCAGAGGTTGAGTATGGTGTTAAAAAGGCTAGCGCTTCCATTGATACATCCCAATATTCTAATCCATACTGATCCACATAATCAGGAAAAATAATCCCAGCAAGTCCAGTGAATTGAGGGGCTACTTTATACAAAATCTTAAGAGCTTCCGTATAGTCATTTGGCAATGTTTCATGCATGGACACCGTAATTCGGCGCATCCGTTCCTTTAAGGCAAGTTCATTCCAATCAAGTTGAATGACAAGTTCATGAAATTTTTCAGTTTCAAATGGGGGATAGACCATTAGGAACGCATTACCTAACTTCGCAACAAACTCCTCATTATAAATATATCTTAATTCTTCCGCCAAATATATGTACCTCCACTTTTACCCTGATTACCCTAAATTACTTAAAACTTGCGAATCTGTCAGTTCTTCCTCTCCCCACCCTTTACAAACGTCGACCCATTTAACAGCAAATGAATATTCATAAATTTCATCACAACTTAATTCAATCGCTGAGTTGGTGCTACCACATGCCGGGAACAATGTCTCAAACCGTTTCATTGAAACATCTAAAAATACGGTTAAATCATTTTTTAAGCCAAATGGACAAACTCCACCCACAACATGCCCTGTTTGCTCGACTACTTCCTCAGGAGAAAGCATTCGCGCTTTAAAACCAAATTCTTCACGAAATTTTTTATTATCAATTTTAGCATCACCGGCAGCGACAACGAGTATGGCTTTATCTTCGTCTCCTCTAAAGGACAAAGTCTTAGCAATTCGTGCAGGCATAACGCCAATGGCTTCAGCGGCTAACTCAACAGTTGCGCTTGTAGTCTCAAACTCCATCATATCGGCTTCACGATTCCACTTTTTAAAATGCTCCTTAACACTTTCAAAAGACATACTATTCATCCCTCCGTCAGTTTATTATCGTAAATAATAACACATTAACATAGTGAAAAAGAAATATTTTCTATCGGATTAAAATTATTGCTATAATACATGGTAGTAATATCCTAAGGAGTGAAACCCATGAGTGTTCATAAAGAACTGGCCCAACATGCCGAAAAACAAAACAAGCTGTATCAGCAATTCATACAACTAGACCAAATGAGAGAGTCTTACATAGAGGAAGCAGTAGAATTATGTAAACAGGGCAAAACTTTCTCTACTGATAAAATTAATGAAATTACCAATCAAATGAACAAAATGAATATCCGTTTCGTACCCTTCCGCAAAAATGTTACAACCGAAATGGTCCAAGAATATGTAAATAAATTAAAGTAAAGGTAACTATCTGTAATAGAGCAGTGGTTTAAAATGAAGTCTACAAAATTATACAAATAAAATAAAAAGTAAGGAGTGCTACCCGCTAAGGGAACACTCCTTTTTGATTAGCTATTTGTAACTTCATCAATGATCGCTAATGTCATTTCAGCTAACTTATTTAATTCTTCGATAGGCATTCTTTCATTGGTTGTGTGAATCTCTTCGTATCCGACCGCTAGAACAACCGTAGGAATACCATGACCTGCAATCACGTTGGCATCACTGCCACCACCGCTATGCATTAATTCACAGCTGCGATTAATCTTAGCGGCAGCCTTTCGAGCAACCTCCACAACATGATCGCCTTCTGCGAATTTAAAGCCAGGATACATTACCTGAACATCAACCTCTGCTTTTCCACCGAACTCCGCTGCTGCACTTTCGAAAGCATCCTTCATTTTTGCCACTTGTGCTTCCATTTTTTCAGGAACTAGCGAACGTGCTTCCGCTAAAATATCAACTCGATCACAAACGATATTGGTTTGTGTGCCGCCTTCAAAACGTCCAATATTAGCCGTAGTTTCTTTATCAATACGTCCTAGTGGCATTCTAGCTACTGCCTTGGCCGCAATCGTAATCGCTGAAACTCCTTTTTCTGGAGCTACTCCGGCATGAGCCGTTTTACCTAGAATGGTCGCTTTTACTTTGGCTTGAGTTGGTGCTGCCACGACAACATTTCCAACCTTGCCATCGCTGTCAAGGGCATAGCCGAATTTAGCTTTTAATAGACTAGGATCAATCGCTTTTGCCCCCACTAGACCGGATTCTTCCCCGACCGTAATGACAAACTGAATTGAACCATGGGGTAGGTTCTGTTCTTTTAGAACACGGATAACTTCAAAAAGTACTGCCAATCCCGCTTTGTCATCAGCACCTAAAATGGTGGTTCCATCAGTCACAACATATCCATCCTTAATAGATGGTTTAATGCCTTTTCCGGGGACAACCGTGTCCATATGACAAGTAAAATAAATGGGATCAACACCTTCTTTTGTACCATTTAAGGTACAAATTAAATTGCCTGCACCGTGGCCAGTTTTAGCAGTCGTGTCATCTTCAAACACGTCCACACCTAAGTCGGTAAATTTTTGTTTTAAAACTTTAGCAATTTCTGTTTCAAATTTTGTTTCAGAATCGATTTGAACAAGTTCTAAAAACTCGTCTAAAAGGCGCTGCTCGTTGATCATTTTTTAAACCTCCAAATATGTATTCTATTTCAGTATAATATAGAATGATCTTTATCTACAAACGGAATAGATTCTCTTACAACGGTATATTCCCATGTTTCTTTGCAGGTCTAGTTTCCTTTTTATGACGCAGCATTTCTAGTGCCTGAATAATTTTAATCCTAGTATCGCGTGGATCAATCACATCGTCAACCATACCACGGCTTGCAGCAACATACGGGTTGGCGAACTTTTCACGGTATTCCTCAATCTTTTGCTGACGAACCGCTTCAGGATTATCACTATTTTCGATTTCACGAGCAAAAATAATATTGGCAGCACCTTGAGGACCCATAACGGCAATTTCCGCATTCGGCCACGCAAATACTAAATCAGCACCAATCGATTTGCTGTTCAGCGCAACATATGCCCCACCATATGCCTTTCGCAAAATCACCGTTAATTTTGGTACCGTTGCTTCAGAATAGGCGTATAAAATCTTAGCACCGTGACGGATGATTCCGCCGTGCTCCTGCTTTACTCCGGGGAAAAAACCTGTCACATCTTCAAATGTGATGATTGGAATATTAAAAGAATCACAGAAACGGATAAAGCGGGAAGCTTTATCAGAAGAATCGATGTCCAGTCCACCTGCCATAAATTTAGGCTGATTACAAACAAGACCGACTACTTCTCCTTTAATTCTTGCTAAACCAACCACAATATTTTTCGCAAAGTCCTGATGAACCTCCATAAATGTATCACGATCAACCACTTGCTCGACTACCTTGCGAACGTCATATGGGCGCACCGCATCGAAAGGAACGAGATCTGTTAAGTCGGGACGATAATCATCTTCCATATCAGCTTCCAAACGTGGTGGTTTTTCCTCATTATTTTGCGGCAAATAACTTAGCAACTGACGGACCTTCAATAAAATTTCCTCTTCCGTCTTGCTATGAAAATGAACATTCCCACTAATCGAGCTATGAACGAGTGCTCCTCCTAAATCCTCTGCAGAAATTTTTTCACCGGTAACTGTTTCAATCACCTTTGGACCAGTAATAAACATTTGGCTTGTTTTTTCGACCATGAAAACAAAATCAGTAATCGCCGGCGAATAAACAGCTCCACCTGCACACGGTCCCATGATAACCGAAATTTGTGGAATCACACCTGAATAAATCGCATTTCGGTAAAAGATATGGCCATATCCATCGAGAGAAACAACACCCTCCTGAATACGAGCACCACCTGAGTCATTAAGGCCAACAAAAGGAGCACCATTCTTAGCCGCAAGATCCATTACATTCGCTATCTTTTTCGCATGCATTTCCCCTAAAGCTCCGCCAAAAACAGTAAAGTCTTGTGAAAATAAATAGATTGGTCTACCGTTCACTTTCCCGTATCCTGTAACAACTCCATCCCCAGGAGCCCTCTGTTCATTTAAACCAAAATCCGTACATCGGTGCTCAAGGAAGGGATTTAGTTCGACAAATGAACCTTTATCGACTAGCAATTCGATTCGCTCTCGTGCAGTAAGCTTCCCCTTTTCATGTTGCTTCTGAATGCGCTCATCACCGCCACCCAGCTCAATTTCCCGTTTTCGGTCATAGAGATCATTTATTTTTTCATAGATGTCTGTCATTAGTTGTCCAATCCTTTCTTTTCGCAGTATTCCACTAGAACGCCACCCGTTGATTTGGGATGCATGAAGGCGACCATTGCTCCTCCAGCCCCAGGTTTCGGGGTTTCATTAATCATGCGTATTCCCTTCTCCTTGATTTCGTCAATTCTTTCTTGAATGGAATCCACCGCTAAGGCTAAATGATGAATTCCTTCGCCACGCTTCTCCAAAAAAGCGGCAATCGGACTTTCGGATGAGGTAGGTTCAAGCAATTCCAATTTGGATTCACCAATTTTCAAAAATGCCACTCGCACTTTTTCACTATCAACTTCCTCTATTCCTAATAATGGAAGTCCCAAGGCATCTGTATAGAACGGAAGAGCGTTTTCCAAGGAACGAACAGCTATCCCGATATGATCAATTTTTTTTACCATTTATAACCTCTCCATCTATCATTTTCAATAATCCTTATAATTCGACAAAAATGTCATAAATCCTTCTTAATTTGAGGAGTTGTTCAAAAGGCGTTTTCTAGGTAAAATAGAGTTAATTAATTGGATTCGTAGAAAGGAGAATCTCTATGTCCAACAAAAAAAGGCAAAAAATCATTGTGTATCTCATGCTTGGTGCGATGCTTGCATCTACTATTCTTATTGGAATTTCATCATTCTTATAAAAAGTGGCGGGACTGCTCCATGTTGGAGCAGTCCCTTTTAGTAGTTTATTGCTTTATGCTTTTTGGCGATTTCTTCGAAACTTTTCGAAGAGGTCGTTACGACAATTTTCGTTCCAATGGGGATATAATCAAATAAAGATTCAATCGCTTCATTTTGGAGGCGGATACAGCCTTGCGAGACATTTTTACCAATCGATTCAGGCTGATTTGTCCCATGTAGCCCGAAAATACGTCCATCAGTGTTTTCGGCATCAAATCCAATCCATCTTGTTCCAAGTGGATTATCCGGTGCTCCTCCTGGAATATCTTTTTTACGATAGTAAGGATCTTTTGCTTTTACCGTTATTGTAAAAGTCCCCTCTGGAGTTAAATCCTCCGTTGCACCTGTCGCCACACTTACCACTGTTTGAATACGATTTTCATTCACAAATGCCAATTCATTTGTTTTTTTATTAACAATGACAAACGGATCACCTGGTAATGGGTTTGGTCCTAATGGCCAAATTGGTGAAGTAAAGAAAAATGTAAGTAGTAAGGTTGAAAATGTTTTAAACATACTATCACCCTATTAGAGAGTCATTTTCTTTAGTTTGCCTCGGTAACCATTTTTTGATTCTTATGGATGCCTTTAAACGAACTTTTTATGATTAAATATTGTTCAATTTCTCTAATAATTTGAAACAATGCTGCCCGCGCTTCGAATTCTTCACGCGTTGTCGGTAATGGCATTTCCTCAAATTCTATTTTCAGGTTGTTTAATTTTCCTAAAAATATCGAAGCTGTGTTTCCAGGATGTATTCGCTCAGAAAGTTCTTCAAAAAAATCAGCTGTCATATGGCTATGGTTAGTTGTAAGTGGGATACTCGTAATTAAAGGAAGAATTCGCTCGATAATTTCTAGTTGTTTTTCTCTCATTTTAAAATAATGAAAGTAAAGATTTTCATTTCTCCAAAATCGATTTTCAATTTCTCGAAAAGAAATCACTTTGGCTTCTTCTATCACCTTGTCAACTTCAACGAGTTCCTTACCGTCCCATTCACTATTTCCTGTTTTTAAGTATTCCACCATTTCCTTGAAAATGATTCTTAAATAGTCCTCAATTTTCACCTGGTATTCCTCAAGCTTTTTATCCACACTTGGCATGTATAAATTCATAATTAATGCTACGCCAATACCGGTTATGATGATACCAAACTCCTGAATAATCATCGGCCAGGTAATTTTTCCAGCAGTATAAATATGTAAGATAATAACCGTACTAGTGACCACACCATCTTTTAATTTTAACATTACTAATAATGGAATAAATAATAACAACATCAAGCCAATCATTATCGGATGATAGGCTATACCTTCAAAAAATAAATAGGAAACCGGCATTGCTAACGTACAAGCCATAAATCGGTCCCATGAGGTTCTGAGTGTTTTGCGTTTTGTTACTTGGATACATAAAATCGTAATGATTCCTGCAGATACAAAGCTTTTTAAGCCAAGTTGATGAGCTAGCATGATAGCGAGGGTGGTACCTAAGGCCGTTTTGATGGTTCGATATCCGATTTGATATTTCATAAGCAGCTCCTATATCAATAAAAAAAGATGATCAGTTTAATGACCATCTATTAATTAGCATTTCCTTATCAATTATTATTAAACTTCCTCACAATGCTCTTCAAATGCATTTTGTAATTTAGTTACGACTGACATCAAATCATGACCCTCAATGTCATGTCTTTCAATCATCTTAACTAGCTTTCCATCCTTTAAAAGCGCAAACGATGGAGATGATGGTGGAAAACCAGTAAAGTAGGTTCTTGCTTTTTCTGTTGCTTCCTTATCTTGCCCAGCAAAAACTGTTACAAGGTGATCAGGACGCTTGTCATAATGGAGAGAATGAGCAGCAGCCGGTCTAGCGATTCCTCCTGCACAACCGCAAACTGAGTTTACCATAACCAGTGTCGTGCCTGACTTTGTTAAAGCATGATCCACTTCCTCAGTTGTTTTCAATTCCTCATATCCAGAAGCCGTAATTTCTTGGCGAGCTTGGCGAACGACATCGTTCATAAACAAATTAAAATCCATATTCATGATGAAATCCCCTTTCTATATGTAGTTAACATTATCATACCAATTTATTAGATAGAATTTCAATGTAAGAGTATTTTCATAAAAACCCATCCACTCATCATGGATAGGCTTAAATATCATTAAACAACTCCATTACCGCAGTGGTAACGGTTTTTTCACCATCCATAACAGCCTGCTCTATCCCATGAAGAGCATTTTTTACCTCTGGTCGCCCGAAAAACTGCAAATGAAGCTGGTCACTAATCATCGCATGTAACCACTCACGCACTTGCTTCCTACGACGTTCATCAAATATACCAGAAGCCTTCGTCTTTTGTTCAAACTCAAGAATCACTTCCCAAATTTCCGCAACTCCCTCAAAATGCAACGCCGAGCAAGTGAAAGCCTTCGTTGTCCAGCCAGGAGTCACAGGATGAAGAAAATGCAGAATTTGAGTGTATTCCTTTTTGGTCTTAAGAGCGAGTGGTTTGTTATCCCCATCTGCCTTATTCACAACTATCGCATCAACCAGTTCCATAATCCCCTTTTTCATCCCTTGGAGCTCATCACCAGCCCCTGTTAAAACCAGCATTAGGAAGAAGTCAACCATATCACGAATAAGCGCTTCGCTTTGGCCAACACCAACAGTTTCTACTAAAATCACGTCATAACCGGCCGCTTCGCATAACAACATCGTTTCTCTTGTTTTTCGGTGAATCCCGCCAAGTTTCCCTTCAGAAGGTGACGGGCGAATAAACGCATTCTCCTGCTTAGACAGCTGCTCCATTCTTGTTTTATCGCCGAGAATACTGCCCCCACTTATGCTTGAACTCGGGTCAACGGCCAAAACCGCCACCCGCAGTCCAAGATTGCATAAATGCATACCAATGGCCTCAATAAAAGTACTTTTTCCTGCCCCGGGCACTCCAGTTATCCCTATTCTCAAAGCTCCCCCTGTAAATGGGAGCAGCATATGTAGCAGTTCTTGGGCTAACGTAAAATGCTTTTCCGCATTGCTTTCGATTAAGGTAATCGCCCTTGCTAAGCTACTACGATCTTTTCGTAAAATTCCTTCAAATAATTCTGAAACCGATATTGATGAACCACCCTCACGCTTTTTAAATCGACCGCTCATTATACTTCCTCATAACCTAATTGTTGATAAATGGCACGAATAACCTTCTGGGCAGCAACCGGAATAACCGTCCCTGGTCCAAAAATGGCTGCTGCGCCATTTTCGTAAAGAAATTCGTAGTCGTGGAATGGAATGACTCCGCCAGCTACGACTAGAATGTCTTCACGTCCAAGTTTTTTAAGCTCCTCTACTAGCTGAGGCAACAACGTTCTATGACCAGCGGCTAGTGAGCTCATTCCGACGACATGAACGTCGTTTTCTACCGCTTGACGGGCGGTTTCTTCCGGAGTTTGGAACAAAGGACCGATATCAACATCAAAACCTAAATCGGCAAACGCAGTTGAAATGACCTTAGCCCCACGATCATGACCATCCTGACCCATTTTCGCAATTAATATCCGCGGTCGTCTACCTTCATTCTCCAAAAATTCATCGGTCATTTCTTTAACAGTCTTAATCTCTTCTTCATTTGAAAACGCACTGCTGTACACACCGCTAATCGAACGAATCACCGCCTTATGTCTACCGGCTACTTTTTCAATCGCGTCAGAAATTTCACCTAACGTTGCTCGAGCACGAGCTGCTTGGACAGCAAGGTCTAATAAATTCCCTTCTCCACTTCGTGCAGCTTCAGTTAAAGCTGTTAGAGCAATCTCGACTTCCTTATCATTGCGGAATTCCTTTAATTTCGCTAACTTCTCTAACTGCTTCATCCGAACAGCAGTGTTATCGATATTTAAAATTTCGATAGATTCTTCTTCCTCTAACCGGTAGCGATTGACACCGATAATAACCTCTTTACCCGAGTCAATTTGTGCCTGTCTCCTAGCCGCCGCTTCCTCAATACGCATTTTCGGCAAGCCGGTCTCAATCGCCTTAGCCATTCCACCAAGACTTTCAATTTCTTCGATATGCTCCCAAGCACGGTCAATTAACTGCTTCGTTAATGCCTCCACATAGTACGAACCGCCCCATGGGTCAATCACATTAGTAATGCCTGATTCTTCTTGTAAAAATAATTGCGTATTGCGAGCAATTCTTGCCGAAAAATCAGTTGGTAGGGCAATTGCTTCATCCAGAGCATTCGTATGAAGCGATTGGGTATGGCCCATTGCTGCAGCATGGGCTTCAATTAACGTACGCATCACATTATTATATGGGTCCTGTTCGGTCAAGCTCCATCCGGATGTTTGCGAATGGGTTCTTAAGGCCAATGACTTCGAATTTTTGGGTTCAAAGGTTTTTATCATTTTCGCCCAAATGAAACGTGCAGCCCGCATTTTTGCTACTTCCATAAAATAATTCATTCCGATTGCCCAGAAGAATGATAATCTTGGCGCAAACGAATCAATATCTATTCCTGCTTTTAAACCAGTTCTTACATATTCCAGTCCATCCGCAAGCGTGTAGGCCAATTCAATATCAGCCGGTGCTCCCGCTTCTTGCATATGGTATCCCGAAATACTAATACTATTAAACTTCGGCATAAATTTAGCCGTATATTCAAAAATATCCGCGATGATTTTCATCGACATTTCCGGTGGATAAATATAAGTGTTACGGACCATATATTCTTTTAAAATATCATTTTGAATCGTTCCTGATAGCTTTTCCCTGCTGACCCCTTGTTCTTCAGCAGTAACTATAAAGAAGGCAAGTACCGGTAGGACCGCTCCATTCATCGTCATCGAAACGGACATTTGATCTAGCGGGATTCCGTCAAATAATATTTTCATATCTTCAATTGAATCTATTGCCACACCCGCTTTTCCAACATCGCCAACGACTCGAGGGTGGTCGGAATCGTAACCACGGTGGGTCGCAAGGTCAAAGGCAACGGATAAGCCTTTTTGCCCCATCGCTAAATTACGACGATAGAAGGCGTTACTTTCTTCCGCGGTTGAAAAACCAGCATACTGGCGAACGGTCCATGGACGGTTGACGTACATCGTTGGGTAAGGTCCGCGTGTAAATGGGGCCATTCCCGGTTTTCCGTCTAAATGCTCACAATCCTGGATATCTTCTTCTGTATATAGGGCCTTCAATTTAATTTGTTCATTGGTTTCAAATAATAGATCTTCTATCTTATGATTAACCTCTGTTTCAGCCTTCTTTTGCCAATCCGCTTTTGATACCTTTATTTCAGTATTTACGGTACTTTTGCGAAAATCAGGTTTATTCGTCATGTTCGTTCACCCCCTCAAGCTCTGTGATGATGGAATTATTAAATTGATGGCAATTCGTTTTGATATGAACAAATTCACGAATGCCTGCTTCAAGCCATTCACTTTGGTTTTCCGGTATGCCAGCTAAATAAAAAGTAACGTGTAAAAACTCCTGTTTTAACTTTTTTAAAATCTGTAGACCGGTTTCGGCATATTTTTCATTTGAGCTACAAATGACATAATGATTGAATTGGGTATCTTTAATAAAAGATGAAGCATCACCTTGGCTACGCACACCTTGAAGCCCAGCCGCTGCTAGAAACCCTGTCATAAAATCTGCACGTGCTTTATACTCTTTTAATTCACCTAAACAAATCAAGCCGATTTGGTTACTTTTCAACTGATTGGCACGTTGTCTAAGTAGTTCATAGTTTTTCGACAGACGCTGTGGTCGGATTGGCTGAATTTTATGAACACCCACTTCATATACTGCATCCTCTTTTACAAGCACTCTGTGAGCTTCTTGAAGGTTTGCATAAACATTGGTTCCGACAATGCTTTGTTTTCTTGAAAAACTATCCTGTTGGCGTTTTTCTAAAATGGCAGCAATTTCCGACTGTAGCCAGTTTGATTCAAGAACCTTCAGTAAACCACCTTGATCCTCAATCGTTAAGAAATATTCCCATGCTTTTGTAACAAGCTCATTGGTGAGTGATTCGATGTACCATGAGCCTCCTGCTGGGTCGACAATATTTTGTAGGAATGATTCTTCTTTTAAAATAAGCTGTGAGTTGCGGGCCAAGCGTTCGGCTAATGGAGTATGCCCCTCCAGCTCATTATAGGCATGAACCTGCAAATATTGAACACCACCTAAAACAGCCGCAAATGCCTCGTTACCAGCACGCAAAATATTAACATGCGGGTCATTTAATGTTTTTGTAAAATTGGAAGTCTCCGCAAAAATGTTCATACCGCGATTTTCACTTAGGACTCCATATGCCTCGCCAATTTTATCCCATAGAACGCGTGCTGCTCTAAGCTTCGCTAGCTCCATAAAAAAGTTGGCGCCGATTTGGAATTTGAAAATAATCTTTTTAAATAATTTGTCCGGCTCAATACCGTGAGCCCGTAATTCTTCTATAAAATTGACCCCGGTTGCTAGCGCAATCGCTAACTCCTGTACTGCATTGGCACCGCCGTTATGGTAAGGAGTGAGGTCGACCATTACCGTTTTTAGATTTGGTAACTTCACATCTGCATTTTTAATTGTTTCTGCCCAATTCGAAAAATACTCTTCTAATTCAAATGGTAATGAGCCTATTTTAGCTAATAAAGCGATGGGATCTTCGGCGACGAATCCAGTTGCCGTGTGATTATTAACCAAAGCTAAGAATGGCTTTTGCTGGCCATCGGATTGAATGGCTAAAGCCGCTCTTGAACTAAATTCATTTAATAATCTTTCGAAATCCTCGGTTTGGTCAAGTAACGACTTTTTTAATTCAAAAGATATCGCTGTTTGCCCTCTTTCAAAGGCTTCATTAAGGCTATCCCTTAATTGTTCAATGGTTTGATAGCGGACCTTTTGGACAATTTTCCAAGAATTTGAATGGTGACCAAGGGCATGGATTCCTCTTCGGTAATTTGAAGAACCAGGATATCCTGTTCCATTTGTGGCATCTTCCTTTGAATAAAGCGGTTTCAAAACAATGTTTTCATATGTATTCTTTAGTAGGCTTTCATACTTCTTGCCTTTTAAGGACTCTTCGACTTTTTCTCTCCATTCCTGGTCGGTCGGAGGTAAAAAACGAACATTTTTCATTTGATTGATTGGCATAGTTATGCTGTTAAAAAACTAACAGCTCCCCTCCTTTATAAAAATTGATGGCAAGATTCTAAATTATCCTTCTATTATTTTAGTATAAATTAGGTAAGAAAGAAATAAAGAAACAGCAATGAAAAAACAAAGTGGCCACCAAAATGTAGCCACTCTTGTTTTACACTATTAATATACCGAAGTATTTTCTTTTGACGTATTTTCTAAAATTTCTTTCACACGCTGCAAGAAACGGCCACAAACTAGTCCATCTAGAACACGGTGGTCAAGCGACATACATAGGTTAACCATATCACGAACGGCAATCATGCCATTGTTCATGACAACCGGGCGTTTCACAATCGATTCCACCTGTAAAATGGCTGCTTGTGGGTAATTAATGATACCCATCGATTGTACAGAGCCGAATGAACCCGTGTTATTAACAGTAAAGGTACCGCCTGTCATATCTTCTGATTTTAGTTGACCTTTTCGAACTTTCCCTGCAAGTTCCGTAATTTCACGAGCAATGCCTTTGATTGTTTTTTCGTCGGCGTGCTTGATAACTGGAACGAAAAGGGCATCGTCAGTTGCAACTGCGATATTGATGTTGATATCTTTCTTTTGGATGATTTTATCTCCTGCCCACATGGAGTTAATTTGTGGATACTCTTTTAATGCTTGCGCAACAGCTTTTACAAAGAAAGCAAAGAAAGTTAGGTTGAATCCTTCCTTTTGCTTGAAATCATCTTTAATTGAATTACGGTATTCCACTAAGTTAGTGACATCAACTTCCATCATCGTCCAAGCATGCGGTGCTTCATGCTTACTGCGAAGCATGTTTGTTGCGATAGCCTTGCGAACTCCGGTGACAGGAATTTCGATATCTCCCGGCATTGTTGGAATATTAACCGGAGTAGGTGCTGTTGATTTTTCAGCAACAACTGGACTTGTGGTAACTGTCTCTTGTTTAGTCACAGGTATCTCCACAACCGGCTCAGCTAAAGGTGCAGTGACCGCTGTTGGAACATTCCCTGATTCAATTATCGCTAATAAGTCTTTACGAGTAATTCGTCCACCAACACCCGTACCTTTCACTAGAGCCAAGTTAATGCCATGTTCTTGGGAAAGCTTTAATACAGCAGGTGAATAACGTCCTTTATTCGGAGCATTTTCTTCTTCAACCTTTGGAGCACTTGCCGCAACAGAAGATGCTTCAGCTGCTGGTGCTGGTGCTGCTGATTCGGCGTCCCCGCCTTCTACTTCAATTGTGCAAATGATTTCCCCAACTGCTAAAGTATCACCTTCGCCAGCAATAAGCTCTTTAATAACACCAGAAAAAGACGATGGAATTTCTGCGTTTACTTTATCGGTCATCACTTCTGCAAGTGGGTCGTATTTATTTACTTTCGTGCCGATGGATACGAGCCATTTCGAAATCGTTCCTTCTGTAACACTCTCCCCTAATTGGGGCATTTTGATTTGTTCAACAGCCAAGGGGTAGTCCTCCTTAATATATTAGAATTCTGCTAGTTCGCGCATCGCTTTTTCCACTTTATCTGGATTTATCATAAAGTACTTTTCCATGGTCGGTGCGTAAGGCATTGCAGGTACATCAGGACCTGCTAGACGTTTGATTGGGGCATCTAGTTCAAATAGGCAGTTTTCAGCAATGATTGCTGCCACCTCACTCATGATGCTACCTTCTTTATTGTCCTCAGTCACTAATAGGACTTTACCTGTTTTTGAAGCCGCTTCAATAATCGCTTCTTTGTCTAATGGATAAACTGTACGTAAATCAAGAATGTGAGCTGAAATTCCGTCAGCCGCTAATTTTTCCGCAGCTTGAAGAGCAAAGTGAACGCATAAGCCATAAGTAATTACGGTGATATCTTCACCTTCGCGTTTTACATCAGCCTTTCCAATTGGAAGAACATAATCAGTTTCAGGTACTTCACCTTTTATTAAGCGATATGCACGTTTATGCTCGAAAAACAATACTGGGTCCTCATCACGAATCGCCGCTTTTAATAATCCTTTAACTTCATATGGTGTAGAAGGCATAACAATTTTTAATCCTGGAGTGCTGGCAAACATTGATTCTACAGATTGAGAATGATATAAAGCACCATGAACTCCGCCGCCATAAGGTGCACGGATGACGATTGGACAGCTCCAATCATTATTGGAACGATAACGGATTTTAGCCGCCTCTGATACGATTTGGTTTACAGCAGGCATAATGAAATCAGCAAATTGCATTTCTGCAATAGGACGCATTCCATACATTGCTGCTCCGATACCTACTCCAGCAATTGCTGATTCGGCAAGTGGTGTATCTAAAACTCGGTATTCACCGAATTGATCATATAATCCTTGTGTCGCCTTAAAGACGCCACCTTTTCTTCCAACGTCTTCCCCGAGAACAAAAACTCTCGGATCTCTTTCCATTTCTTCACGAATAGCCATTGTTACTGCATCGATATATGAAATAACCGCCATCTTTGTTCCCCCCTACTATTCCGCGTAAACATATTTCATGGCATGTTCTGGATCTGCATATGGCGCATTCTCAGCATAGTCAGTTGCTTCATTGACCAAAGACATCACACCGTCATTGATTGTTTTTTCAAGCTCATCATTTAAGATACCAACCGTTTTCAAATAAGAAGCAAACATTGGAATCGGATCCTTCGCTCTAGCTTCGGCAACCTCACCTTGTTCACGATAAGCACGATCATCATCATCAGATGAATGAGGTGTTAAGCGGTAGGATATCGTTTCGATAAGAGTTGGTCCTTCGCCACGTCGACCACGGTCCGCAGCTTCCTTCACCACTTTATAAACTTCTAAAGGATCGTTACCATCTACAGTAAATCCAGGCATACCGTACCCAATTGCACGGTCTGAAACCTTTTCACAGCCTAATTGTTTCTCAATTGGGACTGAAATCGCATATTTATTATTTTCGCACATAAAAATAACTGGCAGCTTATGCACTCCTGCAAAGTTTGCCCCTTCATGGAAGTCTCCTTGGTTAGAAGAACCTTCGCCAAAAGTAACAAAAGTTACTAAATCCTTATTTTCCAGCTTGCCTGCAAGTGCGATTCCAACTGCATGCGGAACCTGAGTCGTAACAGGGGAAGAGCCAGTGACAATGCGGTTTTTCTTTTGACCAAAGTGACCAGGCATTTGACGACCACCTGAGTTTGGATCTTCAGCTTTTGCAAATCCGGAAAGCATTAATTCTTTAGCCGTCATTCCAAATGTTAGCACAACGCCCATGTCACGGTAGTAAGGCAATACATAATCTTTGTCCGTATCAAGCGCAAATGCGGCTCCTACTTGTGCAGCTTCTTGCCCTTGGCAAGAGATTACAAATGGGATTTTTCCAGCGCGATTTAATAACCACATACGCTCATCAATTCGACGTGCTAATAGCATTGTTTCATACATTTTTAATACTTGATCATCACTTAAACCTAAATCACGATGACGATTTTCCGCCATTTTTTCTACCTCCTATGTTTTAACATTTAGCTTAACGAGATTTCCCCATATCCCCATATGGCTATTCTATATTAACAGTTCGTTTTCCTTTAAAAAGAAACTCATTTTTATTAAATGACATCCATTATCCGTGAATAGCATTTCCATCTACAGCTAGAGCCGCTTCCCCAATTGCCTCTGATAGTGTTGGGTGCGGGTGAATTGTGTGTGCGATTTCCCAAGGTGTTGCATTTAGAACCATCGCAAGTCCAGCTTCAGAGATCATATCGGTTACGTGTGGCCCAATCATATGAACGCCTAATAGATCATCCGTTTCTTCGTCTGCTACGATTTTAACAAAACCATCGCTCTCCCCAAAAACAAGAGCTTTACCAATTGCCCGGAAGGAGAACTTGCCGACTTTTACCTTATAACCTCTTTCAATAGCCTGTTCTTCAGTGATTCCTACAGAAGATACTTCAGGGGTACTATAAATGCAGCGAGAAACTAAATCATAATTGATTGGCGAAGGCTTATGTCCAGCAATATGCTCTACTGCCACAATACCTTCATGGGATGCAACATGGGCCAGTTGAAGTCCACCAATGACATCACCAATGGCATATATATGTGATTCCTTTGTTTGGAAGAATTCGTTTGTCACAATAAAACCACGGTCAAGTTGTATATCCGTGTTTTCGATACCGATTCCTTCTACGTTTGCTTGACGCCCAACAGAAACTAAAATTTTCTCTGACTGGAATTCTTTCACTTCCCCTTTGATTTCCGCAGATATTCTGGTGCCATTATCCTTCACAAGTGTCTCTGAAAGAACCTTTGCACCCGTCACGATTTTTACACCTTTTTTCTTCATCAAGCGCTGCATTTCTTTAGAAATTTCCACATCTTCAGTAGGGATAATTCGATTTGCATACTCTATAACTGTTACTTCAACACCGAAATCCGATAGCATCGAAGCCCATTCAATACCGATAACTCCACCACCAACAATAATCATCGAGTTTGGTAACTGCTCCATAACTAAAGCATCGTCAGAAGTTAACACATCTTTACCGTCAATTTCTAAACCAGGTAAAGTTCTTGGACGTGAACCGGTAGCAACAATTACATTTTTTGGAATTAGCATTTCGTTTTCACTGCCATCATTCATTTCAACCGAAATAGTTCCTGGCATGGGTGAAAAAATCGATGGACCAAGGATTCTCCCAATACCATCAAAAACATCAATTTTTCCTTTTTTCATTAGCATTTGAACACCTTTATGTAACTGATCGACGATTTTTTGTTTACGCTCTTGAACCTTGATGAAATCGACCGATACTTCACTTGTAATAACACCAAAATTTTCACTATGTTTGGTTTGCGCATAAACTTCTGCACTCCTAAGTAATGCCTTACTTGGAATACAGCCTTTATGTAAGCATGTTCCGCCTAACTTTCCTTTTTCTACAACTGCTGTTTTTAACCCAAGTTGCGCAGCTTTAATAGCGGCAACGTAGCCGCCGGTGCCGCCGCCTAGAATGACTAAATCATATTCACGTGCCATCGCTTTATCTCCACCTTATACTGAAGTCATTTTTTTTATTTTTCCTGGGTAGTCCTTTTCTTGTTCTTCTCCCTTAAGGACACGAAGTGCTCCTTCGGCTAATGCCTGAAGTTCATTTTCCCCCGGATGAACAATTACATCGGCAATCCAATTAATTCTCTCGCTAATATCTTTAACAAATTCTTTCCCGTATGCTAAACCACCAGTAAGAATAATGGCATCCACTTTTCCGCGTAAAACCGCACTTGCAGAGCCAATTTCTTTAGCCACTTGATAAGCCATCGCCGAATAGACAAGTTTAGCTTTTTCATCCCCGTTTGCAATCATTTGCTCTACTTTAACCGCATCATTGGTACCCAGATAACCTACTAAACCGCCTTGACCAACTAATTTTTTCATGATTTCTTCACGGTAAAAATCACCGGAATAACATAACGAAACTAAATCACCAACTGGGACCGTTCCGGCACGTTCTGGACTGAAAGGACCATCCCCATGAAGCCCGTTGTTCACATCAACAACTCGACCTTGGCGATGTGCTCCAACTGTAATTCCACCACCCATATGAGTGACAATTATATTCATCTCTTCATACTTTTTTCCTAGTTGCTTTGCAATTCTTCTTGCAACTGCCTTTTGGTTTAAAGCATGAAAGATGCTTTTTCTCTCAATTAAAGAAAATCCAGAAATACGGGCTATTTCATCTAACTCATCAACAACAACAGGGTCAACTATATAGGATGGAATATTTAAACCTGTTGCAATTTCAAATGCAATTATTCCACCTAAATTAGAGGCATGTTGGCCCGAATATCCAGAACGCAAATCTTGAAGCATTAGCTCATTTACCGCATAGGTTCCACCCTCGATTGGACGAAGAAGTCCTCCACGGCCACAAACCGCGTTTAATTTGGAAACATTAATCCCTTCTTGATCTAGAGTTTCAAGAATCGTATTTTTACGAAATTCGTATTGATCAATAATATTATCGAACGAATTGATGATTTCGGAATCATGTCTAATTGTTTTTTCTAGTATAGAGATTTCATTATCGAAAACCCCAATTTTCGTAGATGTCGACCCCGGGTTGATAACGAGTATTCGATATTCTTGTTCTAACAACGTAGATTCCTCCATTTTTAAAAGAACCAATCATTCTTTTTCGAGAAATTTTCATCATAAAATAGGTTTAGGGGCTAGTCAAGAAAGTAGTATCCTTAGTTGACTAGTCCCTTTCATTCTTTCTAAAGACAAATTACTTACGACGACTTAAAATATGATGACCATTTTGCAGGAATTGACTTCGTGAATTGCGCATTTTTGCGATTCTTTCTTCAGCCATACGGTCAGCAGCAACATAAGTTGGAATACGATCTCGTTTTGCAATTTCAATAACCTTTTCAATCGAATTATAAATTTGCTCAACTTTTTTCATTGCTCGCTCATGATTATATCCATATAACTCATCAGCTACATTTATTACTCCACCTGCATTGATAACATAGTCAGGAGCATAAACAATTCCCATTTCGTGAATAATGTCCCCATGACGAGTATCCTTCAATTGATTATTTGCAGACCCTGCAATTACCTTTGCCTTTAATTGAGGAATCGTGTCATCATTGATGGTAGCACCTAATGCACATGGGGCATAGATATCACAGTCTACACTATATATTTCATTTGGATCAACCGCTTTAGCTCCAAATTCATCAACAGCACGTTGAACAGCTTCTTTATTAATATCGGTTACGATTAACTGAGCCCCTTCTTCATGTAGGTAACGACATAGGGTGTAAGCGACATTTCCTACACCTTGTATTGCAACTACTTTACCTTCAAGAGAATCGGATCCAAATGCTTCTTTAGCAGCCGCTTTCATCCCCACATATACTCCATAAGCCGTAACCGGGGATGGGTTACCTGATGATCCGAATGCAGGAGAAATTCCGGTAACATAATCAGTTTCTTCATGAATAAGATCCATATCTGCTACAGTAGTTCCCACATCTTCTGCCGTAATGTAACGACCATTCAAACCTTGAATATAACGACCAAAGGCGCGGAACATTTCTTCGTTCTTATCTTTACGTGGATCACCGATAATAACTGTTTTTCCACCGCCAAGATTTAAACCAGCTGCAGCATTTTTATATGTCATTCCTTTAGCAAGACGAAGAGCATCTTCAATTGCTGCGGCTTCAGATTCATACGTCCACATACGAGTACCACCAAGAGCAGGCCCTAAAGTAGTGTCATGAATGGCAATAATAGCCTTAAGTCCTGATGATTTATCCTGACAAAATACAACTTGCTCATAATCATATTGTTCTAAATACTTGAAGATTTCCATTATTATTCCTCCCCGGATATTAAAAAATCTATTTTGAAGTAGAGCAAAGTGCTAAAGCTAGTGAATATAGCTTACTTTCAGCAGTATCTGCTCTAGAGGTTAACACAATTGGTGCTTTGGCGCCGGCAATAACGGCTCCAACTTTTGCTCTTGCAAAATAAACTAATGATTTGTAAAGGGCATTACCTACTTCAATTGTTGGAACCAACAGGATATCTGCTTGTCCTGCCACTTCACTTTGAATTCCTTTATGCTCGGCAGCGATTGCAGAAATTGCATTATCTAATGCAAGTGGACCATCAATGACACAATCTTTTATTTGGCCTCTTTTGTTCATTAACATAAGAGCAGCAGCATCTAAGGTAGCCTGCATGGCTGGATTGATTACCTCAACGGCGGCAAGAGGTGCAACTTTCGGATTTGTTACCCCTATTTTAAGGGCAATACTAACAGCATTTTTCACTATTTGTGCCTTTTGATCTAAATCAGGAGCAATATTCATTGCTGCATCTGTTAGGATAATAAATTGTTCAAACCCTTCAACTTCAAATACAGCCACATGTGATAAGACATTCCCTGTCCTTAATCCATATTCTTTGTTTAATACCGCCTTCAAAATCAATGCAGTTGGAATATTACCTTTCATTAAAACATCGGCCTTAAGTTGACTTACCGCTTTTACTGCATTTTCTGCAGCTATTAGTGATGAGGGCGCGTTCCTTATTTCAATAGCGGAATGGTTAATTAATTCTGGATGATTTAGAGCGATTAGGCTACTAATTTTCTCCTTAGTACCGTATAAAATAAAATTAGCAAGTTTTTTTTTAGCCGCTGCCGCTACCGCTTCCAACACCTCTTCATCTTCAGCCGCTGCAACTGCTACTGTTTTATTTTTTTGTTGGGTTGCCTTGTGGATAAGTTCGTCTAATTTCATGAATGCAATGCTCAACCCTTTCTTTTACAACAAACACTATTTATTAACTTGCAAGAACCGTGCCAAAATAAAAAAGTTATGAAAACGCTTTATTTTAAACATTATCCATGCAATATTTTTCACACTATGAAAATTATTGCATGCTATTATTTGCAATTTGATATTTTTCGATTTTGTAATACAAATTCCGCAATGATAATCCTAAGGACTTGGCCGTTAATGTCTTATTTCCATTAAACTTTGTCAGCGTATGGATAATTAGCTTAGATTCATAATCCTCTACCATATCGATTAACGTTTTGCTGTTTTCGATGGAATACAAAGTGTTATTTTCTGTTTTTTTAACACTTTTTAATTCTGGTAAATGATGGACATCAATTAATGTTTCATTGTAATTCATAAAAATAATTGCTCGTCCTAATATATTTTCTAATTCCCTAACATTCCCTGGCCACTCGTAAACCATTAATTGCTGAAGACCTACGTCGGTAACCCCTTCTACATTTCGCCCATAATCACGATTGATTTTGTGCAATAAACGATCGCACAATAAAGGTATTTCCTCAAGTCTTTTTCTTAAAGGTGGAATATGAATAGGCATTCGATTCAATCGATAGTATAAGTCTTCCCTAAAAGTTTTATTTGCCATTCCCTTCTCTAAATTTACATTCGTTGCGGCTATTACTCTGACATTAATCGGCACTGGTTTCGTTCCCCCAACGCGAATAATTTCCTGTTCTTGTAATACTCGCAAGAGCTTCGCTTGTGTTCCGGCGGGAAGTTCACCAATTTCATCTAAAAAAATACTTCCATTATTCGCTTCTTCAAAAAGGCCAGTTTTGCCACCGCGTTTAGCCCCGGAAAATGCTCCTTCTTCATATCCAAATAGCTCACTTTCTAATAGGGACTCTGAGATGGCCGCACAATTAACTCGAATGAATTTATTGAATTTCCGATCACTTGCATTATGGATGGCATGAGCAAAAAGCTCTTTACCTGTACCCGATTCTCCTCTCAATAAAACAGTGGCAGGTGTTTTTGCGCCTAATTTAGCCTGTTCTACCGCTAATTTCATTTCGTCAGATACAGCTATAATATCTTCAAATGTATATTTCGCTTCCAAAGTGCGAATAATTTGTCTCGCACGGTTAAGTTCACGGTTTAACGATTGAATTTCTGACATGTCATGGATTACCCCAACACTGCCCTTTAATTTCCCATCAACAATAATCGGAGCAACGTTCACTACGACTTCTTTTTTATTTGGACCGACTCTCATCGCGACTCCACGGACTGGCCTCCGTGTTTGAAGAACCTTCATATGCATGCTGTCACCTTCGGAAATATCAGCAGTGGCTGGTTTTCCAATAACCTCTTCTTCCTTTAAACCCGTAATCCGAGAATAGGCACGATTTATCATGATGCCTCGGCCCTCATCGTCAACGACTGAAATAGCATCATCACTGGATTGTATAATTGCCTGAAGCATCGTTTGAATTTCTTTTAGATTGGTTACTTCTTCAGCCAAATTCACTACTTCGGTAATATCCTTAAAAACAGCAAATGCTCCAAATAATCGACCATGCTCGTCGAACATTGGAATTCTGGTCGTAATAATTTTTAAACCATTTACCAAAACTTGTTCCTGATTACTTTCAACCCGCCGCGATTCTAATACTCTAATTAATTCTGTGTTAGGAATTACATCCTTTATGTATTTGCCAATCACTTCATCTTTCGGATATCCCACAATTTTCTCGGCGCTTTTATTAAAGAAAATAATTTCACCCTTAACATTTATGACAATCATACCATCATCAGTCGAATTAAAGATTAAATCATGTTTATATGTCTCATTTCTAAGGGTTTCAATTAAATCCTCCTTTTCCTCCATCAACTTTGCAATCAAAAAGGCAACACTACCCGGGATTAGCACGGTATTTTTACTTCTTGCATCACGAAGTTCTTCAAATACTTGCTGTTTTCCTGTCACCTCAATAATAATATCGATATCCTCGGTCAAATACGGACGCCAATCATTTCCTGTAAGAATCCCTTCTTCATTTGCAAATTTTAGACCAGGGGCAGTAGCATTATGATCAATAACAACTTTCACATCCAATACTGCCGTTTCCTTTAAAATTTTTAAAATTGCAGTACCGCCTTTTCCAGCCCCGACAATCATCACGTTTTGCATCATACCAATCCCCTATAGAAAAAACTTTCAAAAAATTTTGGTAAAGTATGAAATATTTTTCATTTTTATTTTATACCTAAATAGAATTCTTGACAAATATCTTTGAAGGGGTATCATTTTTTATATGAATATAATGGAATGGATGATTTTTCATGATTAGAATATTTGCTTTAATCATTTTGCTTATTCCTGGATTTTTAGCAGCCCTTGGGATTAAATTTATGCGGGATATGTTTTTCGGTATTCTCCACGCTCCAATTCCGTATTTATGGCTGCAATTTGTTATTGGCCTAGTTTTTTTTATTGCAGGACTTGGTTTTGTCGCAGGATTTATCCTTCACCGTGATCGGAAAAGAAATAAAGTTCAAACTCGTTTTCAGCAAATAAAGAAGAGACCTTAGCTCGTGCTAAAGTCTCTTTTTTTGACTTCTAAGGCTTTTACAGGATCATCTGTAATAAACGCAGTACACCCAATCTCAAATAAGCGTTTCATATCCTTTTCCTTATTAACAGTATAAGGTCTTACCGCAATACCATTCTCCATTGCCCCTAAAATTATTTCATTGGGAGCAGCAAGCAAATTAGGATGAATTCCTTTAGCTCTTATCGATCGGGCATATACCCATGGCATAAATAGACCTTCTGAATATAAAGGTGCGGTTTCAATTTCTGGAGCTAATTGATAACAGTACACAATACTATAATGATTAAACGAGGAAAGAACGATTCGATCCTCAAGCTGGTAATGGCGAATTAACGAAATGACTTTTTCTTCCATCCCCTGATAAGGAAAAATCCCATTTTTTAATTCCACATTACAAACCAAGGTATTCGTTTTTAACCATTCCAATAATTCTTGAAAAGTAGGAATAGGTTCTTTTTTTAAGAATTTTTTTTGCTGATAGCTTGCATCAAGTTTTCTGATTTCATTTAATGTTAGGTCTTTAACAAATCCAGTTCCATTCGTGGTACGATCTACCTTTTCGTCATGAATGACAACGATTTCTCCATCCTTTGTCATTTGAACATCAATTTCCAAGCCATCTGCATCTGCTTTTTCCGCCTCATAAAAGGCTTTCATCGTATTTTCCGGAAAAGCTGCAGAGTAGCCACGATGGGCAAATATTAATGTCATGACGCTTTATGCTCTAATCGTAATTTATCAGCAACCATGGCAATAAATTCCGAATTGGTTGGCTTAGCTTTCGACATACTTACCGTATATCCAAATAGACTTGATATCGATTCTATATTACCTCGGCTCCATGCTACCTCAATCGCATGGCGAATCGCACGTTCTACACGACTTGCGGTTGTATTATATTTTTTTGCGATATCAGGATAAAGTACCTTTGTGATTGAACCGAGTAGCTCAATATCATTGTAAACCATTGATATTGCTTCACGGAGATACAAGTAGCCTTTAATATGAGCCGGAACACCAATTTCATGAATAATGCTGGTAATACTGGCATCAAGATTTTTTGTTTTTGGCGCTTCCATCGGTTGACGAATCCCCGTTGCAACCGGCTTTCTTAATATCTGATTGGATTGGCCACTTACTTGGCGAATATGGTTAGCTAGATTTTCCATATCAAATGGTTTAAGAATAAAGTAAGAGGCTCCTAGGTCTACTGCTTTCTTTGTGACATCCTCTTGGCCAAAGGCAGTTAGCATAATGACATTTGGTAATGAAAGTTTCTTTATGTCGCGTAATCTTTCAAGTACAGCTAATCCATCAAGATGAGGCATGATAATATCTAAAACAAGCACATCAGGATTTACCTGATCAAGCATCGTTAAACACTCTTGTCCGTTATGGGCCACACCGACCACTTCTAAATCATCTTGTGATGAAAGATATTCTTCTAATAAGCCTACAAGCTCTCTATTATCATCAACAATACAAACTTTAATTTTCCTCACAAACCATTTCCTCCCCTATTTTCAATGCCAATTACATTTACTGATAATCTTATTCTAAATGACTAATTCGACAATGCAACTAAAATTCCTTTTCTTTTTTAAATTTTTCTTAAAAAATACCGAAAATCTTTCTTTTACTCCGTTTTTCTTGTAATTTCGACTAATTTCGCTAGTTGACAATTTATTCAAAGAAGTTTTGTCGAATATTCTTTATATTTCTTAATCATAGCATTTTTTATCCATAAAAAATAGGCGGACTTTCCGCCTATTTTTAACCATTTTTATATTAACTCGCTTTTTGTCGTGGTTTTTCATATATATCAATCCCAGCCTCGTTTAACATCCATTCAATATGAACGCCATAACCCGAAGTTGGATCATTAACAAAAACATGTGTAACGGCACCGATTAATTTCCCATTTTGAATGATTGGACTTCCACTCATTCCTTGAACGATACCGCCCGTTTTTTGAAGGAGGCTTTTGTCAGTCACTTTCAAAACCATTCCCTTTGTAGCTGGAAATTTTTGCGGGATCGTGCTGACAATTTCAATATCAAAAAATTCTACCTTGTCATTATCAACAACCGTTAAAATTTGTGCTGGACCTTCTTTCACTTGGTGAGATAAGGCAATCGGTAGTTGTTTATCTAATACCCCATTGGTAATGTCTTTGTGCAGTTCACCAAATATTCCAAAAGGACTATTTCGTTTAATGTTGCCAATAATTTCTCGGTCCGCTGAGAAACGAGCTAGTTTTTCTCCCGGGTCACCATTACTACCTTTTTCAATGGATGTTACCGTTGAACGAACAATTTGGCCGTCTTCCACAACAATGGGTTTCTTCGTATCCATATCAGAAATTACATGCCCTAAAGCACCATACTTCATTGATTTTGGTTCATAAAAAGTCATCGTGCCGATTCCTGCTGCCGAATCTCGAATATATAGACCTAATTTGTAGGTTTCTTCATTTTCATCTTTTAGCGGTAGTAGGCTTGTGGTAAATTCACCATTTTCCCTACTTATCACAACCTCAAGAGGTTTACCATTTTCACCTGAATCTTTCACAAACGGAGCCACATCGGACATCTTTTCAATTTTTTGACCATTGATTTTGGTTATGATATCTCCGACCTTAATTCCCGCGATTTCACCTGGAGATTTCTTCCCGTCATCCGTGTTAACAAGATGATGACCTACTACAAGTACACCTACGGAATTTAATTTAACACCGATTGACTGCCCACCAGGATACACTTTAAAATCCTTTAAAACATTTACATCCACTTTTTTAATTGGAAAACCGGCTAATTCAAGTAGCATCTCATTGTTCCCTTGTTCTTTCCCACTGATTTTAACTGTATTGTTTTCAGCTTTCAGGGAAACACTTGAATTGTTATCGTTTAAGGAAACTGAAACAGGGACACTCTTTTCGAATTGATATTGCTGTCCTTCAAAGACAGTAATACTCTTCGGAATATCTATATATTCCCTGAAGGACGAGGAAAAACCGATTGAAATTAATGAAACAAGGAGAATTCCACCTATAATTTTTCTTAAACTTTCAATAAACAATTTTTTTCACTCTCCTCGCTTCTAGTCCACAAACGTCTATTTGGCTACAGTTATAATTTTGCCTTGAAACAGTGCATTTATAACTGGAAGATAAAGAAAAGCATAAAAGAAAAGAGAAAACGCCCAAATATGAAAAAAACCATCCTATCGGACGGTTTCTTTTGGCATTTTCATGTTTCCAGCCATAATTAATAATTCTTCTGCATGTTGTTTAGTCAGCTCCGTTATTTCTTTTCCTGAAATCATTCGCGAAATTTCACTAACTTTTTCCTTCAATGCTAGAGGCTTTACCGTAGTTTTGGTACGTCCATTTAACATTTCTTTAGAAATAAACAAATGTGTATCAGCCATGGCTGCAACCTGTGGAAGATGAGAAATACATAAGACTTGAGAATTTACTGCCACTTGATAAATTTTTTCAGCAATTGCTTGAGCCACCCGGCCACTAACTCCTGTATCCACTTCATCAAAGATAATAGAGGTTACCCCTTGATGTTTTGAGAAAATACTTTTTAAAGCTAACATGATTCTTGAAAGTTCTCCACCTGATGCAATTTTAACTAAAGGCTTTAATGGTTCACCTGGGTTGGTCGAAATATAAAATTCTGCTCTATCGGCCCCATAGCTAGTAAAATGATCTGTATTATACTCGAGGCGGATCTCAAAGACCGCTTTTTCCATATATAGTTCCTTTAATTCTTTATGTATTAGTGAAGTAAGTTGGTCAGCCCACTTTTTTCTTAGTGAACTTAAAATGCTAGCCTTTATGTCTAATTCCTGTCGTAATTTCGTTAGTTCTTTTTCTAATTGGCCAATGTGTGTTTCTTTATTTTGCAATGTTTCAATTTCCTCTTCAATTGAGGCAGCGTAGGCTAAGATGGCATCAATTGTTTTGCCATACTTTCGTTTTAACCCATTAATTTCATTCCATCTTTCCTCTATAACATGAAGACGATTAGGATCAAACTCAAGATTATCTAATTCACTACGTAATGTTCGATTCATATCCTCCAAGGAATAAAAAATATTGGAAATGGAGTCAAACATTTCTTTATAACGAGAATCTAAATTTGCAGCATCCTCAAGGTATCCCATTACGGAGCCAACAGAATCTAACCCTTTATGATCACCGTTAAGATTTAAATAAGATGATTGAATTAAACTAAACAGTCGTTCAAAATTATGGAGGCGCTTCTTTTCTTCAAAAAGTTCTTCATCTTCATTTGCTTTCAATTTAGCCTTTTGAATTTCATCTAATTGAAACTGAATTAAATCTAGTCTGTGAGCCATTTGTTGTTCATTTTCACTAAGACTTTTTAATTTTTTAGCTGTAAGTTCGTATTGGCTATAGATGGATTGATAATCTTTTAGCGCGTTACCTATCGCCTCGCCACCAAATTGATCTAATAATGGAAGATGAGTCGACTCATTCATTAATTCCTGATGTTCATGTTGTCCGTGGATATCAACTATTGTAGATCCAATTTCACGCAACGTGGTAATCGTCACTAGTTTGCCATTGATTCGACAAACACTTTTGCCCGTTTTTGAGATTTCTCTTCTAAAAACGACCATTCCTTCTTCAATCTCTATGCCGAATTCTGCCGCTTTTTTAATAATGGGATGTTCTTGTTCCTCGATTTGAAAAAGCCCTTCAATTTCTGCCTTTTCTTCTCCATGCCTTACGAATTCGTGTGAACCCCGCCCACCAACTAATAAATGAATGGCGTCAATTAATATCGACTTTCCCGCACCTGTTTCTCCTGTTAAAACGGTAAGTCCTTTGTCAAATGAAATTGATTGTTTTTCAATAATAGCAAAGTTTTTTATTGATAATTCAGTTAACAAATCCTTTTCCCCCTTTAGAGCATCTCCAGGAATCGGTTTGTGATTTTTTCGGTATCCTCTGGTGTTCGACAAATAATGAGACAAGTATCATCCCCGCATATCGTCCCTAAGATATCCTCCCAATCTAAGTGATCAATCAAAGCACCTATCGCCATTGCATTTCCGGGAAGTGTTTTCATGACAAGTAAATGACCTGCCATGTCAATTTTTACGAATGAATCCATTAGAGACCGCTTAAGCTTTTGCAAAGGATTGAAGCGTTGGTCAGCTGGAAGACTATACTTATATCTGCCGTCTAAAAGTGGAACTTTTACTAGATGAAGCTCCTTAATATCACGAGATACCGTTGCTTGAGTAACATTTACTCCAGCTTCTTTTAAAGCATCTACTAACTCATCCTGTGTTTCAATATCATTGTTCGTAATTATGTCGCGAATTTTTATATGTCGTTGTCCTTTATTCATTTAAGTCACCTCGACCTACATACTCCTTATGTAGTAATTTGTCTTATCTACTCATATGTTAGCCGATTTTGTCATTGTTGTACAACCTAATATTATGAAAAAAGAGAAGTAAGGGGTCACTTTCTCCCTTACTCCTCTTCTTTTTTTGTTTTTAATTCTAAATGGGCTGCTTTTACAACTTCGGCGGGGCTTGTCTTTAGATAATTCTCCCCTTGCCCTTCAAGACCTGGCCACTTTAAATGAATAAGGAATTCGATGTTTCCGTCTCCGCCAGTTATTGGTGAAAAGGATAGATTCAAAACGTGGTAACCTTGTGTTAGTGTATGTTGAATGATTTTTTCAATCACCGATTGATGAACATCAGGATCGCGGACTATTCCCTTTTTTCCAACTTGGTCTCTTCCCGCTTCAAACTGAGGTTTAATTAATGCGACAACATTACTGTTAACCACTAGTAAGGTTTTTAAAACAGGTAAAATTAACGTTAAGGAAATAAACGAAACGTCTATCGACGCAAATTCAGGTAAGCCGTCCGTTAAATCAGCTGGGGTAACATAACGAAAATTTGTTCGCTCCATAACGATAACTCGTTCATCCTGGCGTAATTTCCAAGCAAGCTGATTATAGCCAACATCAAGGGCATAAGACATTAATACCCCATTTTGCAAAGCACAATCTGTGAAACCACCTGTACTCGCACCAATATCAATCATTTTCTTTCCATGAATGTCAATATCGAATTCTTTTAATGCTTTCTCCAGCTTTAAACCACCACGGCTAACATAGGGTAATGCATTTCCCTTAATGGTCAAGGGCATTAAAGCATCAATTTTTTCACCTGGTTTATCTAACCGTTGTTCATTGGAATAGACAAGACCAGCCATGACAGCTCGCTTCGCTTTCTCTCGGGTTTCGGCGAGACCTCTTTCAACTAATAGAACATCCAGTCGTTCTTTTTTTATTTTCATAATTAAATCCTTTTAACTTTTAACTTCGCAAGATTTTTAATTTTTTCAACAGCCATTTCCGGTGTTAATCCAATTTCATTTAAGAGTTTATCAACATTTCCATGTTCAATGAATTGGTCGGGAATTCCCATTCGATCAATATTTGCACCTTTAAAACCATGGTCTAATGCAAATTCTAAAACAGAACTACCAAATCCACCTTGGAGAACTGCTTCTTCAATTGTTAAAACTGGTATCTCGTTATCGAATATTTCGATTAGCATTTTTTCATCAAGTGGTTTAATAAAACGGGCATTGACAATTTTAACACTGATTCCTTCCTTTTCTAAAATGGCTGCTGCTTCAAATGCCATCGGAATCGTTGTTCCAAAGGTTAGAATCGCTGCATCTTCCCCTTCTCTTAATACCTCCCAAGTACCTAATGGAATCTGCTTCATCATTCCATCCAATGGCACCCCTACACCGTTCCCTCTTGGGAAACGCATCGCAATCGGACCTTTATCATATTCAATTGCTGTGTAAACCATATGCTGCCCTTCGTTTTCATCTTTAGGCATCATAAGTACAATATTTGGTATATGTCTTAAAAAGGCAATATCAAAAACACCTTGATGGGTTTCTCCATCAGCCCCAACTAAACCAGCGCGGTCAATACCAATAAAAACGTTTAAATTTTGACGACATATATCATGAACAACCTGATCATAAGCTCGCTGTAGGAAGGTGGAATAAATAGCCAAAAATGGTTTCATTCCTTGTGTAGCCAATCCTGCTGCTACAGTTGCTGCATGCTGTTCGGCAATTCCGACATCATACATTCGTTCAGGAAATTCACTTGCAAAACCTTCTAGTTTTGACCCAACCGGCATTGCAGGCGTAATCGCAACAATTCGATCATCTTTTCGTGCTAATTTACGGACCGTTTCACTCACTAAACTGCTCCAGGCTGGTGGTGTGGCTCCTACTGGTTTTACAAAGTCGCCTGTTTCCATCTTATATGGCCCGGTACCATGCCATGTACCCTTCTTATCATTTTCCGCAGGATGGTACCCTTTACCTTTTTTCGTAATGACATGAAGGAGAACAGGTCCTTCGGTTTTTTTGGCATACTTAAAATTCTCGAAAAGTTCTTCAAAATTATGGCCATCAACCGGACCTAGATAGGTAAATCCTAATTCCTCAAAAAACATTCCCGATACAAAAAGGTATTTCAGACTATCCTTAACCCTTTCTGCCGTGGAAGCTAATTTACCACCAACAGCAGGGATTTTCTTTAAAATGTATTCTAATTCATCTTTTACCCAGTTATATTTACCAGCTGTTCGAAGTCTGCCTAAAACAGAGTGAAGGGCTCCTACATTAGGAGCAATTGACATCTCATTGTCGTTTAAAATAACAATCATATTTTTCTTTTCGTGACCAATATGATTTAATGCTTCTAACGCCATTCCCCCTGTTAATGCGCCATCACCGATAATGGGAACAATGTAAGAAGATTCTTTCTTTAAATCACGGGCAATCGCCATTCCCATCGCCGCCGATAATGAGGTTGAGCTATGTCCTGTCTCCCAAACATCATGTTTACTTTCAATCATTTTCGGAAAGCCACATAATCCTTTAAATTGCCGGAGCGTATCAAACTGACATGCTCTTCCGGTTAGGATTTTATGCACATAAGACTGATGTCCGACATCCCAAATGAGCTTATCCTTTGGGCTTTCAAAACAAGTATGTAATGCAATGGTTAGCTCGACTACCCCAAGATTAGGACCGATATGTCCTCCTGTAACAGAAAGTTTCTCAATCAAAAATTGGCGGATTTCGCTACTTAATTGTTCTAATTCCGGAATTGTCATTCCTTTTAAGAAAGAAGGGTCTTTTATTTTTAAAAGATCCATGTATGGACCACTCACTTTCATCACTTATTCATTTCCTCGATCATTACTTATTATTATAATACGGTTTAGACCTAATGAGACGTAACTTTTATTGAAAAAATAGCCGCTAACACTATTGTGATAACGGCCAAAAGTGACATTTACTTTCAAAGTAATAAGTCCAATTATAACATACTAATTTTTTTCCCTCAAATAGAGAAATTATTGAAAAAAAATATTAATGATTTCTTGAGGCAATTAAATCAGTGATTTCTTCAAGAATTCTCGTGTCTAAGCCGCTATTTGCCAAGTTTCGTTTGGCTTCATTTATATGATATCCTAAAGCCTTTTTAGCTCCTTCCATACTTAAAAGAGCAGGATAGGTGCTTTTATGATTGGATTGATCGCTACCAACCGGTTTACCAATTAGTTCTTGATCACCTTCCAAATCAAGAATATCATCTTGAATCTGAAAGGCTAAACCTAAATGTTGGGCAAATTTCACTAAAACTGCTTTGGTTTTTTCATTAGCATCTGAAAGTATCGCTCCAGCAAGAACACTAAATTCAAGGAGTTTTCCCGTCTTGTGAATATGAATATATTCTAACTCAGATAAGTCTAATTTTTTGCCTTCCGCTTCGATATCAGCTACTTGCCCCCCAACCATTCCGTCTGCTCCAGCAGCTCTGGCAAGTTCACGGATTATTTCAATTTTTTTATCTGCTGTCACTTCATTAGCAGCGGTTATTAATTGAAAACTATAGGTTAACAAGGCATCTCCAGCTAATATTGCCATCGCCTCACCAAACACCTTATGATTTGTTGGTTTACCTCTGCGCAAATCATCATTATCCATGCTTGGAAGATCATCATGAATGAGAGAATAGGTATGGATCATTTCTACTGCCATAGCAACTGGAAGACCTATTAAGGCATCTTTTCCAAAAGCATCGACTGTAGCAAAGGTTAATAACGGTCTAATCCGTTTCCCACCCGCTTCCAATGAATATAGCATCGCTTCTTTAATAATAACTGGCGCCTGTAAAAGGCTAATTTGTTTTCGCATTTCTTCTTCTAATCGAGTACGATATTTGAGAGAAAATTGCGGTAATAAAGGGTTCTCCAAAAATTATTCCTCCTCACGGACTGAAAAAGGAACCATCCGTCCATCCTCCGTTAACATTTCTGCTAATTGTTCTTCTATATATTTTAATTTATCCTGACACAGTTTGGATAAATTCATTCCTTGTTTGTAGATCTCGATAGCCTCTTCAAGAGGAACGTCCCCCTCCTCCAATTGCTCGACAATGACCTCAAGTTTTTGGATCGCTTCTTCAAATGTTAAAGTGCTGTTTTCAGTCACGTGGTTCACTTCTTTCTATATTGATTACTTGGCAATCGATTTTTCCATTACTGAGTTGAATTTTCAGGAAATCATTTGATTCAATTTGGTCAATATTTTTGATGAGTGTTTTTTCCTTCGAATACACAAGGCTATATCCACGATCCATTATCTTTAATGGACTAAGTGCATCTAAAGTAGATAATCTATTACGAAATTCACTTTGTTTTTGTTGAAGGATATTTATGGTTGCCCGATTAAGCCGTTTCTGGATACGAACTAAACTTTCTTGCTCATTCAATAATAGTTGATAAGGCGACACACGGTTTAATCGCTTTGTTACAGCCGACAAGCTTTCTTGTTTTTGTTTATTAGTAAAAACAACGCCTCTTGACAGTCTTTCTGATAAACGATCAATGTGTTCAAGTTTCTGTTCGTATAACCTTTTAGGATATCGAAAAGCGTATGATTTTTCTATTATTTCTAATTTTGCCTTACGCGTGCTTAATTTTTCACGCATTGCTCTGATTAGGCGAGCCTGTCTTTGCAATACTCTTTCATGTAATTCATCTAAATGTGGGACTGCTAACTCCGCCGCTCCTGTTGGTGTAGGTGCTCTTAAATCTGCTACAAAATCAGCTATCGTAAAATCTGTCTCATGACCTACAGCCGATATGATTGGAATCATCGAGTGAAAAATCGCCCTCGCAACCATTTCCTCATTAAAAGGCCATAATTCCTCAATCGATCCTCCTCCACGGCCGACTATTAAGACGTCCATGTCTGACAACAGGTTAGCTTTTTCGATAGCTTTTACTATGGAAGGGGCTGCTTGGGTACCTTGGACTAAAGCGGGTAATATTAAAACTTTAGCAATGGGATATCGACGTTTAATGGTTGTTAGAATATCGCGAATCGCAGCACCGGTAGGTGAAGTAATAATCCCAATTTTTTGGGGATAAAGCGGCAATTTTTTTTTGTGTTTCGCCAAAAAAAGTCCTTCATCCTCCAGACGCCTTTTTAATTGTTCATAAGCAAGAAACAGATCTCCAATACCATCAGGCTGCATTTCCTTTATATAAATTTGGTATTGCCCACTCGGTTCATAAAGAGAAATTTCACCTCGTAAAAGCACCTTCATGCCATTTTCCGGAGAAAACTTCATGCTACGATTATTACTAGCAAACATCACAGCTAATATCCTTGCTTTATCATCCTTCAATGTAAAGTACATATGACCACTGGAATGCTGTTTATAATTGGATATTTCCCCTTTGACATAAACATCTTGTAAATGAGGGTCTGCATCAAATTTTCTTTTTATGTATTTAGTTAAAGCATTAACGGTTAAATATCGGTCACTATTCATCTATTTAACTCCTTAGGCTCTTTTCGTAAACCTAGTAGCTTACGGAGCACAATAAAGGTCACTTGCTTGGTCTATAGGCGATTTTCGCATAAGTTCTTACGAAAAGATGCCCCGAAACAGTACGTTATACGGGATAAAAAACGAATACGGAAAGCAAAAATCTATGCGAAAATAGCCATACCTTAAAAAACATTCAAGCCAATGACCATTATCCATTTTAGTCATTGGCATTGACATACATTCAGATCTAGAGTGAATTTTGGAGACTGCGTTTTACGTTTTTTGCCGATTTTAATGTATTATACATTAGCATGGTAATCGTCATCGGGCCGACCCCACCAGGAACGGGTGTAATATATCCAGCCTTTTCTTTTACCTCATTATAGGCTACATCACCACAAAGTTTCCCCTCTTGATTGCGATTGATACCAACATCAATCACAATCGCACCTTCTTGAATGTGATCGGCGGTAATAAAGTCAACCTTACCAACAGCAGCAACTAATATATCAGCCTGTTTTGTGATAGCCTTTAAATCCTTTGTCTTAGAGTGACAATATGTAACTGTAGCATTTTCATTTAAGAAAAGCTGCCCTGAAGGTTTTCCAACGATATTACTTCTTCCAACTACGACTACATGTTTCCCCTCTATGGGGATATTCATTTCCTCGAGCATCACCATAATTCCATAAGGTGTACATGGTAGAAAAGAATCTTGACCAGTCATCATTCTACCAATATTAATGGGATGGAAACCGTCGACGTCTTTTTCTGGAACAATCGTTTCAATGACCTTTTTTTCATTAATATGTTTTGGTAAAGGTAATTGAATTAAAATTCCGTGAATAGAGGAGTCTTGGTTTAATTCTTCAATTTTCATTAATAGCTCAGCTTCACTTACCGTCTCTGGCAATTCAATAAGAATTGAGTTCATACCTAAATCCTTGCAGGTTTTCTCTTTGCTTTTAACGTAGGTTCTTGAGGCAGGATTATCGCCAATTAAAATAACAACTAATCCTGGAATAATGTTTTCCCTTTTAAGCTTTTCCACTTCTCGGGCAATTTCTTCATGCTTCTTTTTCGCAATCTGTTTTCCATCAATAATTGTTGCAGTCATCCTTTTTCCTCCTCTAGTCTTCTCCCGTTTTTGCCATAGAGAGGAACCAATCTAAAAAGGGTGAATTACGCTAATTGTTGTTTGATATTTGCGAGGACCCCATTAATAAATCGACTAGATTGTTCGTCTCCATATACCTTTGAAATTTCTATCGCTTCATCGAGTATGACATTGACTGGTACATCAGTAGAACAATATTTCAACTCGAAGATGGCAATCCTTAATATACTTCTATCGACATTTGCTAATCTTTCGAGCGACCATTTTTCAAGTTGACCTTTGATCGCTTCATCAATTTCGTTTTGATGCTCTAAAACACCATAAACTAACTTTTCTAAATAAGGGTCAGACGGTGAATCATCCAAGGCATGTTCAATGGCATCCTTTGGATTAATATCACTGATATCTATTTGAAATAAAGCCTGTAATGCCTTTTCTCTTGCGGTTCTACGTTTCATTAGGTGATAACTCCTTTACCTTACTAGCTATAGCAGATTTTTTCTATAATTTTTGTCACATTCTTTCTAATATATTATGACAAACTTCCCATTAAAAATAAAGGACCAAAGACATTTGTCTTTGGTACCTCATTTTTACATTTCTTGTTCTACTTCAACCTCAGGCTTTTGGTTTTCAAATTGAACACCAACAACGTGAATATTTACTTCTTCTACTTCTAAAGCTGTCATATTGAATAAAGCTTGGCGAATATTATCCTGTACTTTCCCAGCAACAGTAGGGATTGAAATTCCAAATTTCATTGAACAATAGACGTCTATTTTAATTCCTTCATCGGAAAGTTCTACCTTAACACCTTTCCCATGATTTTTCTTCCCTAGTCTTTCGACAACCCCAGAGGCAAAGTTACCACGCATTGAGGCAACTCCTTCTACTTCAGATGCTGCAATTCCGGCAATTACCTCAATAACTTCAGGAGCGATTTCCACCTTACCAAGACCTGCATTCTCTTGATCCATTTCTAAAATATGATTCTCACTCATGTTCGTTCTCTCCTTTAAATTTTATGATTTCATGACATCATATAATTCAAGAAACTTTGTATTAAACTGACCTTCAACAAATTTATCATGCTCCAATAACTTAAGATGGAACGGAATGGTCGTATGAATTCCTTCGACGATAAACTCACTTAAGGCACGTTTCATCCTTGCAATTGCTTCATCCCGAGTACTTCCATAAGTAATGACCTTTGCAATCATTGAATCATAATATGGTGGAATCGAATAGCCTGGATAAGCAGCCGAATCAATTCTTACCCCTAATCCACCCGGTGGTAAATACATCTGTATCTTTCCTGGTGATGGCATAAAATTCTTTTCAGGGTTTTCAGCATTAATTCGACATTCAATAGCCCAACCATTGAATGTTACTTCATCTTGGGTCAATGATAGCTTTTCACCAGATGCAACACGGATTTGTTCTTTTATCAGGTCAACACCTGTTACCATTTCAGTGACAGGATGTTCTACCTGAATACGGGTATTCATTTCCATAAAGTAGAATTTGCGATTACGATAATCATAAATAAATTCTACCGTTCCTGCACCTGTATATTCAACCGCTTTTGCAGCCTTAACAGCTGCGTTACCCATTTCTTCACGCGTCTCCCCGTCAAGTGCAGGAGATGGAGTTTCCTCCAACAGCTTTTGTAAACGACGCTGGATGGAGCAATCACGTTCACCTAAGTGAATGGTATTACCAAAGGAATCTGCCATCACTTGAATTTCAACATGGCGGAAGTCCTCGATGTATTTCTCAATATACACTCCAGGGTTTCCAAATGCGGTAGCCGCTTCTTGTTGAGTAATATTTATGCCTTTGATTAATTCTTGCTCATTTTTGGCAACCCGGATCCCTTTACCACCACCGCCGGCTGTTGCCTTAATAATGACAGGGTATCCAATTTTATTAGATAGTTCAATCGCTTCTTCGATATTTTTGATAATTCCTTTCGAACCTGGAACGATGGGCACACCAGCTTCTGCCATCGTCTCTCTTGCAATATCCTTTGTTCCCATTTTCGTAATCGCTTCTGGGCTAGGACCTACAAAAGTAATATTCACTTCACGACAAAGCTCAGCAAAGTCAGCATTTTCTGCTAGAAATCCATAACCAGGGTGAATGGCATCACAACCGGTTAATTTTGCTACACTAATAATATTTGTAAAGTTTAAATAACTATCTTTGGAAGAGGTCGGTCCAATACAATAAGCTTCATCGGCTAATTGAACATGCAATGATTCACGGTCGGCTTCAGAGAATACGGCTACCGAATCAATCCCTAATTCACGACATGCTCTAATGACCCGTACAGCTATTTCTCCTCGATTAGCAATTAATAATTTTTTAATCATACGCAGATTTCTCCTTATTCAGGCTTTACTAAGAAAAGTGGTTGGCCGTATTCAACTAATTGTCCGTCTTTCACAAGTATTTCAACAATTTCACCATTTACTTCAGCTTCTATTTCATTAAACAGTTTCATTGCCTCTACTATACAAACGACAGAATCCTTTGAAACTTTAGAACCAACTTTCACATAATTGTCCGCATCCGGGGATGGTTTTTGATAGAACGTTCCTACCATTGGCGAAGTAATTTTATGTAGGTTAGCTGTATCTTCATTTACAGTTACCTTTTCAGGTTGAATCGAAGCAGCTTGAACTGTTTCACTAGCAACAGGTTCAACAACCCTTTGGACTGGAACTGGCTGTGCCACTACTGCCTGGGTCTCTTTAACTGTTACGACCTCAGTACCCTTTTTCTTCATTTTTATTTTAGAACCTTCAGTTTCATAAACAAATTCATCAATACTTGATTGATCGACTAATTTAATGAGCTCACGAATTTCTTGAACTTTTAACACGAAAAACACTCCTTATCTACTGTTAATCAAAATGCATATTTGTTTTCATCGTAAAATTTTATGACTAGCTACTAATACTATACGATAATTTCTTATCAAAGTTCAATAAAGAACTCGATATTTTATGTATACACATAATTAGCCTTACTGAAACAAAAAAAGGAAAGTCATCTCTGACTTTCCTAATCCATTTATTGAACAATTTTAAAATCAACTGTCACATACTGTAGTGAACCTACTTCATCTCGAACTAGTTTCATAATATCATTAGCAGCTTTAGCAGATTTTTCTTCGGCTTTTACAGTTATCAAAACTTTATCATCATCGGTAAAGCGAACTAAAGCATCTTCATATCCTAAAGCCGCAGTAATCATTGTTTCTAACAATTCCTCATTGTTAGAAATCGCATCAAGTTGATTGTATTCGGCTACGGCTTTATTACGTTGCTCTGCCGGTAAATCAGTAGAAGCCATTATTTTCTCTAAATCTTCTTTTCGTTGACTGCGTTTATCTTCTAAATTCATGCGAATAACTTCAAATGCTTCATCAGTCGTAGTAGAAGATGTTACCTCTCCAGCCTTATTTAGGTCCTCATTTTTAGTACCTTGTTGATTTTCTTCAACTGTTGTCATTTCCGTCATCTTTTGCTCAGGAGAAGTAATGTAATAGACCGATAATACGACCACTAGGCTAAGCATTGTTAATAACCAGACTGTTTGTTTTTTCAATAACATTTAGGAATCCCCCTTAGATTTTTTTGGCATAACAGCTACTCGATGACTTGGTACATCCAGTACTCTCGTAACTGCTTCAATAATCCATTTTTTTACTTGAATATTTTCGGCACCCTCAGCTACAACTAGAACTCCACGGATGGCCGGTTTTTTCGTTTCGATGAGGATTGGTCCTTCCTTATCGCCACCACGAACGATGACCAACTCCTCATTTATGGAGGTTTCTTCAACCTTTCTTTTTCCACCTTCTCGATCAGTTTCATCAGTTGTTTGCTGTGTGGTGTTTTTATTTTTTTCTAATATCTTTCGATCAGTTGCGTCAACATTGACTACAACTGCCACCTTATTTACGCCAAGCATCTGCTCTAGCGCTTCTTTTAATTCAGCCTCATAAGCATTTTCATAATCCACAATGGATGAATTTCCACCGCCATTTGATTTTGAACCGAATGTTTCTATATCTTCGCCTTGAACAGTTTGACTTTGAAATGTTGTTATCGAGTCATTTGGTTTAGGGTAATTTGATAGAAACATATTACTGATGAGCATGATCATTGCTCCGAAAAGCCCGACGATCAGTAAGTATTGGTACTTTGTATTCTTTTTGTTATGACTTTCTTTTTTGGATAGCCATTCCTTAATCCAGTTAAAAGGTCCTTTATGATCCATTGCTTCTTGTCACCTCCCCTTCAATCAAAACTTCAATTGCGTCTTCTGTTACATTCCATTTATCAGCTAGAAGCGAGGCGATTTCTTTCGTTTCGGCTGGTAATTGCTTTGTTTCCTGACGGGGTTGATACGTGTTGATTTCTACAGGCTGGATGACTTCAACAACATTCGTTTCCTCTACACTCTGTTTCATGTGAACGATGACCTTTTGAAGGTTATCAGGGAAAGACTCGTTGTTTGTCTCATCAAACTGAATCTCAATATTTGCAACCTCTAAGCCGTATTGATTCATCAACTCCTCTTTCGTGCCCTCTTTTAGTTGGACAGCCATTGTTTCTAAAATATATGCACGATTGGAGGCTTGTATTTCTTTTTTCTTCATTTCTATTAAATTTTCCATATTTTTTTCGTTTGCACTCGAAAAAATAGGAATTGATTGCAATGTCGTTTCAAAGTCTTTCGAAATCAACTTCAATACAGGTGTAAGAATGATGGCGATTAGTAATAGTCCAGTCACCATTTTCGTGTATTTTTGTAAACTAGAGTTCGGAAGAAGCATATCAATGACTGTTGCTATTAAGATAAAGATAATAATATTGGTGACCCATTCTATTAAAAATTGCATCTATTTCACCTACCTCATCATCATCGTTAAGTTACCTGCTGCAATTATGACAGTAATACTTAAAAAGAACATTAAGGAGACAATTGCTAAGGCGGCAAACACATAAATCACACTTTTACTAATAATATCCAAACAAGAAATGACAGGACCACCACCCAGCGGCTGTAAAATTGCTGCTGCAAACTTATAGATAAAGGCAATCATTAATATTTTAATTGCCGGAAAAGCAGAGATTAGAATAAGGATCGCAACTCCAGCAATTCCGACAGTATTTTTAAGCAAAACCGATGCACTAATCACCGTGTCGGTGGCATCTGTAAACATCCGTCCAATGACCGGAATAAAATTTCCAGTAATAAACTTTGCTGTTCGAATGGTCACTCCATCTGTGACTGCCGTCGAGGCACCCTGGACTGAAATAACTCCTAAAAAAACCGTTAAAAACAACCCAAGTAAACCAATACTCCAATTTCGCAATAAATTAGCTAATTGGGTAACCTTGTAATGCTCTGTTAAGGTACTAACGATACTTAGAAGTGCAGATAAGAAAAGCATTGGCAAAACTACATACTGGATAAACACCCCGCTCATGTTCATTAAAAATAGAATCACTGGGTGAAAGAATGCTGCTGAAATTAGCCCGCCAGATGAAGCAATCAATGCGAGAAGTAACGGGATTAATGCCAAAATAAATGAAATCATGGTGTTTATCGCTTCCATAGCGTAGTCAATCGCCACATGAAAGCTGTTTAAGGCAATAATCATTAGAACCATAAAGACAATCGCATAGGCAACTTTACTAATAGTTCCTTGCTCAAACGAGTTTTGCAATGTTTGCAAGAACATACTTAGTATTGTCAACAGGATTAAAGATCCTAATAATTTCCCATTCATAATAAATTCTTGAAAGGCAAACTTGGTCAATCCAGAAAACCATTGCTTGAAGGAAAATTCCTTTTCCCCTTTGATAAAATCATATAGGCTTCCTTTTTGACTCTCAGGTAAAAATCCCCCGTACTGATGGGTAACGTCGTCCCAATACTGCTTTAGTTCATCGAGGTTTAAAGAATCTAATTGAGATTCCACCAATTGCTGAGGTGTTTTGGGTGACTCCACTGGGCTTGTTTCTTCGGTAGCTTGGACAACTGGTGTGAAAAAATAAGAAATTAGGACTAGTAAGAGTAGGATGGTAGGTAGCCTTTGTTTCATGGTACACCTCAAGTTTTGGAATAATTAATTTGGAATTAGCTGAATAATCGTTTCAATCATGACTGTTAGAATCGGTATCGCCATTGCTAAAATCAAAATTTTCCCACCTAATTCAATCTTCGAGGCAACAGCCCCCTGTCCAGCATCTTTCGTGATCTGTGCGGCAAACTCCGCTATATACGCGATACCTATGATTTTTAAGATGGTTTCAACATAAATAAGATTGACATTGGCATTTGCAGCAATCCTTTGGAGCATCTGAATAATCGCATAAATTTGGTCAACTAAAAATAAAAAAATGGCACATCCAACAAATAAAATGAGAAGAAACGCAAAATTTGGTTTTTGCTCTTTAATGATTAAAGCTAAAAAGGTGGCTACTAATGCAATACCAATAATTTGTAAAATTTCAATGGTAGTTGCCCCCTTTATCCTTGAAATAAAAAGACTGATTTAATCTTTTGAAACAAATCGCCAACAATGGAAGCGACCATGAACAAAATGTATATAAACCCGAATAAAGTTACCCATTGGGCGTATTCTTTTTTTCCAACTTGGTCTAATATCGTGTGTAAAAATGCTACTACAATTCCCACACCGGCAATTTTAAAAATGATATCAACCTCTAACCCCATCGTTACTCCTCCTAAGTGCTACATCAGCAAGATGATCAGTAATAATCCCGATAGAAAACCCAGACTTTTTGCCATCTTTTCATATTTGGATTGCCTATCTCTAGCCTCCATTTCCTCCCTTTCTAAATGAGAGAGGGTCAGCATAATATGCTTTTGTTGGGAAATGCGATCGTGACGTCCAAGTGTTTCACCAAATTGCCTCATAATTTCATATTCTGCTTGTTTAAAAGCCGTTAATTTCCAAATTTCCTGAAGACTTTCCTCCCATGCGGCCTTAACTGTAGTATCCGTTTCAGTTAGTTTTTTTGCGAAGGACTCAAAAAACCAAGAAATTGGTTTGGCCAATTGCGAGGCTAGCCTCCTTGCTGCTTCATGAAGTGGAGTATGTCCGTACATGATTTCTGCTTCTAAAGATTGTAGGGCAGATTTTAATAGCCTTAACTGTCTAGGTCTTTCACTTAAATGTCTTGATGCTTCGAAGCCTGTCCAAGTCGTTGCGATAATAATGAATATCGCGCCGATGATTTTCATCATTTTATGTCACTCTCACTTTTCTTGAAATCTCTTGGCCATTTTGATCCTTGATGGTAGTTATAGTGCCTGGACCTTTGCTTCGGCTTAATTCTATATAACGGGTGAATATTCCAAGTTTCAGAATCTGATTTAGGCTTGGCCGCTTTTGAATCTCTGTATATGTTTCGCCGTGAGTAGTCATGATTAATTTAATTCCGGCATTAACAGCTTCCAATATGGCATCAGTATCTTCTATGCGCCCTATTTCATCGACAATTAATACATCTGGACTCATTGAACGAATCATCATCATCATTCCTTCTGCCTTTGGACAGGCGTCCAATACATCCACCCTCGGGCCGAAAGTTAGCTGTGGAACCCCTTGGACACATCCTGCAATTTCAGACCTCTCATCAACAATCCCAACTTTTTGCGAGGGTATGCCTTTAGATGTAACACCAGTTGAGATAATTCTAGCTATATCGCGTAGAAGCGTTGTTTTTCCTGTTTGTGGCGGACCAATAATCATCGTATGCTGCCACTGTTGATCAAATAAAGTTGTGATAAGGGGGGCAGCAATACCAATTTTCTCTTTAGCAATCCGAAAGTTAAACGATGACACATCTCTTAATGCTTTGACCTTTCCCATATCCAAAATTACTTTTCCCGCTAATCCAACTCGGTGGCCACCTGGTATGGTAATATAGCCTCTTTTTAATTCCTCCTCTAAGGCATATATGGAATGGTGACTAATTTTGTTTAATAATTGAGAAGCATCTTCGTTCTTCACAATATAAGGGAGAAAAATCGTTTTTTCTCCCATCGTTACCTCAATCGGGCGATTAATCCTAATCCGAATTTCCTCAATTTGACTTTGCTGATCAGGAGGAATCGGCTTTAATTGCTCGACAATCATTTTTGGTAAAAAGGATAGGACAGTTTCCATATGATCCTCCTTGCAGTACTTTTATTTAAAATGTATGGTACGCTTGGCCACATTATGACTATCAATTGTAACAATTATCTTCAAGTTAATAGTTTTAAAAGGTTTATGTTTTCCTGAATGATTATTTGAAGATGACAATACATATTAAATAGGAAGAAATAGGGAGGAAGATACATGTACTATGATTATCCATATTCAACTGTCTATCGAAATCAAAACATCGAGAAAGAAAAGATTATAAAGGTGATGGGAGAAGGAGCTGTTACGGCAACTCCGAATGTAGTATCAGCGACCTTCGGGGTTATTTCAGAAGGAAAAGATTTAAATACCGTACAAAATGAAAATTCGGAAACAATTTCTCGTATCATTTCTGTGTTAACTTCATTTCAAGTCCCTTCAAAAAGTGTTCAGACTTTTGATTATCAAGTAACTAGTGAATACGATTATATTGACGGGAAACAAGTTTTTCGAGGATATCGAGTTCAAACACTGCTAAAGGTGATGATTAATCATGTCAATCAATTAGGGCAAATAATTAATAGAGTTATAGAGGCTGGAGCCAATTATGTTTCAAATGTTCAATTTAAAGTATTAGAACCCGAACAGTTTAATTTACTTGCCCTTAAAGAAGCATTACGAAATGCTCATGAAAAGGCTGAAACAATCGTGAATGAATTAAAAGTAAAATGGAATTCAACACCGCTGCGTGTGGAAGAGGTTAAAAGATCCTTTGGCCTGATAGAACCCCAAATGACCTTTGTAAAAGGAGCATCTACAGAACAATTTCAGCCAGGAATTCTTCGGTTTAGTGCGGAAGTATTAGTAAAGTACCGATACACTTAATTTTTATGTTTCGAGGATAAATGACATGAAAACGAATAAAAAAGCAAAAGATTTAGGCATCTTTTGCTTTTTTACTAGATTCATCTAATGATATTTAGAAGCTAATGCATAAAGGTCAACTTTACTAATTGGTCCGATATAATGCTCCCGGATAATACCGTCTTTATCGATAATAAAAGTTTCAGGTTGTGCGACTACATTATATTCTTTGGAAACCTTGTGGTTGTAATCAAATAAATAGGTGGAAGTAGTTTGATATTTATCCACATATTTCTTGACACGGTCTCTTGTTTCACCACGGTCAATGATTAGCAATTTATATTGATCCCCGTACTCCTTTTCAAAGGATTCTAATTCGGGTGCCTCTTCAACGCAAGGAGCACACCAGGTGGCAAAGTAATTTACGACAACCACTTGACCTTTATAATCGGACAATTTTTGTAAGTTTCCATCTAAATCTTCTAGTTCAAAGTTAAAAGCCGGGTCTCCAACTCCCGCTTTTGCGGCTCCTTGCTCGCGTAAACCTATGGAAAAGAAGATAAATACGACCATAACTCCCGCTAAGACAACTAATTTAATAATTGTTTCTTTCTTCATACGCATCCCCCTAAATAAATGGGCTTTAACATAAACCTTACTTATTCATTTCCTTTATAAATTCCATTTCTTTTACAATCTTACTTTGCCGTTTCCCAATCGATAACAAGTAAACAAAGATAATCACCCAAGCAACTGAATAAGCAGCTAACATATAAGCCATTTCAAACTCCTCCTTAGCTCACCAATTTTTCTCTTAATTGTTCTTTCCAATTTTCCACTTTGATTTTTGCCTTTTGAATAGTAACTCCTTTTTGTAAAAGAACAACATAAAATAATGTAAAAGTAAATGTCATAGCAATTAGCGCCACTAGCATTTCAGGTTCAACCCCTCCACCTTTTTGGCTTGGTCCGTCACCAAAAACGATTGGATGGAATTTGGATTGCCACCAACGAATGGCCATAAAGACGATTGGAACATCGATGAAACCAATAATCCCAAAGACTGCTGATAGTCTTGCTTTTTTATCCCATGCGCCATCCATTTGACGGATCATGATATACGCTAAATAAATGAACCAAAGAATTAAAGATGTTGTCAGTCGCGGTTCCCATGCCCACCAAGTATTCCAAGAAGATCTCGCCCAAATGGGACCTGTAGTCATTACAATGGTTGTGAAAACTACCCCAATCTCAGCAGAAACACCTGCATAAATATCATAAATTCTTTTCCTAGTAACGAGAAACAGAATACTTAAAATAAATACAACGAAGAACGCTAGGAAAGCTACCCAAGCAGAGCTCACATGGATGTAAAAAATCTTTTGTACCTCACGCATCGTTTTCTCAAGTGGTGCATAAATAAAAATTAAATAAAGGGAAGTAAAAAGGGAAAATACTGTAGCCCAAACAAGGAAACGGTGTACATTTGAATCATTTAACTTTGATAATGGTTCTTGGCTTAAATTTGACCCCATCTTCATCCTCTACACCTCCAAAACGTATTCAAATAATAAAACACAAAGAACAAAGAATATCACGTTATATCCACTGATTAATTGCATCCAGGAAATAGCATTTGGCAGCTTATCGATACTCGTCAAAATGATTTTTGTTGCCTGAACAGCACCAATTAGAATGGGACTTACAAGCGGAAATAACATAATTGGCAATAGCATTTCACTACTACGGGAATTGGCAGCTAATGCTGCTAAAAAAGTACCAATCGCTACAAAACCGAAACTACCAATCAATAAAACTAGTAGAAAATAAGGAAAACTTCCCATTTGCCTAAAATCGAATAGTAAAAATAGGAAGGGGATTGCCACTATTTCTACTATCAATAACATGATAAAATTCGCTAGAAATTTCCCCAAATAAATACTTGCCGGGTCTAATGGTGCTGTTATTAAACCATGAAGGTTATCATTTTTTTGTTCAGATATAAACGAGCGATTTAGCCCCAGAATGCCTGAAAAAACAATGATGATCCAAATCGCCCCTGGGATTACTGCTCTTGTAGTATTATTTGCGGGATCGAATGCAAAGCTGCAAACAATTATGACTAACCCAGCAAAAATAATCATCGTGGTAAGGACTTGCCTTGTCTTCCACTCCGAATATAAATCCTTCCATGCGATAGAGAAAGCATTCCTGAAAAGGCTCATGATACCCCCTCCGTTTGTCGAGCATATTGTTCAAAAACAAAATCTATATTATTTTCTTCTATTATAAAATCATCAACAATCTTACCGTTTTTCACGATGATAATCCGGTCACAAATTTCAGCTGCTTGCTTAAAATCGTGGGTAACCATAACCGTTGTGGTTCCCTGACCTTTCATTTCTAAAATGACCTTATTTAAAATAGCGATAGCCTGTTGATCAAGACCTGTATGTGGTTCATCCAGCAATAAAATTTGCGGTTGATGAATAATCGACCGTGCAATGGCAATCCTTTGTATCATCCCCCTTGAAAAGCTTTTAACAGGTTCATGGATGAAAAACGATAAACCTACCTTTTCAATTAAATCCTTAGCTCGTTGCTCAACATTTTTAACATCATAGAGCTTTCCAAAGAAAACTAGATTTTCTAAAGGTGTCAAATGATCATACAAAAGACTTGCATGGGGAAGGTAACCGATAAGAAACCTAGTTTCTAACAGGTTCTTCCTTAAATCCTTATTGTTTATGATTACTTCCCCACTTGTTGGTTTTATTAAGGTAGCCAACACTTTTAATATTGTACTTTTTCCAGCGCCATTGGGCCCTAAAATTCCAACCGTTTGTCCTTGCTCGATTGATAAATTAACTCCTCTAAGAATGACTTTATCGCCAACTCGTTTGATAAGCTGATTTGTTTGAATCAATTTATTTCCCTCCTTACTCGGTATATTTTTGTAAGTTCAATTTGACCTGTAGGAGGTGATACTTATATGCCTCTAATTTCGTTTGATAATCATGATCCGAAACTTGACCTCCGGAATAGTTCTCTTCTAATTCAACGATCTTATCCATTATTGCCTTACGCTTGGCAATTAATTGTAAGAAAGCTTGTTCTTCCTTATCCGAAAGCCTTTGATCCTCAGCCAATTTATTTTTCCATCTAAAATAAGAGTAATAGCTAATTCCGCCAATAAGGATTGCTACGAGAACACCCATTAAAACATGCGGCTCAAATCCGCTTAAAGGTGATTGATACCACATTCGAATATGGCCTGGATTATGGAAAACCGGTGCTTGATGAGTAATATTTCCTACAGCTGAATTTGTTGTTCCCGTGCCTTCATTGGTTGCTTCGTTATCAACAGATGGCTGTATTTCATCAGGCGAAGGCTGCTTGCTTGAATCATAAACAACTTTTACTAATTCGTTTGCATCAATTCCACTAAGATTATAGCCATAATAATTTTGTCCTTCGAATTCAAATAAACCTTCAATGGTGTAATCTAAACCTTCGATATTTAAACTGCCCGAATTCTCCGGTACGAGTAGTTGCAATCCCTGAACTGGATAAGAATACTTTAGTTCAATTTCTTTCTGTTGTTTGTCTAACCAATAGCTATAAGGAATGACGATAGACTCCTTGGCTGGGATTGCCTTTGTTGTAGTAAAGCCAAAATCGGTTTCAGCCATTCCTAAGGAATTATCGTGAACTTGTAAACTAGTAGCACCTTTTGGGATATGGACGGTTAATACCTTATTCGAGTTTTTCTCTCCGATATAATCTTCTTCAAGTAGGTTTTTTACAGTTGTCATATGCATGACTGCCGTCTTACCATCATCCCCAGGTCGAATGATGACATATTCCATTTCTACGTACACTGATGAATTACCAAACGCAGAAACCATCAATGAAGGAGCAAGAAGGAAGCAAATGATTAAACTAAACCAATACTTCTTCATTTTATTTCCTCCTTTGCTCCAGTTGTCTTCGTTTGAGCTCTTCCTCGATTTCCGCCTCTACTTCTTTTAGAGCACTGTGGTTAATATTATTTTTATCCAGCTGCTCATCTTGTTTCATCAAATCAGAAATGAGAATCTCATATTGTCTTTTTAGCTTTTTATAGTCTTCATCTGATATTTTTTGCATTTTATGTTCAAATTCAATTTCATTAAGGGTTGTCATTAAAGCTGCTTTATTCTCATGTGCCTTTAAATCAGGTGCCGTATGAAAAAGGTTCATTTCATTTCTAAAAAATGGTGAAATGACAAGAAACATACAAACTAGCACTAAAACAGCTGAAGTAATCATTGATAGCACTGAAATTTCCATTTCACTCACATCCTAAAAGAACTTTTTACGTTCCTCATCGATCATCGATTGAAGAATCTCGTTTTCGGTTTCATCTTTTACTGAGCTTTCATCGAAAATGTTAGAATCATCGTCAATGTTTCTTCTCTTTACCCACTTACGGATTACAAAGAAGACGCCTGAACCTGCTCCTGCTAATACAGCAAATGGCAATACCCAAGCTGTTAAGCTAAAGCCCTTTTTTTCCGGAGCAGTAAGGATTTCTTCACCATAAATATCAACGTAATATTTCCGAATTTCATCCTTATCCATACCTTGATTCATCATTTCAACAAAGTCAGCTTTCCATTCAGTAGTTAAATTACATGTACTGGGATCACATTCATAATGATCTTGGCCGCATCCACAGGTACATTTAAACTGGGATGCAACCGCTTTGAATTCAGGTGATTTGTAATCAAATTCAGCTTTAGCCTTTGTTTGTTCCGTGTTCTTGCTTTGGTCTTCAGCAAAAACTTGCTGCCATGTGGTAAAAGGTAATATCAGTAATACAAAAAGAGTAATAGATTGATAGAGCCACTTCATATTAAGACACCTCTCTTTTTGAACCTAGATATCTTGGGGTAATATTTCCATACTTCCCGTTCCAAATGGCAAACAGTGAACCAATTACTAAAATAATTGATCCAATCCATAACCAGTTCATCATTGGATTAACCTTTACGATAAAAGTTGCACGACCATCATTTTCCCAAGCACTTAGAACAATATAAAGGTCTTCTTTCCATGAACTAATGATGGCAGGCTCTGAAGATGGTTGATCCCAATTTCCATAAAAAACCTTTTCTGGTTGGATTACTCCTTGTGGTTTCCCGTTTCGGAATACCCTTAAATCTGCATAAATGATGTCATTGATACCTTCGGTTTTTTGGTCTAATTTTTCATAGACAATTTTATAATCCTTTATTTCAATTGAACTTCCAAACTCAACTGTTTTCATTGTTTCTTGATCATAGTTTTGTGAACCGATAATCCCCATGGCGATACAGGCGATTCCTAAATGTACTAAATATCCACCATAGCGTCTACGATTGCGAACCATTAATCGCCATAAAGCTACTGGGATACTCTCAGAAGTCATTTTTCTGCGAGCCTTCACGCCACGGTAAAACTCGAGGTAGTGTGTAATTAATAAGAAAGCAATAACTCCGTAACCAATGACTGCCCATGTTTTTCTAATCCCTAAAACAACCATTAAAACCATCGCGATTACTGCAACGATTGATGGATATAGGAAATTTCTCTTTAAATTTTTTGCACTAGAGCGTTGCCATGCAATTAATGGACAAACGGCCATTACAAACATCATAGATAAAAGGATCGGCGATTGTACTGCGTTAAAAAACGGAATACCGACAGTAACTTTCGTTCCACGAACAGCTTCCGATACTAGAGGGAAAATAGTTCCCCAGAAAACGGCAAACGCTGCCCCGACTAATAGTAAGTTATTAACTAAAAAACTACTCTCCTTAGATAAGAAAGAATGAAACTGCCCTTGTTCGCGCTTAATTAAATTGTAGCGACTCATTAATACATAAAGACCGCCTAATACGGCAAATGCCATGAAAATGAGGAAATATAAACCAAGATTTGAATCTGCGAATGCGTGAACAGATGTTAATACTCCACTTCGAACAAGGAAAGTTCCAAAAAGAGTCAAGGCGTACGAAACAACAATTAAGCTAACGTTCCACACTTTTAACATATTTTTGCGCTCTTGAATCATTACAGAATGCAGAAAGGCAGTTGCTGTTAACCAAGGCATAAATGAAGCATTTTCTACTGGATCCCAGGCCCAGTAGCCTCCCCATCCTAATTCCACATAAGCCCATTGACCACCAAGAATATTCCCTAAGCTTAAGAATAACCATGCTAGAATCGTCCAGCGGCGAGTCATCTTAATCCAAAAATCATCCATATTTTTCATAATTAGCGCAGCCATCGCAAAGGCAAATGGTACGGCTAAACCAACATACCCCAGATATAGGGTAACCGGATGAACGATCATTCCGGGGTTTTGAAGCATTGGATTCAAGCCTTTCCCCTCAATTGGAACCTCATCCAGTAACACAAACGGTTTAGCTACAAATCCTAAAATAAAGAAAAAGAAAATGATATTAGTTAGTAAAATAGCAGCAATGTAAGGAACCATCGGATTTCCTTTCATTTTCTTTGAAAACACAATCATGGCCGTATACATATTAAGAAAGAATGACCACAATAACAGTGAACCAGAGTTACCCGCCCAAAATGCAGTTAGTTTATAAATTAGTGGTAATTCACTACTCGTATAGTCATGTACATACTGAAATTGAAACTGCTCCGTAGCAAGTAAGTACAAAAGGACTGCCGAAGCGACCGCTGTGCAAATAAAACCAGCTAATACCCCACCCTTACCGCTATTAATTAACTTTTGATTTTGCTTATAGATTCCAACAATAATTACCAATAAAGAGTAAATGGCAATGGCAAAACCGAAATATATCGCTAAATTCCCGACTAAGTACATCTTGAGTCACCTACTTTGACGTATTTTCTCCTTCAGTCTCAGAAGAAGGTTTATTTAATTTGTCCTTATGAGTTTCCGGATCATAATTTTCCATATCCTGACCTTCATATTTAGATGGACATCTAGTCTTTACCGTTTCAGCGATAAACTCACCTTTTTCTTTCGAAGGATTTCCTTGAAGGATGGTTATGACACCATCCGTGAAATTATCAGGTCTTACTCCGTTATGGATAACGTGGAGAGTATTACCATTGTTATCTATTACCTTAAATTGAAGTTCAATTTTGTCAGCATCCCACTCGATTGAGTCCTCGATTAAAAATCCTTCTACAGTGACGAAATTATCTTCATATTTTTGTTGATTTTCTGTAAGTTCCTTAAGCGTAATTTCCACACCACTCGAACCAGGAGTAGCAGCCATTAATAAAAATACAATTGCACCTGTAATAACCAAGCCACCTATTGAAACCATAGTATTTTTTTTCATGTTCCTATCTCTCCTAACCTAATTTTTTTATTTTTTCATCGTACGTTTGTTGATCAATTTCACCTGACAATAGCATTTTTCTTAGTTGTTTTTTATCTTCAAGCTTCGGATCTTGTTTATTATTTATCTTTGAAGTTCTCACAATAGGTTGAGTGTTGCGCCCTTTTGGTGTAGGTGCTGTTCCTTTTCCCTTAAAGCCAAAGAAGATAAATACACCCATGATGATTAAAGATATCCCGATAATGATTGCCCCTGTTGTATCAATGATTGGTCGATTGTTCGTATTTTTAGAACCACTACTATTTTTAAGTACCTGCTCGGTGGCGGTTACACCTTGATGATTTTCATCTATTGGAGGTTGTTGTGTTTTAATAACGGACATTGATGATGTATGATCTTTTTTAATGTAGGTGGCCTTGTATGCCAAATCAGCACCTTTTTTAATGTTTTTTAGTTGATAGTAATGAATCTCTTCTCCATATTCACTATTCGTCTCACTGGTCGCTTTCGGTTCCATCTTAAAATCCTTAGCATTAATTGGTGCATAAACGACGATATCTAATTGCTCCATATCGGCAGGTGAGTTAAAGGAGTAACGAAACGATTTTTGATCCTGTACATCTATCGGATTTGAATAATATTCAATGACATATTTATAGATGGCATCTTTTTCAATAGGTTTCGTAGGTTTCCAGTAAATCATCTTTTGTTCTTTATCAATCCGGTAATCGACTTGAACTTCTGGTTGATTTTCTTTTGGAAATTCTGCAGCTAAGTAGACTTCAAAATCCGGCTCATCAACTGGAAGCGGAAAGGAAATCTCTCCATCATATTTCGCGCCACTTTTATTAACAAAGGTTCCAAAGTACCCAATCAGCAGTGCTGGTTTATCTTTCGGCCAATTCTCCGGATAGTCAAATTCAGGCATAACTTGGACCTGCATTTCCTGATACGGAAATTTCTCGGCTGGAAAATTCTCAGCCGCATTAATATTTGGCAATGATATGTTAGTTACAAGTACTGCCATTAATAGAAAAGCCATCATTTTTTTCAACATGTAAATCCTCCTCATTAGAAAACTCCCCAACATTGGTCTTCTAACCTTTTCACTATAGTCCTCTTTGAAATAAATATAATCTCAAAGACCTATTCATAGTTGAACCAGTATTGAACATTTTGTTAAAGGGGAGAAATCGTTTCCAATTTGCCATAAATTTTTCAAAAAAATTTCACATTTACCCAAAGATGGATTTGAAAGTAATAATTTCAAACTAAAAAAATAGGGACCTTGTAATCGTTACAAGGTCCTTACTTCTTCTCTATCGATCTAATATAGGTAATAACATCCGATATTTCTTGCTTACTTAATTGGCGTACTCCTTCTAAGCCTTCTAAAGATGCTGCCATTCTCGTTTTATCCCGACCATAGGCTGTTCCAATCCAAATTTGCTGATCAGTAGTGTATTTTAAGTATTGTGGATTTGTAAGGGCTGTCCCCATTTTCTTTTTCCCTACTCCTTCAACACCGTGGCAGCTTAAACAATATAGCCCGTAGATTTTTTCGCCGTTTACCATATCACCTTCAATTGCTTCCGGTACTTCAAATTCAATATTTTCCGTTTGCCAATTACGCATAAAAGCAACGATTTTGTTAATTTGATCATCTTTTAGGTGCATATAATTAGGCATAAGTGTTCCTTCTCGACCAAACTTTACATAATTAAACAAATCTTGATCTGATACCGAATTTAGGAACTGTTGATTATTTAGGGCAGTACCTTCCTTGGCACCTTCACCAAAACCAGTATTTCCATGACAGGCAGCACACATTTGTACATACAGCTTTTCTCCTGCTTGGATTGCCTCAAAATCTTTCTCTTCTTTAGGAATTATTTGAACAAGTAGAAAAATGATTCCTAAAGTGATAAGAATATAAATACCAATTAATAATTTTTTCATATTTATCCCCTACTTCGGTTCAGGTGTTGGGGTCGGCTCTCCAAAATCTTGGTACTTCATCTTTATTAAACGATGAATATCCTTTAAATCTTTTCCATCCTGATGCATCTTTACCGCCTCACGGGCGATGTCTATACAGATGTCTCAGGATATACTCATGGAATCCCATTCAGTTACAGCATTATCTGGACCAAGTTGATCAATATAGCAATCTAAGTTACTAACGTGCCCATCTTGCTCGAAACAACCACAGTAACACGGGACTGACGCTACTACCTCCGGATAAGTAGCTGCCATCGTATAAGTTTCAATAATTTTTGCTGATGAATTCAACACATAGTCAGGTAATGGTTTATGTTTTGGGTCCAGCTTTAACTCTTCTTTATTGGAACTGCACCCAGAAACAAATCCTACCGTCAAAATCCCTGTCAGTAAGAGTGAAGTGAATTTTAACTTTTTCACTACTGTCACCCCTTCCTAATAAAAATAGTATTTTCAAAATCATTTTAGCAGATAAAATAGCCTTCTTATGATGTGAATTATTACTAATTAGTGACGTTTTTAAATTGTAAATAGAAATAATCCATTACATAATTGAATGAGATGAGGCCAACTTTATTAATAACGTAAGATGTTTGGGAAAGGACTAGTGTTATGAATCAAGAACCAAATGAAAAAAATGATATCGAAGACCCACCATTAGAGGATTTTTTTCTTGTTGAGGAAGAATCAGAAAAAGACATAAAAAGAAAAAAACGAAAAAAAAGAGTTTTAAAAATTGGGATAACTTTTTTGACATTTCTTCTATTAATTAATGTTTTAGCTATTTGGACAAATGTGATAAACATTCCAGCTTTAGAGTTTGTTAAAACTTCGTATCGTTTATCGCAAAGAGATACCATCAAATTAGCAAAACAAGCTGTCGTCACGATTCAAGGTGATGGTTATAAAGGAACTGGTTTTAATATAGAGAAAGATGGATTAATCGTAACGAATTCGCATGTGATTGAAAACATGAAGTCGATTGAAATTTATTTTCCAAACGGTAAGGTTTTTAGAGGTGATATTGTAACGAATAATCCTGAATTGGATATCGCCATTCTTGAAATTGATGGTAAAAATTTACCAACACTAAAGTTACAACCATCAAGAAACTGGACAGAAGGGGAACATATTTATGTTATTGGTAATCCTCTCAGCTTTTCGCAAATTGCCAACGAAGGAGAAATTGAAGGAATTGGGTTAATAGCTGACCGTACGACTCCTGTTATGAAAATCTCCGCCCCTGTCTATCGTGGAAACAGTGGCAGTCCTGTCTTAACTGAAAAAAATGAGGTTGTCGCTGTGGTTTACGCTACCACAGTCCCTAAAATGACGGCAGATGAAAAGGCTTCTGGACTAGCTGTGCCAATTGAGAATGTTAGGCAGCTTTTGGAATTAATTGATAAAAAATAAAAAACGGTAAATAATTTTTAATCATCTTGGAAATTATACAAAAGAATCAACAATAAGGAGGGTATATAGATGGTTCAAATTATTAGACATGAACTTCAAAAACAAGGCAATGAGAATGTTTTAATTGTATATTTAGCTCAACATCATTCAACTGAATTTGCTCGTGAATTAGGCAGCCCAGATAATGAAACAAAGGAAGAATTAAATAATAGTGTTAGTAGCTACATACAACACAAACTACCTAATCTTAAGAATGCAACCGTAAAAGTAATGGTAGGATCTATGCTACTAACTTCTTTTGCCTTCTCACCAGCGGTAACAGGACTTTTCAAAGGTACCGATAATAAGGCCTATGCAGCAGAATTAAATCAAAGTCAAATATTCCCTGATGTAGCGGCAAATCGTGAAAGTGCACCGGCCATTCAGGCATTAGTTCAAGCGGGAATTATTAAAGGATATCCGGATGGATTCCATCCAAGGGAAGAAATTTCCCGCCAGCATGCAGCTGTCATGTTTGTTCGTGCTCTTAATTTAAAAACAGACAATGTTGTTGACCCTGGGTTTAAAGATGTCCCAACAACCCATCCGTATTATAAGGAAATTGCGGCAGCAACTGCTGCAGGATTATTTAATAAAGCGGAGAATTTTAATCCAAATGGCCAGTTTACAAGAGGCCAAACAGCGACAGTATTGGTGAGAGCATATGACTTAAAAGGAGATAAGACTGCTCCTTTTACCGATTTAAAGGGCAGTGGGCATGAAGATGCAATTGGGGTTATGTTCAATTTAGGTTTGGCTAATGGCACAACACCAACCACTTATGCTCCTAACGATAATGTAAAGCGTGAGCAGTTCGCGATGCTATTACATCGTACGATTCAAGCAGAAAAAGGAGTCGTAGATGTTGTTGCTGCTGTTTCAAGTGTAAATGTGACCGATGTAAATAAAGTGACAGTAAATTTTAGCGCTCCTGTGAAAGATACATCAAAAGTAACAGCTCAACTGAAAAAGGGAGCAGCAACACATTTTACTACTGCCAACTGGTCTGAAGATAAGAAATCTGTAGTTTTAGAAGCTCCTTCTGACATCCCTGCTGGTGATTATGATGTTATCGTTACTGGTTTAGGTGATCAAGATGTTAAACAAACAGTAAAAGTAGAAGCTGAAGTAGCTAAATCTGTAGAGTTATTAAACTCAGCTGTAGCGAAAATGGACGGAGCCAAAGTATCCTATAAAGTATTAAATCAGTACGGCACAGATATGGAAGTACTTGGTAATTCGAATGATTTAGTATTCAGTGTGTATAATGTAACGCAAGGAAAAGATTTAACCGGTGTAGTTACTAAAACAGCAACTAAAAATGAAATTACAATTAAACTTGATGCTGATGAAAATGCTAAGATTAACGATAAAATTCGTGTTATTTCTACCTACAAAGGAGTTACGGCTACTAAAGAATTAACCGTCGTGGCAGCAAGTGCTGTAGCTGATTTGGATTTAGGTCAAGCAGCCCTACCAAAAGACACTAGTCGTTTCACTATTAATACTAAGGATGTTAAACTTCCATATACTTTGAAGGATCAATATGGTGCTGAGAAGAAATTAACATTAAAAGATGGTAAATTCGATGGTATTACTTTCCTTTCAACTGACAATGAGATTGTTAATCCTACCAGTTTTACAGTTGATGCAAATGGTGATTTGACATTTGATATTGGTAATAAAGCAGGAACTGTTACTATTACATCTATTATCAACGCTACAGGTGATATATCTACAACAACTCTTACAGTAAATGCTACTTCTGGACTAAAAACAATTGCCGTTAATACACCGTCAGCTCTAATCGCTGCAGGGGATAAAGATGTATTACTAACGTTAACAGCACAAGATCAATTTGGTGATCCTGTTACTGATTTATCTGGAGTAAAGGTCGTTTCTAGTAACAAAGATGTAACTGGTTCAATTGTTAACGGGAAATTGCAAGTTGTAACAACCGGTGATAAAGCCGGAACCGCAACACTAACATTAAAAGATAAAGATGAGACAGTGACTTATGGTTCAGTAACTGTTAATTTCGAAGCAAAAGCTGTTCCAACTGTCATTACTTCTATTGATACACCAAAGGCTCTCGAATCCGGAGCTAATCATGAAATTAAGTACTCTGACATCAAAGCTAAAGACCAATATGGTCGTGATTATTCATTATCAGCAGATGATATTACTAAGGTAACTGCTGTTGATAACAAATTTGATGTAGCTAATGTAGAAAAAGGTACTGATCAAATTACAGTAAAAGCTGGAACTACTGCAGGTACTGAAGCTGTGAAATTCGAGCTTAAAAACGGTGCTTCTGTAAATGTTAACTTTGCAGTGGTTGATTCAGCTACTATCACTAGCTACTCTGTAGATGCGGTTGGCACTTTGTTCGCAAATAATACTGATAACAAAGATTATAACGCAACACTTAAATTAACTGGAAAATTAGCTGATGGAACTTCAGTTGTTCTTAATAACAACAAAGTAACGAATGCAACTTCTTCTAATCAAGCTGTTGCAACAGTAACAAAAGAAGGTGTTGTCTCAGGTATAACTAAAGGAACTTCCGTTATTACCTTATGGAACAATGCTACAAAGTTAGCTGATATTACAGTCAATGTTGACGATGCTAAACCTGTTGCATCTACTGCAACATTTGGAGACACTAAAGTATTGACTATAAATGGTGATACACCATTAGATCTAGCTTCTAAATTAGTAGTTAAAGACCAATATGGAGTCAAGGTCACTAATCCTGAAGGGTTCTTCGCTTCTACCGATGATTCAGTTGCAAAGGTTAGTACTGAAGGTGTGGTAACAGGTGTTAAATCTGGTACTGCTACTATTACATTTGTAACAAAGAACGGAATTCAAACTGCAACATCAGTTGAAGTACGCAAATAATAAAAAGACTGTCCCAATCATTTTGGGACAGTCTTTTTTTGGAGAGATAATAGGTAGCCAATCAAATAAAAAATCAGGCTGCCTGATATGACTGGCAGCCTAAATTAATTTGTTTTCAACTATGCACGAGATACATAACTAGATTCAACGGTATTGATGATTAATTTGTCCCCTACATTTATAAAGAATGGTACTTGAACCACTAATCCAGTTTCTACCGTAGCTGGCTTGGAACCACCTGAAGCTGTATCCCCTTTGATGCCCGGTTCAGTTTCTGTTACTTCAAGCACTACAGTATTTGGAAGTTCAACCCCTAAAGACTCCCCATGATATAACATGATATAGACTTCCATGTTTTCTTTAAGGAACTTTAATTCGTATTCAATGGCAGTAGCTGGCAGTTCAATTTGCTCATATGATTCTTGGTCCATAAAAATATGTTGGTCGCCACTTGCATAAAGATATTGCATTTTACGATTGTCAATTTGAGCTTTCGCTACTTTTTCACCCGCACGGAATGTTTTTTCTTGAACGGCTCCTGTACGAAGATTACGAAGCTTCGAACGAACAAACGCCGCTCCCTTACCTGGTTTAACATGTTGGAAATCCATTACACGCCAAATACCGTTATCCACTTCAATTGTTAAACCTGTCCGAAAATCGTTAACAGATGTCATACTCATACTAAATTTCCTCCTAAATTTACTACAAAATGATTAGTTCTTTTGTGGAATGGGTTAGTGTTTCATTGCCTGTTTCAGTAATTAATGTATCGTCCTCAATACGAACGCCACCTAGTCCAGGAATATAAATACCTGGTTCTACGGTAACAATCATACCCGGTTCCAAAATCAAGTCAGATTTTGCAGAAAGACTAGGTCCTTCGTGTACCTCTAAACCAATTCCATGACCGGTTGAATGCCCGAAGTTTTCCCCATATCCTTTTTCAGTGATATAATCTCTTGTTAAGGCATCTGCATCTTTTCCAGTCATTCCCGGTTGAATGCCAGCCATCCCTCTTAACTGTGCTTCTAAGACAATATCATAAATTTCCTTTAATTGTTGTTTAGGCTCGCCTACTGCTACAGTCCGGGTAATATCGGAAATATATCCCTTATAGTAGGCCCCAAAGTCTAAGGTTACAAAATCACCTAATTCAATCACTTTGTCACTGGCCACACCATGAGGTAAAGCACCACGATAACCTGAAGCAACAATAATGTCGAAAGAAGAAGAAGTTGCCCCAGCTTTTCTCATAAAGAACTCTAATTCATTTGAAACTTCAAGCTCAGTTTTACCTGGCTTGATAAAGTCTAAAATATGTTTAAAAGCTGCATCAGCAATATCCGCTGCTTCCTTTAATATCTTAATCTCTGCAGAAGTCTTAATCAAGCGTAATTTTTCTACTACTCCGGATACTGGTACTAAATCGCCTTCTACTTCCTTTTGATAAGCACTATAGGTCGCAAAAGTTAAATGATCCTGTTCGAAACCAAGCTTTTTAATACCTAATTTTTTCGCTTGCTCGGCAACTTCATTAACAATTGAACCAATATGCTGAACAACTTCAAATCCTTTACACTGCTTTGTTGCTTGCTCCACATATCTGAAATCTGTGATAAATAGGGCTTTATCTTGACTAATTAAGACAACCCCTGCTGAACCTGTGAAATTGGAAATATAACGGCGATTATAGCTACTAGCAATAAGCAGTCCATCAATATTTAACTCCGCAAAACGAGATCTTAATCTTTCTAACTTCTCCACGATTTTATCCCCTCTCCAAACTTAAATGTCCTAATGCCATTAAAGCAATCTCGTATCCCTTTACCCCAAATCCAACGATTTGACCGGCCGTGACTGGAGCAAGTACCGATTCATGGCGGAATGATTCGCGGGCATGGATATTTGATATATGTATTTCGATAACTGGTATATTAATCCCTGCAATTGCATCGCGAATCGCATAACTATAATGCGTATATGCTCCTGGATTAATAATGATACCAGAATACCCTTGGAAGAAAGCCTCATGAATTTGGTCAATTAATTCCCCTTCATGATTTGATTGGAAACAGGTAACTTCAAATCCCAACTCTTCTCCAAATAATTTGACCTTCGCCTCGACATCTTTTAATGTCGTTGCCCCATAAATACCCGGTTCACGTTGACCAAGTAAATTTAGGTTGGGGCCGTTTAACAATAAGACTTTTTTCACTGTAACCCCTCACAAAATGCCATTTAAAATAGAATGTCCCTAAGACATTCTATCATAATTTTTTTCGAATCGACTACTATTCAAATCAAATGAAAGCTATTTTTGTTTGGCAACCTCAAGATTTTTAATTTCATTGTATTCATATGAAATGGAATAACCAACAAATACCCCATATAAAATATAGAAACAAAGCGAGGTGATAATGGTATTTCTCCCCAAATCTTTCAACGGTTCAATTCCAGGAAACATTGGATTTAACACCCAAAAAACTAATAAAAATAATACAATACCAAACCCGATTCCAATATAAAGTTGGGTAAATTTTCTAAAAACGAAATAATAGATTAAGGCTGCAACTATTGAGAGCAAGCCAATAATGACAATACTAATGACAGTTCCCAACCAGCCATTTTTCCATGCTCCAAGCGCCCATGGCTCTAAAATAACATTTGGACGTATTTTGGTGAAGTGAAATAAATACGCTAAATAAGCAATAGCACTCCAGAAAATCCCTCCAAATAAGCCAGTGATAACGGTTAAACCTAATAAGGACATCGGTTTTTCATGCTGATCTTGCTCTAGTTTATTTTTATCCTCAGTCATTCTTCCACCTCCGAAAATATCTTGCATTATGGTACAAATTCTCTTCATATTATTTGCATAAAGTGTGAAATTATTAGGTATCTTTTTCAAAAGGGACTAGAATTATGAATAAAAACTTCATGTCTTTTCTAGAGGTTTTTTGATTATTCCTGTAGAATATAGGTATATACAACAATGCAGTTAACAAACATCTGTCTTGTTATAAATTATATTAGGTTGGTGTTCTTACATTATGTCAAATCAGCAAAAACCTGTTTATGGTGGGCAGGCAGTTGTCGAAGGAGTTATGTTTGGTGGTAAACATCATACAGTAACAGCCATACGACGAAATGACCAATCCATCGATTATTTTCATCTTCCGAGAAAATCGAACTCTTTTTTTACTGCCCTAAAAAAGATTCCATTCTTGCGGGGGATTATCGCCATTATTGAAGCTAGTGCCAATGGATCAAAACATTTAAATTTTTCAACTGAAAGATTTGGGTTAAATCCAAATGAAGATCAAGTAATTGAGGAACAAGAGGTTTCTAAAATTCAATTAATATTAGGAGTCGCAGTCATTGGGGTTATTTCTTTTTTATTTGGAAAAGTGATTTTTACGCTTGTGCCCGTTTTTCTTGCAAATTTTACTCGTCCCATTTTTTCAAGTCATGCTTCCCAAGTTTTAATTGAAGGATTTTTTAAACTGATCATGCTGTTGGCTTATATTTATTTTGTGTCACTGACACCAATTGTGAAAAGGGTGTTCCAATATCATGGTGCGGAGCATAAAGTAATAAACGCCTTTGAAAATGGTAAAGAATTAACGATTGCAAATGTTCAGGCAGCATCCCGACTTCACTATCGCTGCGGCAGTAGTTTTATTTTATTTACCGTTATAATTGGTGTATTTGTCTATATGTTTGTCCCAACCGACCCCCTTTGGGCACGAGTTTTAAATCGTCTTGCTCTTATTCCAGTAGTGCTTGGAATATCCTTTGAAGTGTTGCAGTTTACAAATAAATTAAGAGATATTCCGGTATTAAAATATTTAGGATTACCAGGGCTTTGGCTTCAGTTGTTAACGACAAAAGAACCAACGGATGACCAAGTTGAAGTTGCTATCCTTTCTTTCAATGAATTATTGCGAATCGAAAGAGAGGCAGAGGGACAAGGAGAATCTGAAGAAATCGTGTAATGTAAGTTTAAAATGGTTGAATTATGTTTATGATGCTCTTAGGGAGGTGGGATTCTTGAAAAATCGGACTTCATTTTATCTCTTTATAAGTTTTATCATTTTGGCATTGATCGGATTGGGAAGTCGTTTAATTGAAGATCCAGCCGGATTTTTTAAAGGAATGGCTATCATGATTTTGGTCGGGGTGGTCATTTTCATAGTAGTTAAACGATTTTATCAACCCGGTCCAACAAGAAACGAGCAAAAAGCTTTTCTAAGAGCTGCTAAAAAAACGAAGAAAAAAATCCACCGCAAAAAACCTGAAGATAATTATAAACAACTAACTAAACTAACTAGCCTTCGGCGTAAATCTTCTGCCCATCTGACCGTCATTGAGGGCAAAAAAAATAAAAAGAAAAATCGAGCTTCCTTTTAGTAAGGAAGCTCGATTTTTCTGTTAATAGCTCCACTTTTTCAAAAATTCAGTTGCACTCTCTTTCCCATGTTGGAAAAGGGCTTGCTTTTTTTCCTCAGATAGTTTAAATTCTGTTGCCAGTATCCCTTCTGTTGGAATAAAGATAATGTTCTTTTCATGTTTGCGAGAAATATATCTTGCGTCATGAGCATTTTTCATCGTTTCAAATAAAGCACCAAACATTTGAATAGCGTTATTTATCTGATTTTTATCCTGCTGGATGGAATCACTATGACTTAACTTCACACCTAGTACCGGCCTAAGCTTTTTCACATTATCTTGGTCAAATAGCCACATCGGAAAGTTACTCAACACGCCGCCATCAACCATTACAGATTTTTCTTCTCTTGTTTTTAATTTTACTGGTTCAAAAAAATAAGGAATACTACAACTCATTCGAATAGCTCTAGCTATGGGGAAGGATTCTGGACGGATACCGTATTTAATCAAATCATCAGGGAGGACTACTAAGCGGCTGTTCGTTAAATCACTAGCAATGACTCTTAATGTTTTCGGAGGTAAATCACCAAAGGTTCGGATTCCTTTTTCCGCTAATTTTTCTGCTATCCATTCCTCTAACTCATTTCCTTTGTATAAGCCAAGTCGCCAATAAACAAGGATCCATTTAGCAATCGGACCTGGTAATATTGTTTTCCGCGGATCCAAGAAATTGGCTAAATCGACTTCATCCATCATTTTATATATGTCATCACCGTTGTAACCAGCAGCAAGAAAGGCTGCAATAATGGATCCAGCACTTGTTCCAGCCATCCTTTTGAAAGTAAAACCATTTTTCTCTACTGCCGAAACTGCCCCAATTAGAGCAATTCCCTTAATACCACCACCTGAAAAAACGCCATCTATATCCATCGGGTTTACCCACCCCCTTTGATGTACTCATTGATACATCTTTAAGCGGATAGCTTGTAAAATAGTACGGTGTCCAGGCTAAAAATTTTACTGGGGGAAGATTAGAGAAAAATTTTCATTCTAGAGATCCAAATGACAGGAGTTTCAATAAAAAAGAGGATGGAGCTCCCATCCTCAAAAGTAGATTATAAACCACATCTCAATTGTGCATTACAGTTGGTACATGTATTGCATCCGCCAATTTCCTTAACCTTACCTTTGCGACAGATTGGACAAGTATTTCCGACTTCTGAGCCAATTGTTACATCAGTTGAACGGAGATCGCTAATTGTATCAACCAACACGACATGTTGTTTTTCTTCAAAAAGTGACTCTTGAACGGTGTTTTCTTCCGCTTTAAGTGTTAGAACCTGTGAATCACGGGAACCATCTACATAAACGGTTCCACCCTTTGCTCCGCCACGGTAAAGACGCTCATACACCTGCTCTACCTGTTCAACGCTGTAGCCTTTAGGTGCATTAACCGTTTTACTAATGGAGCTATCAATCCAGCGTTGAATCACACATTGTACATCCGCATGGGCTTCTGGAGCTAATTCCATTGCTGAAACAAACCAATGTGGAAGATTATTTGGATCTGCCTCTGGGTTGTTATCTAAATATTCTTGAACGATATCTGCTTTTACTTCAATGAACTTACCGAGACGTCCGCTTCTGAAATAAGAGAAGGAGAAGTAAGGTTCTAAACCTGTTGAAACACCAACCATGGTACCAGTACTTCCAGTTGGAGCAACAGTTAATAAATGCGAATTACGAATTCCGTATTTTAGAATGTCTTGTTGGACATGTTCAGGCATTTTTTTCATAAATCCTGTTTTGATAAAAGCAATACGTAGTCGGTTTGTATCTTCTTCTCCTTGACCGACTAAATAAGGGAAACTTCCTTTTTCTTTCGCCAATTCAATACTTTCTTCATAAGCAGTTGTCGCAATCGTTTCGAATACTTTATCAATCAAATCATTGCCTTCTTTAGAGCCGTATTCTGTTTCGCAGTAAATAAGAAGATCATGAAGTCCCATAACCCCTAGTCCTACACGGCGCTCACTCAAGGCTTGCTTTTTATTAGCCTCAAGGAAATAAGGAGTTGCGTCAATGACGTTATCTTGCATCCTTACTCCGACCGCTACAGTTTGCTTTAACTTTTCAAAGTTGACGGTTTTGGTTTCTTTGTCCGCCATTTCGGCTAAATTTACAGCTGCAAGGTTGCAGACACTGTATGGTGCCAAAGGTTGTTCTCCACACGGGTTAGTGGCAACCACTTTTTGCCCATAAGCTTGTGCATTTGTCATTTCGTTGGCATTATCAATAAAAAATATACCAGGCTCTGCTGAATATGTTGCACAGATGTTTACTAGATTCCAAAGCTCTTTCGCTTTGATTTTTTTATAAGTGCGTACCTTATAGCCAAGTTTTTCCCACTCACGAACGTCACCTACATTTTGCCATTCTGTATTGTAGATGTTCATTCCTTCAGCATCATAGCTTTCTACATCTGGGAAGCGTAACTCATATTCCAAATCATTTTCAACTGCGTTCATAAAATCATTTGTTAAGCAAACAGAGATATTGGCTCCTGTTAAGAACTCCGGATTATGAACACTATAAGTTCCACCAGTCATCAATTTATCTTCTGCATCTTCAATAATATTTTCAGTAAATCCACCATAGTTTGGGGTATCTTTAAAGTTTACAATCCCTTCATACATAGCTCGTTCTTGGTCAGTTAAAGGTGTAAACTTAAGCTTTTCCTTTGCAAGCTTTTTAATCGACTCTTCATTAGTCGTCTCTATTAAGAAACGTAAAATCCGAGGATTTTGCATTTTAGAAATGATGAACTCGATGATGTCAGGATGCCACGTTATACCGTCCCTTTCAGGATATTTTTCACCACATTTAGTAGTCGGACTAGACTATATCATCACCCACAGCGTAATCTGTTTGGGGTCGGGCGCTTGTGAGATTTTATTGTTGGGACTCAATCTCTAGTCGTTTAACCTTCGCCATAACCTTTGCCCTATGACGCTTGGCTGCAGATTGTCCAATACACACAAATTTTTAGAGCATTCACGCCCGCCGTTTCCAGCCACGTTGTAGCTTGTGTGTCTCTAAGGATTTTCCCGCAATTCACCCGATTTCCTAGCCGTTCATTTTCTGAACGACGCGGACTAACCTTCCTAATCCGCTAACATTATCATCTGCGCTCCACGCAATTTGTTACTCACTTTTTACAAGCGGGCTAGGTCATCTCTGCCTAGCTCTCTAGCTTTCACTAGAGGTCAGACTATATCATCAAAGAAAATTTATCATATTTTCGATTTAATTTAATATCTCCATACTTGTATAGTTCTCTACCAATTAATTTAATTTCTTGAATACTACTCAAATATAAATCGGAACAACCTTGTTTATGTGTAATGCTATTTACATTTTTAGCGAACCCTTGAGACTTAAAGAACAGCAACATATCTGAAAGCATTTGGGGATTACTGGTAAAACCTAATCTTGCCTTAAGATAACCATTTCTAAGATAAACCCTTATATGGCCATCAGCGTCAAAAAATCCTCTTAGAAATGCCCATTGTAGTCCCAGGTCTTTGAATTCCATCCATTTTTCTAATCCTGTTTTCCTTGGACCGATTCCCAATGCAATCAAGTCATTACACATTTTTGTTGAATTGATGATTAATGAATATTTATTTTGTTCGTTATCTGAATTTTTTTTCCTAAACTTAATTGCATTTACCATATTCATTTCTTCACTAATATCGAATAACAATTGCTTATCACATTCTGCCAGGGTTAAAACCAATCTTTTTGATTTTTTTCTATCAAATACAGTACCGTCTCCTGTAATATATCCTAAAATATAGGCCTGATTAGGGGTACAAATATTTTGAAAGTAATTTTCATCATATTCATAGGTTTTACATTTCAATTTTCCTGCTTCTCCTGGTGTTCTTGGTTCGAAAAAGTGAAGTTCATCATTCCAACGTTTTATTGTCCCTCTACTGATACCTATTAATCTACCTATCTCTACTTGACTGTATCCTTGAGTATGGAGGTTAATTATCGATTTAATGATTTCTTCCTTGTCTCGTGCCTCATAACCACGTTTCCGTTTGCTATGATTTACTCTTTCCTTAGATTCCATCCTAAAACACACCTTTTTTGATATATTTCAAATCATTTGGAACCATTAGGAAATTTCAATAGTCGTTGAACGTTCCTCTCCGTTTCCAAAGAGGCTTCGCTGCTGATTGCCCATTGGTTCATCCTTTCAATTTTCCAGCGTTCACGCTTACCGTTTCCAGTTACGTTGTAGCTTGAAAGGCTTTAGGGTGTTCCAGCAATTCACGAGATTTTAATCCCGCCATGAGCTTTTTTAACGGGATCCACCTTGTTCCACAAGATGGGTCAACTTTGCAATGTCATCCAACCATGAAACCGATCCGGATGATTTACCATTTACTCCTCTTGCTAATGTGTTTCGTGGTCTTAAGGTTGAACCGTTCGTCCCTACGCCACCACCGCGGCTCATGATTTCCATGACTTGCTTGCGGTGCTCGGAAATTCCTTCACGGGAATCTGGTACAAAAGGCATTACGTAACAATTAAAAAATGTCACTTCAGTTCCGGCACCCGCTCCATACAACACACGTCCAGCTGGAATAAAGTTCATATTGGCTAACTCATGATAAAATCTTTGGAACCACTCTTGACGTTTTTCCTCCGTTTTTTCAACCGCAGCAAGCCCAGTTGCATTCCGTTTAGCGATTTGCTCATAAAATACCTCTAGTGGTTTTTCAATGACATCTAGAGAGCGTACAATCATTCCTGTGCTAGACTCTTCTTGGTCATCAAGAACCCCTCTGAACTCTTCCTCAACTAAAACTTTAGCTGTCTTCTTTTCCCAATCAATTTCTAAAATAAATCCAAGTCCACGTGCTGGAAATTTAGGATCTTCTTTGATGGTGAGTACAACGAAGTCGCCGTTTGTTAACGTAATTTTTTCAGTATCCTTAAAGGTATAACGGTCCAACATTACCAAACGGGAAACACCTTTATGAACGATTTTCATATCTGGGGTAACAGGATGCACTTGCGGAAATAAGCGAATGTCCTCATTTAATCTCTTAATATTAATATTCATTTTTTCTCTTAACACAACCGACATGATCACATCTCCTTCAAAAACCTACTAGAATGTTCTTTATGTTAAATCTAGTTGCTTGTTTTAAGTTATCATAGATTTCACTTCAAAATCAATATATAGTGCTTCAAAACTTTTCGACACCACAACATATTGTGTTAAATGTATAATGATAAAATTTTGTCAAACTTAAAAAATACTAGATTTTAGAGTATGAAAGAGATTTAGTACGAAAAACCTTCTAAAAAGATTAATTTTAACCTTTTTCAAAACTTGCTCTTTTCCCCCCTAGGAAAATAGTAGCAACATTCTCTCAACAATAAAAAAGTGACTACTAAAAAATAGTCACTTAACGTTTGTAATTCCATTCATCGGATTCATATCTAGTTCTAGCTAATTGCTCGACATATTTGTTTTCTTCATCAGATAAGTTATATGGTTCTAGCTCAACATTCAACCCTTTAGCAAATCCCTCTTTAAATGCTTCCTTTGCCTCTTCAATGGTAATTTTTCTAGATGAGATTTCGTTTATCGCAACTGCTTTGTCTTTGAAAGCTTTTTGCATCCGCTCCTTGACCCGTTCGCTCGGATACTTAAATAAACTAAATAATTTGTCCTCATCTAAATCTAGAAGAATCGATCCATGTTGGAGGATGACACCTTTTTGTCTTGTTTGCGCGCTACCGGCCACTTTTCGACCTTCAACGACAAGTTCATACCAGCTTGGAGCATCAAAGCAAACAGCCGAACGTGGACTTTTTAACGCCTCTCGATCCTCCGCAGTCTTCGGGACGGCAAAATACGCTTCCAATCCTAGTAATTGAAATCCTTGGAGGATTCCTTCTGAAATGACTCGGTATGCCTCCGTAACCGATTGTGGCATTTCTGGATGTTCTTCTGACACGATAACACTATAGGTTAACTCATGTTCATGCAGAACTCCCCTGCCGCCTGTTGGTCGCCGCACAAATCCAAGATTGTGCCCCTTAACCGCTTTCAGATTAATTTCTTTTTCAACCTTTTGAAAATATCCAATCGATAGGGTTGCTGGATTCCAGCCATAGAATCGAATCGTTGGCGGAATTTTCCCTTGACTATGCCAATCTAACAGAGCCTCGTCTAAGGCCATGTTAAATGATGGTGAGCAATTTCCAGAATCAATAAAGCGCCATACTTCTTTTTTCATTAAAAATACCTCTTTTATTAGATTTTTCGATAACCTAGTCTAGCAAAATTTACACTAAAAACAAAGTTTTAAGTGTTTTCCATTAATGTTTACTTTACTATAATAGGATTTGCCTTATATAATAAGGGATAGTGAATGATAGCTTGAAAGGAGTATTACACTTGGAAACACTATATTTTTTACTTATTATTTTAGGGGCATTTATAGTTTACACGGTAATTATGTGGTTCTATCAAAAAAGAATTCTGAAAACGCTAACCGAAGAGCAATTTCGTGAAGGCTATCGGAAAGCTCAATTAATAGATGTTCGTGAACCAAATGAATTTGAAGGTGGGCATATTTTAGGTGCTCGTAACATTCCTCTCACTCAATTACGAAATCGATTAAAAGAAATCCGCCCTGACAAACCAGTTTACCTTTATTGTCAAAGTGGGATGAGAAGCGCCCGTGCTGCTTCCTTGTTACACCGCAAGGGTTATAAAGACCTTTCCCATCTACAAGGCGGATTTAAGCGCTGGGGTGGAAAAATTAAATCGAAATAATTTATGGAACTGTGACCATCGAGAATGGCACAGTTTTTTATTTTTAGTTCGCTTTGTTTGCGAACATTGAATGTTACAGGATATACAAGTCCGCCATAACCTTGAATAAGGCTACTTTTATCCAAATAAATAACAGATTCTACGTCCGCATCAACAATCTTCCCCACAAAAACAACCCAGGAGAACCGAATCTCCTGGGTTTCGTAATAAATTATTGCTTTTGATATCTTAACACAGGCTTACGAGCTGCCAGTGTTTCATCTAAACGGCCAACCACGGTCGAATGTGGAGCTTCCTGAACAATCTCTGGATTTTCCTCTGCTTCCTTAGCGATTTGAATCATTGTATCGATGAAGCCATCTAGTGTTTCTTTTGATTCTGTTTCAGTTGGCTCAATCATGATACATTCCTCAACGTTTAATGGGAAGTAGATAGTTGGTGGATGATAGCCAAAATCTAAGAGGCGTTTCGCAATATCAAGTGTACGCACCCCTAATTTTTTTTGACGCTTTCCGCTTAGCACGAATTCATGCTTACAATGTCTATCAAATGGAAGATCATAATGTGGCTGTAATCTTCTCATCATATAGTTTGCATTTAGGACAGCATATTCAGTTACAGCTTTTAAGCCATCTGGTCCCATTGAACGAATATAAGTGTAAGCACGAACATTAATTCCAAAGTTTCCATAATAAGGTTTTACACGTCCAATAGACTGCGGACGATCGTAATCAAGAACAAACTCTTCGCCACGCTTTTCGACAAGTGGTTTTGGTAGGAATGGGATTAAATCCGCCTTCACTCCAACAGGACCTGAACCAGGACCCCCACCACCGTGTGGACCTGTAAAGGTTTTATGAAGATTTAAATGGACAACATCAAAGCCCATGTCGCCAGGACGTGCTTTTGATAATACCGCATTTAGGTTAGCACCGTCATAATATAGCTTACCGCCAGCAGTATGAACGATTTCAGCCATTTCTAAAATGTTTTCTTCAAACAAACCTAGCGTATTAGGGTTCGTTAACATAAGGGCAGCAGTATCTTCACCAACAACACGTTTTAAGTCTTCTAAGTCAACTAAACCATTCTCATTAGATTTAACTGTAATGGTTTCAAAGCCAGCAACGGTAGCAGAAGCTGGATTTGTTCCATGTGCGGAGTCCGGAACAATAACCTTGGTACGCTTTGTATCCCCATTCGCTTCATGGTAAGCACGGATCATCATTAATCCAGTCCACTCTCCGTGCGCACCTGCAGCTGATTGAAGAGTTACTTCGTCCATACCCGTAATTTCTTTTAAATGTTGCTGTAAGTCATACATTAAGCCAAGTGCACCTTGTACAGAAGTTTCATCCTGTAGAGGGTGGACGTGGGCAAAACCTGGGAAACGTGCTACATTTTCATTGATTTTCGGATTGTATTTCATCGTACAAGATCCTAATGGATAGAAACCGGAATCGATACCGTGGTTACGATTAGATAGAGCCGTATAATGACGCATTATATCTAATTCAAATACCTCTGGTAATTCAGGCTCCTCTTCACGAATATATCCCTCAGGTACTAGCTCCTCAAGGGCAACTGTTGGAACATCCATTTCAGGGAGACTATAGCCTACTCGGCCAGGTTTACTAATTTCGAAAATAAGTGCTTGATCTTGATTATGCATGGTAATCCCCCAATTCTTTTACAAGAGTATCGATTTCTTCCTTTGTCCGAAGCTCCGTTACGGCGATTAGCATATGATGTGCAAGTTCTGGGTAATCACGACCTAGGTCATAGCCCCCAATAATGCCCTTCTTAAGTAGTGCCTGATTGATTTCTTTTACAGGCTTATTTAATTTCACGATAAATTCGTTAAAGGAAGCACCCTCAAATACAACGGTAAAACCGTTTTCTTTAAAAGTGTTTTTCGCATAGTTTGCTTTTTGAATATTAGCAACGGCCATTTCTTTAACACCTTTTTTACCAAGAGCAGTCATAGCAACAGAGGCTGCTAATGCAAGGAGTGCTTGGTTTGAACAGATATTTGATGTCGCTTTATCGCGGCGAATATGCTGTTCACGGGCTTGAAGCGTCAGTACGAATCCTCGACGTCCTTGCTCATCAACGGTTTGACCAACTAGACGGCCAGGAACTTTACGCATTAATTTATTTGTAACGGTAAAATATCCGCAGTGTGGGCCACCAAAGCCAGTTGGGATACCAAATGGCTGGGCATCACCAGCAACAATATCTGCACCAAATTTACCAGGAGGTGTTAGAGCACCTAATGATAATGGGTTTGAAGACACAACAAAAAGAGCATTCTTCTCATGAATGATCGGTTCAAGTTCTTTTAATGGTTCAATTCGACCAAAGAAGTTTGGATATTGAACGATAACTGCTGCAATTTCATCAGAAATCATTTCCTTTAAAGCTGCTACATCAGTGATACCATCATTATGTGGTACTTCAATTACTTCAATATATTGACCTTTAGCATAGGTTTTCACAACTTCTTTTGTTTCAGGGTGAAGTGCACTTGAAACAAGTACTTTTTTACGACGAGTATGGCCAGCAGCCAACATAGCCGCTTCGGCAATGGAAGTACCACCATCATACATGGAAGCGTTTGCTACATCCATCCCTGTTAATTCACAAATCATAGTTTGAAACTCGAAAATTGCCTGCAATTCACCTTGAGAAATTTCTGGTTGATACGGTGTATAAGCCGTATAAAATTCAGAACGGGAAATCACATGGTCAACAATTGTTGGCATATAGTGATCATAAACACCGGCTCCAAGGAAACTCGTATTTTTTTTCAAATCGGCATTTTGTTGGGATAGAAGCATTAATTCCTTCATTAAAGCAGTCTCGGATTTCGCTGCTTTAATGTTATATTCCCCTTGAAAACGAACACTCGCCGGAATATCACTGAACAGTTCTTCAACAGAATCAACACCGATTGTTTCTAACATAGCTTTTTTATCTTCTTCGGTCATCGGTAAATAGCGATGTTTCATCGTTTGATCTCTCCTTATGTAAATAATCAATTACTTCTTTGGTTTTTTGTAAAAAGGAGTCGGAACTACAACAGCCTTTAAACGCTTTCCTCTAATTTCAACTTCCACTTCAGTTTCTAATTGACTAAAATCTAGTTTTAACAAAGCTAAACCAATATTTTTCTTTAATGTAGGCGATTGAGTACCAGTAGTTACTTCACCAATTAATTCGTCATTTTTATAAACAGGATAACCATGACGCGGAATTCCACGGTCAATCATTTCAATACCAACTAATTTACGGGAAAGGCCATTTTCTTTTTGATTTTTCAAAACAGTTTTCCCAATAAAATCAGCTTCTTTGTTTAATTTTACGACAAAGCCAATTCCAGCTTCTAACGGCGATATTTCTGGGGAAAGCTCTTGTCCGTATAAAGCCAAATTAGCTTCGAAACGAAGTGTATCACGAGCTCCTAATCCACAAGGAAGAACGCCCTCATCCTTGCCTGCCTCTAAAATTTCCTTCCATAAAGAAGCTACATCCCCAGGTTTACAGTAAACTTCAAAACCATCTTCACCTGTGTAGCCAGTTCTAGAAACCAATACTTTTTTTCCGTTTAGATCTACTTCTTGTTGGAATTTAAAGAAACCAATTTCTGAAAGATTTGTATTACCCGCTAATTTTTGTAACACTTGTTCGGCAAGTGGACCTTGTAAAGCAACTTGAGCTGTTTGCTCAGATAAATTGGTTAACTCTACATTGCCTTCTAAATGGTCTTGTAACCATTGAAAATCTTTATCAATATTTGAGGCATTCACAACTAATAGATAGTGATTGTCTTCCATTTTATAGATTAGTAAATCATCGACAGTACCGCCATTTTCATAACACATAGCTGTGTAAATCGCACCGCCGTTATTGACCTTAGAAACGTCATTTGTCATCATTTTTTGTAAAAATGCAAGGCTGTCTGGCCCTTTCACTTCAAATTCTCCCATATGGGAAACATCGAAAAGTCCTGCTTTTGTTCTAACTGCCTCATGCTCATCTTGAATTTTTGAGAATTGTACCGGAAGCTCCCATCCACCGAAATCAATGGTTTTTGCCCCATATTCCTTATAAATTTCAAATAATGGTGTACGTTTTAATTCAGACATCTTTCATCCTCCTTCATTCCTTATGTCCTATCATTTCACAAAAAAAGGACAGAAAACCCCCATTTATGAAATAGTAGGTCTCTGTCCTTGCACCTGAAAGTTTACCTTTAAAGGTTTTCCCCTTTGGTGGCTTTTAGTATTACCAAAGCTCTCTCCAGAGATGCGTCCAACAAGGGTACTTTTGCCTGAGAGATTCACAATGAATGACCATTGTTTGCTCCTTCGGCGCCACAACCGTAGTCTCTCCCCTTGCCATCATTCGCATTTATAAAATTTTCCAAGTTGGTCATACTAAAAAAACATGAAAAGCATTAAAAATTAGCTAGACTCACAATTTTCATAAACTTTCCAAGATACTATCATCCTACATGAAAAACTTCATTTGAGCAATGAATTTTAATAAAAAAGTGAAAACGTATACAAAAGGTAAATAAAGGAGTTGATGACATGACCGTTCAAATCCATTTTGATTCCTCTTGGCAAGATGAATTTATTGAAAGAATAGAGAATGACGGACCTTGGGGAAGTTGGGATTTATACAAACTAGCGATCGAAGTTGAAAAGCATTTGGTCATTCCAGATTTTGAGGGTTTGCAAGCACCTAATCATTTATCTGGATTAACCCCATTACCTCATCAACTCGAGGTGGCAACTCAAGTGATAGAAAATATGAATGGAAAGGCAATCTTAGCTGATGAAGTTGGATTAGGGAAAACGATTGAGGCTGGGCTTATTTTAAAGGAATACATGATACGTGGTCTTGTTAAGAAGGTTCTCATCCTTGTACCAGCTTCTCTGGTCACACAATGGGCATTTGAATTGAATACAAAGTTCTTTATCCCAGCAGTTACTCAGCGGAAAAGCTATGTATGGGAGCAAGCAGATGTTGTTGTTTCCTCCATCGATACAGCGAAGAGGAATCCCCATCGGGATATTATCTTCAAACAGGATTATGACCTTATTATTATTGATGAAGCTCATAAGCTGAAAAACAATAAAACAAAAAACTATGAATTTGTCCAAAGTTTAAAGAAAAAGTTTTGCCTTTTACTAACAGCTACACCAATCCAAAACAGAATTGAAGAGATTTTTAATCTTGTTTCCTTATTAAAGCCTGGACACCTTGGCAATGCAACAGCCTTCTATGAAAAATATAAACGGGATTCCCGTTCACTTAATGATGATGAACACTTAAAAGCTATAGTTAATAAGGTAATGATTCGAAATCGAAGAAGTGATACAGGAATTGAATGGACTAAAAGGAAAGTCGAAACAATCCCAATTGAGTTTACGAAAGAAGAACGTGAATTATATGAGGCAGTCACACAGATGCGTAATGAAGGCGATTGGTTAACCTCGAGTCAATTTTCTGTCATGACACTCCAGCGAGAAGCGTGTAGCAGTAGGGAGGCTGTTTTCTATACGTTAAAAAATATGCTACAACGAAAAGAAAATCCGACTAAACAATTTGAGGAACAAATTTGCAGATTAATAAAAATGGTGGAGGCAGTAACCACAAATTCTAAAGCCAATCAAGCACTAAAGCTGATTCAGGAAATTAATGATAAAGTGATCATTTTTACTGAGTATCGTGCAACCCAACTGTACCTTCAATGGTTTTTAAAACAACACGGTATCAGTTCTGTTCCATTTCGCGGTGGGTTTAAGCGGGGGAAGAAAGATTGGATGAGAGAGTTATTCCAAAAAAATGTCCAAGTACTAATCGCAACTGAAGCAGGCGGCGAAGGGATTAATTTGCAATTTTGTAATCATATTATAAATTTTGACCTACCATGGAATCCGATGAGATTAGAACAGAGGATTGGCCGTATTCATCGTCTCGGACAAGAAAAGGATGTAAAGATATACAATTTTGCCACAAAAAATACGGTGGAAGAACATATCCTTAAGTTACTCTACGAAAAAATTGAATTATTTGAGAAGGTTATTGGTGACCTTGATGATATTCTAACTCGCCTTGAATTTGGTTCCATTGAAGATCATTTAATTGATATTTTCGGTCAGTCATCTTCTGAAGGTGAAATGCGAATCAAAATGGATAATTTAACGGCAATGATTCAATTTGCTGAAGAAATGAAAGGGGATCAAAAACGTGCAGCAACAGGAAATTCATAACTTTTTAGAAAAGTACTTTTTATCCAATCATTGTGAGATTGTCGAAAGAGGTCCAGGATTTATGACGGTTCAATTAACCATTGAAATGGATAAAGAGTTAATGAATCGTCCCTTCTATTGGCATTATCTTGAAAAAACCGGGGGAATTCCAAATCCAATGAGATTAACTCTAATTACTGATAGTGGGAAGGCACCTGACCAACTAAAAGGAGAGCATATTCATTTTGGTTCACCGCGGCTACACCAAATTTTTAATTCAACAAAAAAATTAGCTGGTTACATTCGTCTTTATGAAAAGCATCAAATTACAAACCAGCATGTCCCACTCTTACCTTGGCTAGGATTGAATGTGAAAATTTCCTATCAATGTGATCGAAAACGGGATGTTTTCCAATCCATTGGCTTGCAGCTGATTAATGGGCAATTGGTCGAAGGTTTTCACGATCGACTTATAAATATGCAATTAACACCAAAAATTCCTGATTATTCGTTTACCTTATCACCACTTGTTAAACCTCGTAGCGGTGTCACAAGAATTGAAAATTATTTTAAACAAAGAATCGAGCAGGAGGATCATACTTGGGCAACCGAGGCAATTAAAAGATGGGAAACCGACTTAAAACTGTTAGACCATTTTTATGAAGAAGAAGAGGAAAAAAGTGAGAGCTACGAGACCGAAAAACAAGCCCTTAAAGAACAATATGAACCAAAAATAAATATGTCCATCATTAATGGTGGGTTGTTTTATTTAACAGAAAAAGCAATTTGAAATGAAAAGGTAAAGGAGCAGCTTGTGACTGCTCCCTTTTAACCCCGTTTTCGCTTTATATTATTTAGAAACAGGTAAGGGAAAATGCCAAACCATTTATAAACAAATGGTTCCTTTTCATCCTTTTTGGCTAGTTTAGCCAATTCCCTTTCCACTTTAGGCTGATCAATATATTTTACAAAGGTTTGCGTAAGGTATTTTACATAATCATTTGTTTTCATCGACAACACCTGCCTTATCGATACAAGTATGTCCAATCAAACCATTATTAATTCCTCGACTATTTCTTTTGTAATTGTCTTTATTGATTTATGGTTTGTATCAATAACCATATCCGCCGTCGTCATATATAATGGGAGTCTTGCCTTCAACCGCTCTGTTACTTGCTTTACCTTATCCTCCTTCAATAAAGGGCGAGTATCATCTTGGGAAAGTCTTTGTAGAATCTCCTCAGGGGTTGCATTCAAAAAGACAATGATTCCTTTTTCCTTCATCCAACTTCGGTTTTCTTTACTTAAAATAATCCCTCCACCTGTTGTGATAATCGAATTTTCCACAGGAAGATTTCTCAAACAAGTTATTTCAAGAGAACGAAAAAACGCTTCACCTTCAGTAGCAAAGATATCCGAGATCGTTCGATTAGTGGAACGGACAATTTCCTCATCCGTATCAAAGACAGGACGCCTTAAACAGTCTGCTAATTCCTTTCCTACAGTCGTTTTTCCTGCACCCATAAACCCAATTAAATAAATACTCTTCATGATAGCACCTAGTTTCTCTCTAGCCATTTGGTCATTTTGTATTGTGTTTTATCATAGAAGGCAGTTCCTTCCACCTCATTCATTGTAGTTAATTTTAAGGATATTGTCACCTTTAGGTACTGGTTAGAGTAGGATTCGATTAAATAATTGGCTTGTCCAGAATTGTAAACGTATAGTCCACTGCTTGTAAAATTGGGAGTGTTTTGCAGATATCTCTCTAACTTTTTTACAGTTGAATGGAAATAATACTCCTGCTTTAGTACTTTTTTAGATTCTTGAAACACTGCTTTTTCACCAAGATAAAATTGAATGTGATAAGTAAAGTAAAAACTAAATAGCAACACTAACAACATTACGATTGGATAGGTAAAACCTTTTTCATTTTTTATCATTTTATTTTTACCCACTATTTAATTATTCAATGTCGATAAACGTCCGAACGGTAACAGAAGATATACTTTTTTGTAAATCTGCTACCTCAATGACAACTCCATTTTTCACTTTCGTAAAATTAACGCTATAAATATTTTGAAGCAATATTTCATTTCCGGTTAAATTTACTCTTCTTCTTAAATTTGATCCGTTTTTTTCGTAAAGTATCGAATTACCATCAATCGATAGTTCGAGTTTAGTATCCTTTGAAGTTATTTTTTGGCTCAATCGGATTTCTTTTTTTATTTGATTAGAAAATACTTCCCATTGCAATGTTTGCAAACGTCCATCATTAAAATCAATGTTATTGAACATTTGAAAGGCTAGCGGAAAGAGAATACCCATCAAACAAAATGTAGTTAGACCTAATAACGCCTCTAATAACGTAAATCCCCTATTCCCAATATTCGCAGACTCTTTTCTGTATTTGGTTCGGGTCATCAAATTGAATACATACCTGATTCGTTGCTTGAATATAAAGGAACTCATACGTCTTACCCCGCTTTTTGACTATTTGGAACTCTGGTTGCTTCTTTTCAGCAAGTAGTTCGTTTAGCTTTTCATATAATAAAACCGATGCAGTAAATGTTTCTTTTTCTGAAACAGAAGCGGACATTGTCGAAAGAACAATTGGTAAAATCGTTGATCCAATGATTAATAAAGCTGACATTGTTAAGATTATGTCAAACATGAAATACCCCTTATATTTCCACAATATAAAATCTTCCCTTCCCCAACAAAAAGGTTATCCAATAATCTTTCCGATTGATTTTAATAAACAAAGTTCCAAACTTATTAACATTTCCATCAGGTAAAATTTTAAAGGTAAGAGGCATCGACCCCATCATAACCGACACATCTTTTGGATACTTTCTCTCAATAAAGGTTGTATCTTCATACCGTCTACGAAAATAATATCGCTTTGTTGGGTTTTCAAAAACAACAGTCACTTCCTGCTGATGAGAAATTGCTGTTAATTGTGCTAAATAGAAATCGGATTGAAATTGTGTTAGAAAAAGATGATGATCCAATAGCGTTTTATTTGGGTTAAGCAGAATTACCGTCACAGAAGCAAGTACAAATACAATGGATAACACCAATAAACTTTCTATTAAACTATAGCCCTGATTATTCACTGCCTTAACTACCTGGCGGCGCAGCAGCCGTAATTACCAAGCCATTTTCAATTTTTAAAACTTTATCATTACCACAGGCAGAAGGTTTTTCTGATTTCAAATAACCCTCTGTTACTAAAATAGTAATTGATTCTGGAAGTTTCCCTTTTTCCAGCTGATAAGCTTGCACTTGAGCTTGGGCCATTTTTAGAAAAGCATCGCAACCTTTTGTATTAATGTTTTCGTTATGTTTGGTCACATTTGGAATTGTAATAATAAGTAATACAGAAATAATCATTAACACAATCATCATTTCAATTAGTGTAAAGCCCTTTTGATTTTTCATACCTTTTCCCTCCATTTTTTGTTTATAACCCATTTAATAATCGAAACATTGGCAACATAATCGATAGATACATTGAAATTACTAAAATGGCAATAATACCGTAAAGAACTGGTTGGATTTGTCTTAAACCCTTGTCCATTCTTTCCTCAAGTTTCTTAAAGCAGCTTTGACTAAAGAACAATAACTCCTTATCAAGCTTTCCATTTGTTTGCCCATGGATAACAATATATGGAAGTTCTTTCTCGAAGAAATTCAAATGAACTAGAATTTGTGGAAAGTCCTCTCCTGTTCTTAATCGGTTAGTAATGATATGGCAAACATTACGGTAGAACAAGTTACGAGGTGCCGATATAAAGAGTTGTAAGGATTCGTGAACCGACAATCCACCCGAAAGAAGATAACCTAGCTGCATAGTAAAATATTGGGTTTGAATTAATCGAAGTGTCGAACCTAGTAAAGGGACAGACAGTAAGACTTTACGTTGCCTTAATATTGGGAGCTTAACGAAATAAAGGTAATAGCTTATTGTTAGAAGTACACTAAAAATGAGGAAAGAAACTGATATACGCGGTAAAAGGGTTCCAAATGTAACTACTACCTTTGTAAAAGTATTAACCTCTAATCCCATTGAGGAATAGAGCGTGAGATATTGCGGGAGTAAAGTTCTATCTACAAAGAACAGCAGAATGTTTGTCATTAGAAACATGAATAACGGATATACGATTGCTTTTTTGAGTTTTTGAAAATTTATATGTTTATTCAGCAGTAATTTACTTCCTTCGGATATCGCTTCCAACATGCCTCCATGTTTATCCGCAAAGTAGAGATAGCCTATAACATCTTTTTGGAACTTCAAACTGGATAAAACATTGTGTAATGGCTCGCCTGCCTTTAAATTTTCAAGGCAAGAGAGTAATTCCTGTTTCCTATGAGTTGGCATCTGAAGAAGCAGGGATTCTACAGCTTCAGAATAGGAATATCCTCTTTCGAGAAGTTCCCCGATTTTTTTAAGATAATTTCCTTGTTCGAGAATTGACCATTGTTTATTCATAACTCATCGTAAACCCATCTCTCATATTCGCCCTCTTTTATATAGCCTAAAGCTATTCCCTTTTTGATCACATCCCTTATGGTCCGATAATTTACCTCTGCCGCTTCCCCTTTTGCTTCTTTTAAAGCCTGTGTTAAATTTTTTCCGCTTAACAGTTCAAAAACACTTGCCCTTTTCCAGCGTCCATAAGAGTGACAGTGTGGAGAACAGTCCCCCTTACATAATGGGCAATGAAGTTCTACTAGTCTTTGTGCGGTAACTGCTACGATGGTTTGCTCGACTTCATGCCAATTTACACCAAACTCGTGAAGACGATAGATAGCCCCTTTAGCATCACGAGTATGCATTGTGCTTAAAACTAGATGACCCGTCAACGATGCACGAACAGCAATGCGGGCTGTTTCAACATCGCGGATTTCTCCAACCATAATAATATCAGGGTCGTGGCGTAATATTGCCTTTAAACCAGTTGCATACGTAATACCGGCTTTTTCATTTACTTGGACCTGTAATACACCATCATATGTCTTCTCAATTGGATCTTCTAATGTAATGATATTGCGATGAAAGAGGTGAGCTGTTTCATTTAACAAAGAATAGAGGGTAGTCGTTTTGCCACATCCTGTTGGGCCGGTAAAAATAACAAGGCCATGCGCATGTTTTAAAAGAGCCAAAAGTTTTCTGGTCATGTTTGGGAAAAGAGATAGTTGATAAAAAGGGATATGTTCCTGCTGTGGCAGTAATCGGATCACAAGACTTTCGCTATTATTTGAGGGCAGGGTAGAAAGGCGAAGTCCATAGGCTTTAGTGTCTACATAACTAACAAATGAGCCACTCTGAGGTCGGCGTTTTTCACCAATATCCATATTGGCCATAAATTTAAAATGAGAGACAAGTCGGTCACATTCATCCTTTGGCAGATAGAGCCTTGGTATAATGTTATTGTTCATCCGTAGCTGAATGAGCGTATCTTGTTGTCTTGGGATGATATGAATATCTGACGCTTGGTTTCGGGCAGCATCGGAAACGATTCGATCTGCCAGTTGCTCAATCGAGCTTTTAATATAAATCACCACCTTTTTATTTTCTACACTTAAATTTCGACAGGAGACTATCAGTTCCTTTGGCAAAATCCGAATATTTGTGACGATTCGGTGACAGAAACAATTGTTTTTGTGAACATTTTCTAAACTTAATGTGGAAACAGTGTTAACCTCATTCCCAGAAAACAACAGACATATTATAATAAAGCTAAATTATGGGGGTCAGAGGTGAAGAGAGATGGAACAAACACTAAAAATAACCAATGTTTTATCGGATCCAACGCGCTACTATATTTATCAATACATTACAAAACGCCATCAAGAAGTAACCGTTCAAGAAGTAGCTGATAATTTCAATATTCATCCAAACGTAGCTAGATTACACTTGTCGAAGCTTGAAGACGTCAATATGCTTATATCCGAAACAAAAAAGACAGGAAAAGGCGGAAGACCAAGCCGTTTATATCGTCTATCCGATGATGTTATTCAACTGCATTTCCCATTCCGTGATTACATGCTCCTATCAAAGGTTGCTATTGAAACAATGTTAAGCTTGGGAGAAGAAGGTAAAAAAGCCTTATTTATTACCGGTAAAAAATTCGGCATTGAACTTGTTGAACAAGAGTTGACAAGAAATGGCCAAATTACTAGTGAATTATCCTTTGAACAAAGGTTAACAATATTAAAGAAGGCTTCTACACTTGCTGGATTTTATCCGGAGTTTGATGTTAATGGGGATGGCACAAAAATCTTCTTTAAAATTTTCAATTGTCCATTTAAAGAAGTCGCAATGGAGCATGCTGAAACGGTCTGTAATATGCACCATGAGTTTTTAAAAGGTATGTTTGAGGCCCTTTTTGACTCAGTAGAATTGATTGAAAGTGAAAACATGATTTCGGGCTGTCACACTTGTACCTATCAAGCACAAGTAGTAAATTAGAAAATTTGGATGGCTCTTTTGGTAAAGATTTTATCCTGCAATAAAATTTGATTCTTGAAAAATAACAATTTAATCGAAAGAGCCATTTACTTTTTGAATCCCTTTCATTTATAATAATTAATTGATGGACTAGATGGGGTAAAGGGGTGATATTTATGGATCGTATGTTCAGAGTATTAGGCTTTTGGACTGGGATTTTTACTGTTATGTTTTATCTAGGAGATATGCACGCTACGGCTTTGCTATTCTTAGTTCAAACAGGTTTCTTCGTTTTATTAAGCTACCTAAAGCTTTCAGAGCGTATGTACATATACGTTTTCTTCAGTTACTTAACTATTTTCTTTGCAGGCTTCACCTACTATACCACTTTCTTAATGGTACCTGGTGCTGGTCATTAAAAAAAACGGTGGAATTCCACCGTTTTTTTTATTTATTTGGCTGTGTTAAAGGACAATGTTGTTTTAGCACATCTTGATTGGAGCGGAAGGCACTCGACTCCTGTGGGATTAGCGGCAAAGGTGAGACCCCGCAGGAGCAAAGCGACGAGGAAGCTCACCTGACGCCCCACGGAAAGCGAGTGCCTGCAGCGGAAATCAACAATCTACTTTAACACAGCCATTTATTTAGAAAAAATATCCCCAGTTGAAAGCTCAATTCCTTTCTGCTGAATCAGCACATGGAAATAGGAACTCATCCCCGGCAATATTAAACTTCGAATCGCCCGATTTTGTTTACTTTTCTCTGAGAATGGATTTGGGTCATAATGGTCCTCTAATTCCTTTAAGATACCTGCTGCAAGTAAAAATTCATCTTGGCGTTTTTTCACCAAATATCTCAATCCGCATTTCTCACCGGTAGAAATGAAAGAGTCAAAATGAATATGATGAGTAATATCGATATCCCCCGGGTGCAATAATACATTTGTCACCATTTGATGCTTGTGATAGCCTCTCAAGCTCCCTGAGCGACGAGCTGGCTCTTGCCACTCTTCCCATGTATAACCATAATCAATCGTTACTACAAGACCCTCTTCTAGGGTTTTAGAAATGGAATTTACCATGCTTTCCATTTCTAAAGGAATCTCGATGCGTTGGCTTTCAACCAATCTCAAATTCTGTTCTTCTATATAGGCTAGAATTTTGGGGTTAACAAGCGGCACCAATTGTTCGATTAATTCTTTGCCATTCCAGCCAATCATAACTTCCAGCAAGCTCCCACCCCTCATTTCCACAACATGAACAGGAAGAGCATCAAATAATTCATTCGAGAAAATTAAGCCCTTAAAGGAATCGAGCTCATTTAAGTGATTAACATGAAAAACGTTTTGTCCTATTGGAAGCAGTTCTAACTGTAATTGACGGTGAAAGGGGCTAGTTTCAACAATATAATATGTTATAGGCTGACCTGAAATCTCATTCCAAGCAGCAAGAAAAGCATTAGCAAAACGTCCGTTTCCTGCACCAATTTCACAAACAGCAGGTGTAAGTTGGTTTTCATTGACTTGCTTGAAAAACCATCTCGCCATTATTCTGCCAAAAATATTTGAAATATTACTTGTTGTGATAAAATCGCCTTTTTTTCCGATTTTTTGAACATCTTTCATATAATAACCTAGTGTAGAATGGTACAATGCTGTATCGATATATTCCGCATAGCTAATTAGCCTTTTCTCAGATTCATTTATTTTTTCAATAATTAAGTTAAGCATTTCATCACCTTTTCAAATTTCCAACATTGACATAGTGGTAATTTTATTATAATGTAAATTATAGTAGCTTAACTATATCCCCTCCCATTATTATGAATAGAACATCCCCCAGAAAAACCCTTCCGCCATGAAGGGTTTTTCTATTTTAGAATCCATTTAAGAATGGGTTCGCATCCATTTCATCTTCAATGATTGTTTCCGGTCCGTGTCCAGAGAGAACAAGCGTATCTTCAGGTAAAGTAAGGAGTTTTTTGTGGATACTTTCCATAAGTTGCTTATGATTTCCTCCTGGCAAATCCGTCCGACCAATACTTCCTTGAAATAAGGCATCACCTGAAATAACCAGGCGCTCTTTTTCAAAATAATACGATACGCTACCCGGTGAATGGCCCGGAGTTTCAAATATCTGTAAAGAAAATAAACCGATTTCGAGAGATTGTTCCTTTTCAATAAGCACATCAGCATGATTTACTTTTATTGGGTCAATCATCATAAATCTAGCTGAGCCATTTAAATGTGGGTCTCCTAACCATTTTGACTCCTTCGAATGTATATAAACTGGAATATGATATTGATTACGAATATAATCAACTGCCCCGATATGATCAAAATGGGCATGGGTAAGTAAAATCGCAACAGGAGACAACTTTTTCTCTTTTAGCCAGCTATGTAATTTAGGACCTTCTTCTCCCGGATCAATAACTAAACAACTATTATCCCGCTCAGATATTATATAACAATTTGTTTGTAACGGTCCTAACGGAAGTCGAAACCATTTCATCCCTTCACCCCATTTAACAAAATATAAGTCCTATTTTACACTAATATAACAAAAAGAACACTTTTCAACCGTCGTATCATTTTTTTGACCTCGACAAATACTAAAAAAAAATATAAAATGAAAGATGATGTAAGTATGTTTACATATTAATTAGTTGATGAAATTTATGTTCATTTCGATTAAAGGGGTGAAAAATAATGTGGGGCTTGATGATTATTTTTGCTTTAGTAACCATTCTTGGAGGATGGGGTACATTCTCAGCTTTAAAAAATAGAAACGTGCTTGGAATCGTTTTTGGTGGTGGCACTTTCCTAGTATTTGGTTGGTTTACAATCATGACAATTCTACACCACGGATTTCCGACAGTACATTAATATGGCAAGCGTAAGCGGCTTACTGCTGAAGCTTGACAAATAAAAATTTAGAAGGACTGCAGAATGCAGTCCTTCTTTTATTGCGTTTAAAACAGTTGGGTTAGCATTTTAGTTTTCAGGTTCAATAACTTTTCAAACTGATATCCCATTAAGCAAAGCTTTCCATTCGGTGAACAAGTAAATGGGTAATTATCTAACTCCTCCAATAACACCTCATGTTTACCCGTTTGTAAATTATAGAGCACTAGTTGAAAACCATCTTGATAAATATCAGCCTCTTCGCTTTTTAACGGTACCATGGATAAGAATCCTTCACTTGTTAATTCATAATGAGGAACTAGCCAACCTGAATAGCTTGACAAGACAGGTATCAAAAACGAAGCCTCTTTACTCATTTCCTTTGAAAAAAATTGGTACTTAGCTAACTGGTTATCTCCATCAATTGTAATGGTTAATAGTCGATCAAGAAAGGTATCGAATTGGAAAATATCATCCGCAAGCCTTCTCTCATCTTGATCAAAGCTTTTCTCGACGAGGGGTGATAATAAAGATATATCTTCATCATTCCAATCTAAAAATGCCATTTTCCGATTCCCAGTCCATTTTGCAAAAGGTTTCCTGATATCAATTCTCGTCACAAGTTTACGATCCAACTCTAAATAATAATTTGTAAAACTCCAATCCTCATTAAAGGCCGTTATAAATAATTGATTTGCATCATACTGGTTCCATTCAAAGCCCATCTCTACTGATGGGAAGGATTGACTAAACGATTCAGATCCATTTTTATTAATAATAACTACCTTACCTTCGTACGAAGAAGGTGACGAATGGATTATAATTTCTTGATAATCCGGACTGATTACACCTGTTACAATTGGATACTCGGACTCAAAAAGTAACTCACTTTTCCCCTTAGATAAAGTGTGAAGATATAGATAGGATGCTTCAGAGGACTGTGATAAGTAAACGATCTCATCATTACTCAGCCAACCAATTACCCGGTTTAAATTACCTTTAGGAACAATAATCGGAAGCTGATAAACACTAAAAAAGGAGGCAGGAGGTAAATCTTTAAGATTCTGTGAAGAATTTAACTCTGATTTGCTATGTAAGACTGGGTTAAAGGTTTCGGCTTTGCAGCTTGATAAAATCACCAGGAAACCTAGGAATAGAATAAGCATGTAAATTAGCTTAAATCGAATATTCATGTCCACCCCTTCACCCCAATTTTCTATATACTATCATTTTAACATGAATGATTAAAAGCCAATAAAAATACGGCTTATAAACTGGATAAAATATTCTAATAAAGAAGCCAGGCAAACCTAAATTTATTATCAAAATCTATAATATCAAAAAAGAGCCTGGTTACTCTAGGCTCTTTTTTGTTAATTTATTCTGTTAGTTTTCTCATAGAAACGGAGTAGGTCTCCATAAATAATTTTATCTGAGAATTCTAATTCATTTTTTGCTTTTTCCATGTAGGGCTGACATACACTTTGATCGGTAGGCTCACCTGTCTTTTTATCGTAACATATATCGCGTGTATAGACGTAATCTTTCGTAATAAAGCTACCGTCTCTTAGTACGGTAAATTCTAATTTATTTTTCGAAAATAAGTCTGAGCCGAACTCAATATCTTGCTTCGTGTCAATGCCTAATAAATGAAGAATCGTTGGTTTGACATCAATTTGCCCCGATACAGTCGAGATCGTCTTACCTTTTTTCCCAGGGATATGGATGATGAGGGGAACACGTTGTAATTGTGTACTAACAAACGGGGTTACCTCAGTCCCCAAATATTGCCCCATTGCCCTATTATGGTTTTCAGAAATCCCGTAATGATCGCCATACAAAATAATAATGGAGTCATCATAAAGACCTTCTTCTTTTAATCTAGTAATAAAATGCTTTAGAGCCTCATCTTGATAACGAACCGTTAAAAAATAATTATTAAGGGTATTACTTGATGAATTAAAAGGTTCAATCATCTTATCTTCCTCATTTAACTCAAAAGGAAAATGATTGGTGAGTGTAATAAATTTTGCATAATAAGGTTTCGGCATTTCTTTTAGATGAGTGATTGATTGTTCGAAAAAGTCCTTATCTTTTAACCCCCACCCCACTGAATTCTCCTCTTGAATATCGTAATCTGTCATCGAATAATATCGCTGATACCCAAGTGATTTATACATAATATCACGGTTCCAAAAACTTTTGTTATTGGCATGCAAAGAGGCGGTAAAGTAACCATTTTTGCTTAACATTTCAGGTGTAGCATTATATTCATTTCCCGAGTGGGTAAAAAATACTGCTCCTCTGCTTAGTGGGTAAAGAGAATTTTCTACAATAAATTCGGAATCTGAAGTTTTCCCTTGCCCAGTTTGATGGAAGAAGTTTTCAAAATAATAACTTTCCTTAATAAAGTCATTTAAGAACGGGGTGATTTCCTCTCCATTGACTGTTTCATTAATAACAAAATTCTGCGTTGATTCCATAGAAATAAGAATGACATTTTTCCCTTTTGCAATCCCGAACATCTTATCATTCGGTTCATTATAACCTGCACGAATGTAGTTATCGATGTCCACTAATTCGCTCCCATCAGCTAGGGCACGTTGAGCCGAGGATTTCGATTGTAAAAAAGCATCATAGATATGGTAATTATAGGTACCAATATTTTTCACAAGTATTTCCCGGTCAAATGTACGCGTTAATAATTGTGGCCTTTCTGATTCAGCTAGACCTAGATTAAAGAACGCTATGGCAATAGCCAATAAAAAGTAGGCGCGACGAACTGATTTTGAAAACTCTAAATGTCGAATAAAGTTTGGCTTAAAACTAATAAACGCAACTAAAATAAAAAAATCGGCAAAATAAAATAAATCAGTTACATTTAACAATTCGTTAACACTGCTTCCTAGGTCGCTCATATTCGAGGTTTGAAATAAAACAGGTATGGTTAAAAAATCATTAAAAAACCTATAGAACATGACATTAGCGAAGAGGGTAGCGGATATCATAAAGCTTGTGAAGAGAACAAACCTTTTACGATTTTTTTCTTTCATAAAAAAGCCAAATCCAAAAACAAACATCAAAAAGCTAAGTGGGTTAATAAACAAAATAAATTCTTGTTTCCAATTTTCAATTTTAATATCAAAGCTAGTTTTATAGACAATATATGTTTTTAGCCAAAGTAGCAATATTGCCATAGCAATAACGCTAATCTTTGGCCCTTTAATTTTTTGCATTCCTCATACCTCCCTGTTAAAAAACAGTCGGAAAAAATCTAATTCTTACCAAGATTTGTAAAGATACTTAAAAACAATCAAACACTATCTTAAACCTATTTTAACAAAAAATCAAACTTCTTTACATTTGGTTAACCTTTTATTCTTCTTCCCCTTTTATTAGACGGATTAAACCCCTTTTTGTTTCATTTTGTCCAACTTTTTCAATATCCTTCCCATGTCTCTAGAAGAGGGGGCTGTCTTATTGTATCAAATGTCCTAAAGAATATGGAAATGAAATTTATATTCAAATTTCGACCGTTTTCCCCTAAAAAATACAATAGGGAGTTTCCTTATTTGTTTTAGAAACTCCCTTTTTTACATATACAATTCCTTTAGATTTGAGCTTGTCAAGAAAGCTGATTATTTTTTATTAGCCATGCAGCACCAATAACTCCCGCATCATTCCCGAGCGTGGCTAGAGTAATTTCCGTTGATTCCTTTACTCTTGGGAAACTGTATCTTTCAAAGTTCTCTTTTATTGGGTTTAGCAGTACATCGCCCGCCCTAGATACTCCACCACCAATGACAATTTTCTCGGGATTTAATGTATTACCTATATTGGCAAAAGCAAGTCCTAAGTGAAAAGATACTTCATCAAGCACTTGCTTCGATATTTTATCACCATTACGTGCCATATCAAAGACATCTTTTGCAGTAATTTTGCCCGTTTTATGGTAGATATCCTTTAGCTCACTTCGAACCGATTCGTCTTGTATCCCTATTTTACCTAAACGAACAATCCCGGTTGCTGAAGCAATTGTTTCTAAGCATCCCGTTTTTCCACAATTACACGGTGCACCACCAATTGGAACAGAAGCAATATGGCCAATCTCTCCTGCAGCACCACTATTTCCTTGCACGATTTGACCATTTGTGATTACGCCACCACCTACACCTGTACCTAAGGTGACACAGACTAAGTCCTTTGCTCCGTTTCCTGCACCTTTCCACATTTCCCCTAATGCAGCACAATTGGCATCATTATCAATCACTGCCTTAAGAGAAGTTTCCATTTCCAGGACATCTCTTAAAGGAAAATGATGATTCCAGCCTAAGTTTACAGCATTGTAAATCACTCCCGTTTTCGTATCGACTGGACCGGGGGCACCCATTCCAATTCCTATTAATTTTGTTTTCAAAATATCCAATTCTTCTAATTTTTGATCGATTGATTTTGCTATATTAACCATGATATTCTTTCCGTTATCAGTGATATCCGTTGTGATTTCCCATTTATGGACAATCTCACCATATGTATTGACAAAAGCAATCTTAGTTGTTGTACCACCAAGATCTACACCAACTATCCATTTCTCGTTCATGGTCACCATTCCTATTACAAGTTGTTCTTTTTGTCTTTTTCTTTTTGAATTTCATGTCTTAAAAGGAGTAAAGCTGTTTGAAATTCTTTGGTTTCAATCAGCTGGGATTGAAATAATTCTCTTAGCTCTTCTTCCATCAATTCTAGGTCTGCTAATCTGTCACCTACATAAATGATGGTTCCATATTTCTTCAAAAATTGTTGAATATCATAAATTGTTTTCATTGTTTTACCTCGAGGTGATTGTGAAATTATTACTAAATAACATTATAAGTATAAACAATTTCTACCTTTAGCTCAACATAAAGGCTAAAGAAAACCTCCTTACCACAGGAAGTTGAGGTAAGGAGGTTTAGACAATTACCGATCTGGGTCTTCCGGATGCAAGATTTTCGGCCTTCGGTTCTTTAATGGAATCGGGGAACGAAAAATAACATCCCGAAAGGCTCTGGCATTAAACGGAATAAACGGCCATAAATATGGAACACCAAATGATTTCATTCTACTTAACGCAAAAATCCAAAGGAAAACTCCTATGACAAATCCCGGTGTTTTGAATAGTGCGGTTATAGCTAGTAAACCAATTCTAATGATTCGATTGGCAAGACTCATTTCATAGCTTGGGGTGGCAAATGTTCCAATTGCGGCAATAGCTAAATATAGGATAACTTCATTGGTCAATAATCCTACCTCCACCGCTACTTGACCAATCATTAGTGCAGCAACCAATCCTAAAGCAGTTGCAAGGGATGATGGAGTATGAATTGCTGCCATCCGCAGTATATCAATCCCGACTTCAACAATTAAAAATTGGATAAATAATGGCACTTTCCCAGGATCATTTGGTCCTATATAGGAAATAGCTTTCGGAACAAGATCAGGTTCTACCACAAACAAATACCACAGAGGCAACAAAAACATCGATGCCCATACTGCCAAAAAGCGTACTAGACGAAGATACGCCCCAACAACTGGTTTATTACGATATTCCTCTGCATGCTGCAAATGATGCCAGAAAGTTGTTGGGGTAATCAACACACTAGGGGAGCCATCAACAATAATACATACATGCCCCTCATATAAATGTGTTGCAGCCGTATCTGGTCTCTCCGTATATCGTACCATTGGGTAAGGATTAAAGTGACGCCCCGAAATAAACTCCTCAACCGTTTTTTCCGCCATTGGGATACCATCTGTATCAATTTTTGAAATCGAATCTTTAACCTGCTTAACATAATCAGGATCGGCAATATCACCGATATAACAAACAATAATATCCGTTTTCGATCTCCTACCTACTTGGAGATACTCCATCCGGAGGGTCCGGTCGCGAATTCGCCTTCTGATTAAAGCTGTATTAAATACAATTGTCTCTACAAAACCATCTCTAGAGCCTCTTACCACTCTTTCAATATCAGGCTCCTCGGGTCCCCTAACCGGATAGGTACGGGCATCAATGATAATTACCTTATCAATACCATCTACTACAAGGGCTGTAGGACCTGCCAAAACAGTATCGACAACCTCATCCAAATCATCGACTGTTCCGATTTCTATGTATGGAATATAGGTTTTTAATAATTTTTCTAGTGTATTCGTCTCTAATTCCTCTTTAGTTACCTTTGCTAAAAATTTCATTAACAAATGCAAGGCGTCATCTTTAGCAAATCCGTCCACTAAATATAATGCCATATCTATATCTGCATAACGAACTTCCAATTGAATAACATCAAAGCTTTCGCCAATACCTAATTCCTTTTTTAAATACTTTTGATTCTCCTGAATATGTTTACTAACTGTATGTTTCTGTTGATTATCCATAATACACCCCAAAAGCGTTCGATTTTAACTATCACCATCATAGACAACGGGGTGTTAAAACATACTATATTCAGTCTACTTTGTTATCGTCTCTAAAATTTCCTTGTATTTTTGATTATTCGGCGCTAATTCCACAGCTTTTTCGGCGTGCTCCAGTGCATCATTGATTTCATTTTTTTGTATTAAAAGGATCGCTAAATTAAATTGAGCTTCATGAAAGTTTGGATTGATTTCAATTGCTTTTTCTAAATGAACCCTAGCCTCCTCAACCTTTCCTAACTGTATTTCAACATAAGACAATTGAAAAAGTAGATATTCAGAAGGCTCATCGTTCTCTTTTAAAAATTTAGATAGGAGATGATAGGACTTATCGTAATCGTTATCCTGAACATATTGTTGAGCTATTTGTAAAACAGCTCCCTCTTCTTGATTGGCTTGTGCATTTTGAAAACCAAAATACAAAAGTGAACCCGTAATTAACAGGGTAAAAAGGAAAAATAACAATTGATTGGCAATTTTTTTCTTTTTAGGAAAGTGAACCATACCGGTGGCAACAAACCCTCCGACTAAACCACCAAGATGTCCTGCCATATCAATGCTTGGAACGGTAAAACTAATGACAATATTTAAGATTAAAATGGTAATTAAATTTCTACCAAGCGTTCGAAAGAATAAACCTGGGTAGACCATTCCAATATATAATAAAGCTCCAAAACATCCATAAATTGCCCCACTAGCCCCTGCGGATAAATTAGGGCTAAAGGCAAAGCTAGCAATAACACCAAGAATACCGCTAAACAGATATATCCAGAAAAAACGTGTTGTTCCATAGATTTTCTCTACAGCTGTTCCTAAAAAATAGAGACTTAACGTATTCATAAATAAATGAAGAAAGCCGATATGTAGAAAGATTGGCGTAATAAACCTCCACCACTCCCCTTCTAAAATAAGCGGATTAAATTTAGCTCCAAATTCTACTAACGTTCTGGAATTTTGACTTCCGCCATTTAATTCCAAGAGAAGAAACACGATCACTTGAATCGCCATAAAAACATAGGTTAAAATCGGCTTCCCATAGGAAAAGATATTTCTTTCTGCCTCCACCCTTTTGTTTGCTAATTCAATCGTATGTCTTTTTAAACTAGCTACTCTTTCATCCGTTATCTCGTCATCAGAAGGTTGAGTAACTGACAAGTTTTTCTTAAATATCCTTTCTAACTCTGATAGGACATCCTGAAAAGCATCCCTTGAAAGTATATAAGTGCTAATGCTTATTTGATCAAATGAACCAAGCTGTTTTAGTCGATTTTCATAATCATCGACGGGGGGGTATGGACTGATATAAATATTTAAAATATGTAAGCTTTTTTGAAATCGTTGCTTACGAATGTTTTCTCCATTCATAGCTGTTAATTGAATATCCCGTTCCATCCAATTACTCCAATCAAGCGTACAGTTTAACAGTCTGACAACCGGCATTTGTTTAGAATCAGGGTTTTCAAGCCATAGTTCATTTTGTTCTTTTGTTAAATGGAGAATTCGATAATTTTCTTCCTTGACTAGATGATTGGCCAATGACCAAAATCGATAATCTTCTAACAAAGAATTTCCTCCTTCCTTCGAGTACTATTATTATTATAACTTAAAATAAACAGAAAAGACCGCCATTAGTTTGACGGTCCTGAGAAGACTACATTCATCATTTTTTGGCGCACACCGGGTAAACCCATCATCGAACGAACTAATACCCTCCGTAAATATCCAGTGCCTAAAAGTAGATTCATTAAACGAAAGCGGTACCGATATAGGGTATATCCAAGTGTACCAATCATAATAATCATTGAAAGAAATCTAGTCATAAAACATCCCTCCTATCTATAGTTTGAGGTTCGGAGTTTTGTTTTATCCAAAAACTTTCTATCCTAATGTTAAAATACAACACTCATCGTTTTCTTCAGTACATTGACGGAATGCTGAAACTTATTTACCTCTTGATCATTTAATTTTAATTCAACAATTTCCCGAATTCCCGAGCGGTTGACAATGGCAGGAACCCCAATATATATGTCATTTTGACCGTATTCACCGTCCAATAAAGTTGAGACCGTCAATACTGAGTTTTCATTTTGTAGTATGGCCTTTGTTAAACGAACAAGCCCCATTGCAATTCCATAAAAAGTCGCGCCTTTTCGCTCAATAATATGATAAGCCGCATCCCTTACATTTAGAAAAATGTCATTTAATTGTTCCTGCTTGTACTCAGGCTTTTTGTTCATCCACTCTTGAATGGAAGTCCCAGCAATATTGGCATGACTCCAAACAGGTAGCTCTGTATCGCCATGCTCACCAATGATATAGGCATGAACATTGCGGGTATCAACATCAAAATATTCACCTAATAAAAATCGGAATCGTGCTGTATCTAATATCGTCCCCGAACCTATGACACGCTCTTTCGGAAGACCAGAAAATTTCCAAACTGCATAACTTAAAATATCAACTGGATTTGTTGCGACAAGAAAAATCCCGTCAAACCCGCTATTCATGACCTGTTCTACGATATTTTTAAATATTTTTGTATTCTTTTCAACTAAGTCTAATCTTGTTTCGCCAGGCTTTTGATTGGCACCTGCACAAATACAAACAATCTCAGCATTTTGACAATCGGAATAATCCCCAAACCAAATTTTCGTTCGAGAAGGCGCAAATGGTAATCCATGATTTAGATCCATTGCATCCCCTTCCGATTTTTCCTTATTTAAATCAATCATAACAAGTTCTTCGGTAATGCCTTGGTTTAATAATGCAAACGCGTAACTTGAACCAACAAACCCTGTTCCAATTAATGCCACACGATTAACTCGATCCTTCACATCATTTCCCCCATTCCCAATAGTTGATAGACTAAAACAGCAAGTATTGGAGCAAAAATACTGGCTAGCAGGTTAACACCATCATTGTTAAGAAAAGAAACACCAGTTATTTTTTTCGCCTTTTCCCCACAATGAAATGGTTTTTCAGTTTCATATAAGCATTGAACACATTGATAGCCCCTTTGAAAATAAGCCCCAAGATATGTATCAATGACATTACCTACTATTCCAAAAACTAAAATAATCCATGCCAATTTTGGAGATAGTGAAAAGATGGTAATTCCAACAACTGTGATTAATCCAATCCCTAGAATGGCACTGATTGAGCCAAGAATACTTACGGCACCTGAAGTTCCCGGTTCGACCATGGAAAGACTTTTTACAGAAAAAGGCCGTTGTTTACTAAGTGGACCAATTTCTGAAGACCAAGTATCCCCGGTTGCACTGGCGATTGTCGTAATAAAACCAACAAACCACACAACATCATTGGTGAAATAATAAATGATACTTATTAGCGTAGCCATTCCACCATTAGCAGCTACTTGAACCCAATCGCGTCTGCTACCCTTTTCAAGTTTATCCTCTATGAATTGTTTTTGTTGTGCCTTAAAATAAGACCAAAAACTGGATGTCCCAAAAAATAAAGCTAATAATATAAGGCCACCTATACCAAATCCTTGGAAAATAGCCGTCCCGACAAAGAAAGCGGCGATAGCCCCCGATAAGGAGAGGGAGTGAACCTTGTATGCACCATAAGCAGCCAGAAAAATACCAATCAAGACACCTACCTGAAACCACATCTGTTAGACCGCCATTGATATGATTTGTTTGACAGGTATATCGTGGTCTTCAATCGGAACATCTTCTCTAATTTGTTGCGGAAAGGCCAAGGAAACAGTATTACCTCGATAGTTGACCAAAAAGCGGTCATAATAACCCCCACCAAAGCCAAGTCGATATCCTGATTTTGAGAAAGCTAGCCCAGGAACAATTAACAAATCTATTTCATCAGAAGCAACTTTTAATGTATTGGCTTCGATTGGTTCTAATAATCCATAGTAGACAGTTTCCAATTGGGTAAATTGGTTTATCGCATGAAAACTCATCGTTCTATCTTTAGGGTGGCATTTAGGGACTGAAACTCTCTTATTCTGTTCCCAAGCCTTGCGAATGATTTGGAACGTATCCACTTCTGGAAATCTTGATACAGTTATTCCAATTGTCGTTGCTTCTAGCCATAAAGGGTTAGAAAAAAGTTTATTTGCAATTTCATATGAAAATTGTTCATGTTGGGGCTTAGAAAGTTTTTTTAATTCTTCCATTAAAATAGAACGATATTCTTTTTTATTCATTTTCCCCCCACCTTTATAAAAATTATATATACAAAAAAAACAGTAGGTTAGCCCTACTGCTTATTTTGTTTCACGGTGTGTAGTTGTGCGCTTTTCTCTTGGGCAGTATTTCTTTAGCTCAAGACGATCTGGGTTGTTACGTTTATTTTTGTTTGAAATATAGTTACGATCTCCACACTCAGTGCAAGCTAACGTAATATTTACACGCATTAAATTTCCCTCCAAACAATAAAAGCTAGTACGTTTTTACGACTTTTCTATAATATCACTTTTTGAAAGGAAATGCTAGTATGTTTTTCAAAAGAGATTGATTTACCTTTAATAATTCACATTTCGATTCACCTTGGATCGACCAGGTTGCTGCCTTCCTAGTTTGACTTGATGGTAGATAGAGATCAAAGGTAAACAAACTAATAGCTATTCCTTTAACCATTGGCAGGTAATTTAACTTCCCTTCACTAGGACATTTCCAAATTTGTTCAGTATTCATTACCCATAACGGTTGAATAGTGGGTTGCTGAATCAATTGTCCTTCGCAGTATCCATTAACTAAATAAACCCGACTATTGGCCAAATGAAAAATGACGTTCTCTTTTGGAGAAATGAACGATAAGTGGTCTTGGGTTGCATATTGATATCGATGCAAAACTAAAATTTTTAGTGCTTTTTCAACATAATTGTGATTTGTAACGAAAATATCATTTTGTCTAATCCGGGAAGAAGGATTCTGTTGTTTTACTCTGATGGATAGCATCTCATCAGTGAGCATTCTTTCTGTTTGATTTTGTAACCAATAAGTTTGCCCATTTATCCATATTCCAATCATTATCTGCAATTCTGAGGGGAAACAATCTGTTTTCCCTTTCTTCCCATCTATTAATGTATTCATCATGCTCACCCTATTAGTTTATTTTTATTAGTTAGTGCTTATAGGTTCATTTATTGAGGATAACAACACCAATTCTTCATATTGGCGATTCGTTTGTTCGGCAACTTTTTTCCAACTAAAATAGGTATCAACAAAACGACCACCTAATTCAGCCATTTTTTGGGCTTCAAAAGGGTTATCCAATATATATTTGATTTGCTCGATTAAACTATGAACATTGCCTGGATTCATAAATAAGCCAGTTTCTAAATGCTTGATGATTCCCTTAAGTCCTCCGGTTTCACCCACGATTATCGGCTTTTTAAACTTTAATGCTTCTAAAGCCACAATTCCAAACGGTTCATAGCGACTCGGAAAAACCGCCAAAGTACAATTTGAAAAAAATTGATCTCGTTGATAATCACTTAAAAAACCAGTCAAATAAACATGTCCTTCTAAACCGTATCGCCTGATTAATATTTCATAATCATGATATAACGGACCAATTCCAGCAATCACAAAACAGAAATCATCGCACTTCATTTGGGCTGCTGCCTCAATAATCAAGTCAAATCCCTTTTCTTTTACCAATCGGCCAATCGAAAAAATGATTTTTCGTTTTTCCTTCATTAAAATGGGATGAATATTATTCAATAAATTAATATTTTCAATTTGAACTCCGTTGGGGATAACTGTAATTTTATCTCCAGACTCTTTTACTAAACCTTTTACTTCGTCACGCATATACTCACTGCAGACAATCAATCTATTAGAGGCCTGAATAAGCTGTACTTCTTTATCATGGATAAATTGCTGCATTTCTGTATATATGCCGCTATTACGACCGTATTCTGTACCATGGATGGTAGTCATTAAAGGTATTTTTAAGATTCTAGATAAGGATTGAGCTGCTTCACCCACTAACCAATCATGGGCATGTACAACATCGAAATGATGAAGTTGGGCGAGCTCAAGTCCCTTCTTAGTCATACTTAGGTTTAATCCGCCAATCCAGTTTAAGAAATGGGGATCAAATGCATTCAGTGGTTGGGTACGATAAACCTTAACCCCTTTGTTATGAAAAAATGGTTGAGAATTGAATAACGGATCTGTCGTAAGAACGTACACCTCACAACCGTATTTATGCAAATAAACCGATAGCCCTTCCGCGTGTCTGGCCAACCCTCCAACGATATGAGGAGGATATTCCCAGGTTAGGAGAAGAATCCGTAATCCTTTACCTGTGTAAGAGTGGCTCAATGTGTTTCGCTTCCATTCGGACTTATTCATAATCCTTGTTTGCCTCATTCATATTTTCATAATAACTATAAGTACTTACTCTTTGTCCCCATTCTGGCTGGCCGTTTTGATGACTAGGAAAATTATTTGATAGTTTGGAATCATTTAAATAACTACCAACCGGATTCGATCTTAAAATAGGAAAAAACTGATTCTCCTTAATTTTAAAACCAATCTCGGTCAGATAATTTCTTCCAGATTTTATTCCCTTAATCGTCCAATTCCTCTTATTTGGTGGAATTTGGAACTCAAAATAACTATGAGCATTTAATCCGTTAAAATAGATATCTGTCACATCGTATATCCTAAGAATTAAAACATTTAAATTGATATCATCTTTAAAATAAGAAACTAACTGTTGCTTTTGCCATGATGCAATCTCCCAACTGGAAAATACTTTTTGTTCTTGAATTAATTTTGAAATGAGATAACAGCCTATAGGATGAACTGGAGTTGGTACCTCTTCATGCTCATTACTAAGAAACTGTTCCTCCATTAATCTCGCATTTTTAATCCATTGATAATGAACCTTTCCTACTGTTGAATTCAATTCTTCGGCGATTTTCCGAAAGGACATCCCTTGTTTTCGATAGGTAATAATCTCCTTAATCATGACGCCCCTCTTTTCTTACAAAATAGTTAGTATATGTATGAAATATAAAAATATTCTAAGGATTTGTTACTTTTATGGTAGCACTGAACAAATGTCAAGACAATAAACGCAAATTGTCGTATTTTGCCTATGGTTAATAAATGAATGTTCGTGGGATTAAAAAAAATTTTTTCAGCTGACTTTCTGTTAGATTTTCGACAGATTCTCTAATATTTCCAACATTTACAACGACAATTAATAGCAAAATAGACAAAAAAAATAGAACGTGATAAATCACGTTCTAAAAAATCCCTATTAATTATTCAAGGTATATCGTTTGCCCTTTACAAGATAAAATACACTTTCTGCAATATTCGTTGTATGGTCAGCTGCTCTTTCTAAATAACGGCAAATAAATGAAAGTTGAGTGATTTGTGGTAAAAACTCAGGCTTTTGTAAATTTAATTGTAGTAAGTCTTGAATGGTTTGCCCATACAAAGAATCAACCTCATCGTCCATTTCTGCGACTTTTTTTGCCTTTAAAATATCTTCCTCATTATATGCTTCAAGAGCAAGTTGAAGCATCTCTTTGTTTACTTCGTGCATTCGCTTAATATGCTCAATTGGCTTAATGAGTGGCTCATTACCTATACGAATGGCAGATTTAGCAATATTAACAGCATAATCTGCAATTCTTTCAATATCATTGGCAATTTTAATTGCCACAATGACTCTACGAAGGTCGATAGCAACCGGTTGCTGTTTCGCAATGATAAGAATCGCAGCATCATTTATTTCTTCTTCTAAATGGTCTGCTTGTTCATCATCTTCCATAATTTCTAAAGCAACATCGACGTTTTGCGTTTCTAGCGCCATAACGGATTTTCCGAGCGCATTTACGGCAAAATTTCCGATTTCAAGAAGCTTATGTTGAAGTTCCTTTAAATCCTCATCAAATCGTTCTCTAATAGCCATTTTCATACTCCCTTCAACTGATAATGAATATTTTCAAAGAGTTAGTTTTATCCAAATCTACCCGTAATATAATCTTCTGTTCGTTTATCAGAAGGAGTGGAAAATATTTTATTCGTTTTATCAAATTCAACAACCTCTCCATTTAAGAAGAAAGCCGTTTTATCAGAAATCCGGGCAGCCTGCTGCATATTATGGGTAACAATAATAATACTAAAATTTTTCTTTAATTCCTGTACAAGTTCTTCCACTTTCAAGGTTGAAATAGGGTCTAGTGCGCTTGTAGGCTCATCCATCAAAATGACGTCAGGCTCAATTGCTAAACAGCGAGCAATACAAAGTCTTTGTTGTTGACCACCTGATAAACCATAGGCATTTTGGTGAAGACGATCCTTTACCTCATCCCAAATGGCTGCTCCCTTTAAGCTCTTTTCAACAATTTCATCGAGAATTTTTTTATCGCGAATCCCATGAATCTTCGGACCATAAGCAACATTCTCATAAATCGATTTCGGAAAAGGATTCGGCTTTTGAAACACCATTCCAACCTTCGTCCTTAACTCTTCTACTGTATAAGATTTATCGAAAATATTTCTGCCACGGTAAGCAATTTCACCAGATGTTTTCACAATTGGGATTAACTCTATCATTCTATTTAAAGTCTTAATATAAGTTGATTTTCCGCATCCTGACGGCCCAATAATCGCAGTGACTTCATTCTCATAAATATCTAAATCAATATTTTTTAGAGCGTGATTATCCCCATACCATAAATTAAGCTGGCTCGTTTTATATACGATCTCCTTAGAAACTACTTCAGCTGTTTCGTTCACAGTTTTCTCCCTTTCCATAACAATATTCATGATAATACCCCCTTCGCAAGTTTCAGCACATTAGTAACGCTTTTGAAATTTATTTCTAATTAATACTGCAATGGAATTCATAATAATTAACATAATTAATAAAACGATAATACCAGCTGCAGCAAGGGCATGAAACTCCTCTTGTGGTCTACTTGTCCAGTTATAAATTTGCATTGGTAGCACTGTAAAAGTATCGAATATCGTTTTTGGTAAAAAGGCGATAAATAACGGAAGACCTAAGACAACTAGCGGCGCTGTCTCACCGATTGCACGCGATAATGCCAGAATACCACCAGTTAAAATTCCCGGGATAGCAGCAGGTAATACTACCCGAATAATAGTTTGCCATTTTGTTGCCCCCATGCCATACGATGCCTCCCGTAATTCCTGTGGTACAGAACGGATAGCCTCCTGGGATGCAACAATAATGACTGGTAGCACTAATAAACTCATTGTTAAGCCTGCAGCAAGCACACTTGTGCCAAGTGCTAATGCACGGACAAATAATGTTAATCCAAGTAACCCGAAAACAATTGACGGTACACCTGCTAAATTTGAAATATTCACTAGGATAAAATCAGTAAAGCGATTTTTCTTTGCATATTCTTCTAAGTAAAGGGCAGTCCCTACCCCAATTAATAAAGAAAGGGGAGCTGTTACAGCTATTAACCAAACTGTCCCTATTAATGTAGTTTTTATTCCCGCTTTTTCCGGTTTTCGCGATGGTAAGTTTTGAAGAAAATCTAAACTTAAATAACTAGAACCTTGTGTAAAAATTCGATAGAGTAGTACTCCTAAGATTAATAGACCGAATAATGTGGCAAGTAAAAAAATCAACTTAAATATTTTGTTTCGGACTAATCTTGGTTTCATCTGACTGACAACTTTAGAGTGATCAATTAGTTTCATTAATAGGCCTCCCTAAATCGCTTCGCGATATATTGTGCGAGTAAATTCATCAACAGGGTAAATACAAATAATGTCATTCCCACTGCATAGATACTGTAATAAATCGTCGTACCATAACCAGCATCTCCTGTACTTACTTGAACGATATAGGCAGTCATTGTTTGAATCGAACCAGTCACATCTATACCTAAGCTTGGGGTGGAACCACCTGCGACAGCAACAATCATTGTTTCACCAATTGCTCTGGAAATTGCCAGTACAATTGAAGCGACTATTCCCGATATCGCTGCTGGTAAAACCACCTTCATCGAAACTTCAAATTTTGTCGATCCAAGCGCAAGGGCACCTTCACGCATGGAATTCGGAACAGAAGACATGGCATCTTCTGATAATGAGGCAATCATAGGTGTTATCATAATCCCAATAACAATACCAGGACTTAATGCATTAAATATCTCTAAGCCTGGAATGATTTCTCTTAAAATCGGTGTAACGAAAGTTAATGCAAAAAAACCATAGACAATCGTTGGGATCCCAGCCAGTACTTCTAAAATTGGCTTAATAATTCTCCTAGCGTTATCTGAAGCATATTCACTTAAATAAATGGCAGAGGCCAAACCAATCGGAACAGCGACAATTATCGCAATAGCTGTAACCCTCAAGGTTCCCGATACTAATGGTAGAATTCCATATGACCCTGCAGATTCTGAGAATGGATACCATTTTTTAGCTGTAATAAATTCAAAAATGCTAACCCTTGTAAAAAAAGTAAAGGTTTCAAAAATTAACGTTAGAACAATTCCAAATGTTGTAAGCACCGAAACTATTGCTGTTACTAATAGCAAGGTCGGAACCATTTTTTCAATTAATGAATGTGTAGACTTGTTTTTCTTTTTTTCTTCAATCAATTTCTGAATCGAAAACGAGCTTGTTTTTGACCCCATAACTTGAAAACCCCCTCTAACTAACGCCAAGATGAGAAGCACCAAGCATGTGCTTCCCATCTTGAGAATTCTAACTTACTTTAAACCTTCTAGCAATTCTAAATCTTTGTCATATTCTCCTTGTGGCAAGCGAACATAACCAACTTCTTCGGATAAGTCAGCTGCATTTTCAAGGGCAAATTTAACAAAATCATAAACTTCTGGTCTTTGCACAGCATCATTTTTAACATATGTGAACAATGGACGAGAAAGAGGTGCATATTCGCCAGATTCAATCGTTTTGTTATCTGGAGCTACTGGACCATTACCTCCATCAATCGGAACAACTTTCATTTTATCTTTATTTTCTGCATAATAAGCATAACCCATATAGCCAATACCGTTTTTCTCACCAGCAATACCTTGAACTAAAATGTTATCGTCTTCTGATAAAGTTGCTTTTTCAACAATTGGTGCTTTATCTAAAATCACTTCATCAAAGTAATCGAATGTACCTGAATCAGTACCTGGAGAATAGAACTTAATTTCTTCTGCTGGCCATTCTGCACGAATATCAGACCATTTTTTCACTGTTCCATCTTCAATCCACATTTTCTTGAGTTCATCAATTGTTAAATAATCTACCCAAGTGTTTTCTTTATTAACAAGAACTGACAAGCCATCATAAGCTAATTTAAGTTCTGTATATTCAATCCCTTTTTCATTTAACTGAGCTGCTTCTTCATCTTTAATTGGACGTGAAGCATTACTTAAGTCTGTGTCACCCGCGATAAATGCTTTAAAACCACCACCAGTTCCTGATAAGCCTACAGCTACTTTTACATCTGGTTGAACCAATTGATATTCTTCGGAAACAGCTTCCATGATTGGATAGACTGTAGATGAGCCATCAATATTTACTTCACCAGTAAGTTGCTTATTATCTTCTCCAGCATCAGATGATTTTCCTGCTTTATCAGTTCCACATGCTGCTGTGAAAACTAGCACTCCACCCATTAAAGTTGTTAGTGCTAACTTTTTTAAGCTTTTCATTTGTAAATTCCTCCTAAGGCTCTTGGTTGTTTTGTCCTACATGTAAAATAGTAATCCACAAATATTAATCCCGTTTGTATCCATTGTAAAGGTTTTGTAAAGCTGCGGTTTTCACTTTTTCATTCATCCTTTTTCTCTTTAAATTAAAATAGGTATCTAAGACTCTTTTTCCAATTACGTTGTTTGCATGGTGATCCTCTTTTCCTTCATATGCCCATGGAACTAGTACCGCCATTGCTACCTCAGGATTACGATATGGTGCATACCCAACTAAGCTTAGATTCATTACCTCTGGCGGCATAAGTCCTCGAGCCTTAAACTTCTTCATTTCCGGTCCATCATAAACCGCTTGAGCAGTACCGGTTTTGCCAGCTGGACGATAGGATGCACCCTTAAAGAAATCATAGGCAGTCCCCCCTGGATCTTGCATAACCCTTCTAAACCCTTCTTGGACCCGTTGCAGCCCTTCTTCCTTAGCCCCTATTTCATTTAAAATGACTGGCTTGAATTCCTGAACAATTGGTCCTAGTTCATTGCTATCTATTAATGGCTCCCGTACTTCTTTTACAATATGTGGCTGGATACGAAAACCCCCATTCGCAATTGTCGAAACGTATTGCGCTAATTGCATAGGTGTATAGATATCATATTGACCAATCACTAAATCCAATAAGAAACCTGGTTTTTTTGAGAGTCCTTTAAAACCAACCTGTTCGTTTGGTAAATCAATCCCTGTTCTAACACCTAGTCCGAATTGACTAAAAGATTCCCGAATCGTATCGAATGCTTTTTCATTAATATTAAGTGGCTGATCATATTTATATTGACCATTGCCAATTTCGATAGCTGTTTTAAACATATAAACGTTTGAGGAGTATTTTAATGAGTTAATATCATTGATGCTACCGAAGTTTCGCCAAGATCCCTTTTTAGGTGTTCCTTTAATTTTTAAGGGCTCATCAAAATGGAAATCCCCTGGATGCAAAGTTCCAGTTTTGTAGCCTGTTAGAATAGTGGCTCCTTTTACAGTCGATCCGGCACTGTAAGCAGTCGTAAAGGTTCCGTAAGCGAAATCCAATAGCTCCTGACGACCTGTTTTGGGATTCCGCCCAATTTGTTTACCTGCCATCGTTAAGATTTCCCCAGTATAGGGGTCTAACAAAACGACAAACGCTCTATCTAATAGGCTCGTTCCTACTTTTGTTTTGGTTTTTAGTAGTTCCTCTTCGAGAATTTTTTCCACAGCAAGTTGTAAATCCATGTCAATGGTTAAAACCAAATCTTTACCTCTTTTACCTTCTGAAACCACTAAGGTATCCAACACTTTTCCGGACTTATCGGTAATGTTTTTAACCCTCGCTTTTTGTCCATGAAGCACCTCCTCATACTGTTCTTCAATATAACTTAAACCAACACGATCGTTTCTACTGTAATCCCTAGCTAAATAATGCTCCACTCTTTCACTGGGTAATCCTTTGTCCGATGAAGATACTTTTCCTAAAATAGTTTTTAACGTATCACCGAGAAGATAGTTACGTTCCCAATCTGTTGTTGTATCAACACCAGGTAGCAATTGTAAGTTTTCACTTACAATTGCTAATTCTTCCTGTGAAACATTCTTATTTTTAACAATTTGTGGAGTAAGTGCATAGCTGCTATTAAACTCTCGGAAAATAGCTAGGATTTCTAAATCATCTTTCGTTAATTCATTAAGCTCTTTTTCGTCGATTCTTTCTAATTGAAGTTTATATAAATCCTGATCAGTTAATTTTTTTGCTTTCCACATTGTCCATTCTTGGGTTGTTATTTTCCCTTCAGCCCTTTTTGGGTTTTTCATCATCCAGTAATCTTTGCGATCACGTTCTTGTACCTTTTTATCATCCATTTCAATTAATTTTGCTAATCGTGTGGCTACCTCTAACATTTCACTTTGAGTTACTCCATGAAATTTTGTATATATAATGGCATTTTGCGGAGTATTATCAACAATTATTTTTCCAGTTCGATCAAACATTTTCCCACGGGGGACCGGGTTATTAACGGTTATTTCATCCGTCCTTTCGATTTCTCTTTTATAATCATCACCGAATACAATTTGCACAAATCCAAGTCGTAAAATAAGCAAGGAGAATAACATAAATACGAAGAAAAAAAGTAAATTAAAGCGAATATTCACTTTTGGTTTTTTTCTTTTTCTTTGAGCCCCGTTCATAATCCACACCCCCGATTAAGTAAAAAGTGGAGCAGGGGTAACCCCCTCCTCCTTTATGTTGCCAGCTGTATTTTTCGCACAAATAAATAGATCAATGTATGTCCTGCACCTAATACCAACAATAAAACCGGAATGCTTGTCTCTATATTAAAAAAAGTAACTCCGATTAAAAAGGCAATGATTGAAATACATCTCCCGGCGTTTAAAAAAATCTCTCTTACGACAATGTATTCAATTCTCATTTCAGCAGCTTTCCAACCTGAACCAATAATATCGTAGGTCATCGACATATAGGGAACTAACAGGATTGGGTAAGCTATGGCGATGACACTCGCATACATAAGTAATTTCGGAAAAGTGACATCAAATAAGATTAAAAAGATGGCAGCATATAATAAAAGACCACCAATGAGGATGTACCTTTTACGATATTGCTTTTTTATAAGCCTTGAGGCAGCGTAGTAAGCAATAAAAGCGATTCCCGAATTAAGTAAACCAAATGTCCCAAGGGCTAATTCACTTCCTGTTGTAATAAACACGAATACAGAAATGATAAATAGGAACGTGCCTTCCCTTAGCCCTTGAAAAAAGTTTGCATTTGTAATTAAACGCCAATTCGGATTATTTTGGCGTTCCTTTAAAATCCTTGTGAACATGTACTTGCCACTCGCTGGCCTTCTCTTTAGAGAAAAACTAAAAAATACAGCAAGTCCAAATAAAGCGAGTGAAGCACCGAATACAATACTATAACCCGAAAAGTTCGTTAACTTAGAAATGATAAAGCCAGCGGCTATCGGTCCAATCATTCCCCCAGCAGAGCTTAAAATCCCCAAAAAGCCATTAAAAAAATCCCGTGTTTCAGGTTCAGTAATTTCAAACGTTAAAACATTAAATGCTAACCAATAAAATCCATAACCGATTCCTAGTAGACTGCCTAATAATATGAGGAAGTGAGAAGCATTTTTTCCAATCATTAATACCGTTAAATAAAATAACGCTAGGACAATAACCCCCATCCTTAGGACAATGACACGATCAATCTTTTTAGCCCAGCGTCCTGCTAATATAAACGTTAAAGGCTGAAGCACAACGACCGATAAATTGTAAATTCCCAAATCCGCATACTGTCCCGATTGTTTCCATAAATAGATATTTACAAAAGTATTGGACAGCGCTACGCTCAAGGAATAACATCCTCCGATAAGGAGTAATAATGTCAAATCCCTCGTTAATTCAACTTCACCAATTAATTTTTTCCATTTCGACATTCGTAAACTCTCCTTTTGTCGTTAAAAATATTGTTTACAAATGAAGAATGATTATTCCTATAAAAAAAGGGAGCAAACGATAAATCGTTTGCTCCCTTGCCTTGAATTGATTAATTATTTTGCTTCTTGGTATCTCTTAGAAACTTCGTCCCAATTAACTACGTTCCAGAATGTATTGATATAATCTGGACGACGGTTTTGGAATTTTAAGTAATATGCATGTTCCCAAACATCTAAACCAAGGATTGGAGTTTTACCTTCCATTAATGGTGAATCTTGGTTCGGAGTGCTAGTTAATTCTAACTCACCATTATTTACTGCTAACCAAGCCCATCCTGATCCAAAGCGAGTAGTTGCCGCTTTAGCAAACTCTTCTTTAAAGCTTTCGAAGCTACCAAATTTGTTATTAATTGCATCAGCCAATTCACCTGCTGGCGCACCACCACCATTTGGTGAAAGAATTTGCCAGAATAAAGTGTGGTTAGCATGCCCGCCACCATTGTTTCTAACAGCTGTGCGTGCAGACTCAGGCACAGCATCTAAGTTTGCAATCACTTCTTCAACAGACTTAGATAGAAGCTCCTCATTTCCAGCTAATGCATTGTTAAGATTCGTTACATAAGTGTTATGGTGCTTAGAGTGATGAATTTCCATCGTTTCTTTGTCAAAATGAGGTTCTAACGCATCATACGCATAAGGTAATTGTGGTAATTCAAATGCCATTTCTTCTTCCTCCTTAAAATTATGTAATGATAACGCTTTAGTTTCTTTCATATACATATGAAAAAATTTCTAAAGCCTTTTAAATAAGATTACCAAAGTTATTGTTTCTCTTCAAATAAAATGCTTTAAACATAATTAACATCACCTTTAATTCCACATTTTATTCCTTTGTCAGATGTCGAAAAATTGTCATTTCTTTATCATCTCAATCCTGTCAATGATTTAAGTCGCTTTTACGGTTTTTAACTTCCATTTTTTTCTAATTACATATTGACATAGTGTTAATATTTTTTTTAAATCAAGATATACAGTCATAAATGTGGAGGGATTATCATGTTAGTTAAACAGAACCTATCTCTATATGATTTACTATTCCAACACTTTAATGGTCAGGAAACCATTCAAAAACACAAAGCGGATACCGTTCTTTTTCAAGAAAGAGACCTAGTTAATCATATCTATTTAATTATCAAAGGCAGTATTGCCGTTGGACGAATCCACATGAAGGGTAAAGAGTTCATTCTTAAAGTATTAAATAGCCATGAGATTTTAATTGAATATCAAGTATTCAAAAAAAAGCCTCATTATCATTTTTCAGGAAAAACCATGACAGATTGCGAATTTTTAATGATTAGTCGTGAGCAATTTGAAAAATTCCTACAGCAAAATTCGGTTGCAATGTTATGTTTAACTGAATATCTAAGCATTTCATATATTAAAGCACAAATGAAATGTCAAGATTTAATTATGAATGGGAAAAAAGGCGGGTTATATTCTATTCTTATCCGTTTATGCAATAGCTATGGGGTAGCCACCGATGAAGGTATTTTAATTGACCTCCCGTTAACCCATCAAGAACTAGCCAATTTAACTTATGGAACACGAGAGGTCATCCAACGCGCCCTAAAGGAATTAAGAGAAAAAGGGATAGTTTCTTATGAGCATCATAAGTTTACGATAAAAGATATTAACTATTTAAAAGACGACGTTGATTGTCAAAACTGTGCTTTTGAAATATGTGGACTAAACTAAAACAACTTCCCAATAATTTGGGAAGTCTTTTTTTATGAGACGATATATATAAAATATCCAATCATAAGCGCTTGGATGACAGCTTTAACAACGACACTGCTAATAAATCCGATAACAGAACCGACTCCAATTTTGATTGAATCAAGAAACCCTTTGCGATGTACTAGTAACTCAGCAATAACCGCCCCTAAGAATGGTCCAATAATAATTCCAAAGACTGGGATCACAAATGGACCCACCAGTAAACCAATTGTACTTCCCCAAACCCCTGCTTTTGAACCACCAAATTTCTTTACCCCAATCATATTGGCGAAATAATCCGCACTAAATAAAAGGATAATGAACATGATCTGAATGGACCAGAATAGTACGTTTAACGATTGAAATGTAAAAAATAATCCATAGAGAACAAAACCACCAACTATAAACAACATCCCGGGAATAATGGGGTAGATAAGCCCAATAAATGATACAATAAACATTGCCACTATGAGAATCCAAAAAAGAATTTCCATGACTTTCCTCCTAGGAATAAAAGGTTATCGAAGACACCTGAACAATCCATTTAACTATATCACCTGTCAAAATAATTGTCTTTCACAATGATTTTTGAAATTTTCATTTCATTCAGTGCTATTTATCGCTAAAATAAAAAGGAATATAAACACAAGGATGTGCAAAAAAATGAATATCTTTAAGCAGTTTCTTTTGAGCCTGTATTCCCCTCATTCAGTTGCTAAATTTCGTTTCCAGGGGATTGGAAAAACAATATTGTATGTATTTTTATTAACCCTATTATCGATTTTACCAACTTCTTATTATTTTGTTACAGATATTAATAAAGGGATCGATTTTATAAGTGAAACATTAGCAAACGATATCCCCGCATTCACCATTGAGAATGGACAATTATCACTTGAAAGTACAAAACCTGTTATTATTGAGAAGGATGATTTTAAAATTATTCTTGATGATACAGGTAGTATCGACCCCAATGAATTTTCCAAGCAAGAGAATGTTCTTGCCCTATTAAAAAATGATTTTCTTCTGTACGCTGGCGGTCAAGGACAAACGAATAGTTACGCAGCATTCCAGGGAATGAAAATGACAAGCCAAGATGTTGTAGACTTTATTGAAAAGTCTAAAGGTTTAAAAGCTATTTTTATTCCGATCATGATTATCATTATTTATATTTTTTCAAGTGGTGCGAAGTTTATCGAAGTGTCTGTTTTAGCCTTGATTGGAATGTTGTTGGCAAGCACTTTTAAACGACATCTCCAATATCGCCATACATGGAGAATTGCGGCTTATTGTGTCACCCTATCGACGTTGTTTTTTACAGTAATGGCTTTATTAAAAACTACTGTTCCAAACGGATTTCTTATTAATTGGACTGTTTCCATTATTATGTTGATTTTAGCAATTAAAGAAATTCCTATGAAAAAACAAAAACTTGAATAGCCCTTTAAAAACAACAAGTTGTCAATACTTGTTGTTTTTTGTTCTATTTATTTTCACACAAGCATACATATTGGACAAACCTATTGAAGGAGAGTTTAATATGGGAAAATTTATTGGAACACTCATCGGACTATTTGTAGCCTTTATTATTTTTTTTGACCTAACAAACGGAACTCTTCCACAAACAAAGGAAACCCAAGAACCAATCGAAGTGATGGGTAATGTTACACTTCCTTTCTTCAAAAGAAAAATAGTAGCTGGGGATACGGTTTTATCCGTTATCGAAAATAACTTAAAGGCCCCAATCCCTGTTTCAATCGATCAAGTCGTTAGTGATTTTGTAAAATTGAATGAAGGAGCATCCCCTAATAAAATTCAGATTGGCAAAACTTACCGTTTCCCGGATTATTCCAACGAGTAGTCTTCCTTGTCAATTTGATAGGAAGACTGATAAAATATTATTATTGCTTGATTAAGCTTGTTTTTTCAATTTGAACTATTAAAAAGGAGCGAAGACTCTTGAACGAAATTATCCATCGTACTAAAACTCGGCCCATTAAGGTAGGGAATCTAACAATTGGTGGAAATAATGAATTAGTCATCCAAAGTATGACCACAACCAAAACACATGATGTAGAAGCTACCGTTGCTGAAATTAAGCGTTTAGAAGAAGCGGGCTGTCAAATCGTTCGGGTTGCTTGTCCTGATGAACGTGCAGCAAATGCAATTAGCGAAATAAAAAAGCGTATTAATATCCCGTTAGTTGTCGATATCCATTTTGATTATAAATTAGCGTTAAAGGCGATTGAAGGCGGAGCCGATAAGATCCGAATAAATCCAGGGAATATCGGGAAACGCGAAAAGGTTGAAGCCGTTGTGAAGGCAGCGAAGGAAAAAGGAATTCCAATTCGAATTGGTGTAAACGCAGGCTCTTTAGAAAAAAGAATTCTTGAAAAATATGGCTATCCAACTGCTGACGGGATGGTCGAAAGTGCCCTCCACCATATAAAAATATTAGAGGACTTAGATTTCCATGATATTATCGTCTCGATGAAAGCTTCGGATGTTAATTTGGCAATTGAGGCATATGACAAAGCTTCTAGAGCATTTGATTATCCGCTTCATTTAGGAATTACAGAATCAGGTACGCTCTTTTCTGGTACAGTGAAAAGTGCTGCAGGTTTGGGTGCCATCCTAAGTAAAGGAATCGGAAACACATTAAGAATTTCTCTATCTGCTGACCCAGTCGAAGAAGTTAAGGTTGCAAGAGAGCTTTTAAAAGTGTTTGGATTATCCTCTAATGCCGCTACCCTTATTTCTTGTCCAACTTGTGGTCGTATTGAAATCGACTTGATTAGTATTGCGAATGAAGTCGAAGAATATATACAAAAAATAAAAGCACCAATTAAAATTGCCGTTTTAGGCTGTGCAGTAAATGGTCCTGGCGAAGCAAGGGAAGCTGACATTGGTATTGCTGGAGCAAGAGGAGAAGGATTACTTTTCCGTAAGGGAGAAATTATTCGGAAAGTTCCCGAAAGCACGATGGTTGAGGAACTAAAGAAAGAAATTGATGCCATTGCCGAGGAATATTTCCTTAATAAACAAAAAGAAGAACTTAATATTTAAAAGAAAAGTCGGCTGTTCCAATAATGGAACAGCCTTTTTTCCTTTTTTCTAAGCAAGCACTTCCGCTTTTCGTTAAAAAAAGGGGACTATAAACATACCGACAATAATCGATATCGCTCCTAGACCTATTGCCCATGCTCCAAGTGCGGAGGCACCTCTACGTCGAGCAATAAATCCTAGTACAATTCCAGCTGCACCAAATAGAATCGGCAGTACAAATAACGATAGAATCGAAAGAGCTAACGCAGCTAATCCAATTCCCTTACCGCCTGATTCCTCACGGATGTCCGATCGATCATAGTCCCTACTTCGATTGAGATTAACTGGTGCCGCAATTTCCGCAGCCGTTTCCTCCTGATAAGAACCATCATCGTCTACTCTTGCTGGTAATGCTAAGTCAGCTGAGGTTTTCTGTCTGTAATACGCAGGTCCGGGCGCTTGTGATTCTTCATCCCAGTTTCGCTCTTGGTCTGCCATGTACGATCCCTCGCTTTCTTTATTTTGGAGCATTATTATTGTTAACTTTTTCAGCTCTTTTCACTATGTTAATGTTTTCCTTAAAACTCATTTCTTTCTATCGTTCCATAATTTTGCTAAGATAGCTGATGATATGAAAAATAAAAGGAGTGTCCAATTATGAGTATACGATTTGGAATAGATATTGATGGAACGGTGACAAGTCCATCTTCCTTGATTCCATTTCTTAATAAAGCGTTTGGTCTAAATCTTACACTTGCAGATATAAAGCAATATGAGCTAACACCACTTGTTGATATTTCCGAAGCTGAATTTGCTAATTGGTTTATGGAAAACGAGGCAGAAATGTATCGAGAATCCCCGATTGCCGAAGGGGCAAAAGAGGCTTTAATCCAATGGGCTCAGGAACATGAACTTTACTTTATAAGTGCTCGCAGAAACCATTTATATGAGGAAACTAAAACTTGGTTCGACAAACATGAAATTCCCTATTGCCATATTGAATTAATCGGCAAGCACGATAAAATTGATGCCGTTAAACAACATCAAGTGCAAGTTTTTCTAGAAGACAAGCATGATAATGCGGTAATGATTGCTGAAACATGCGATATCCCAGTGTTGCTATTCGATACTCCTTATAATCAAGACCCCATTCCGGCTAAAGTAATTCGTGTAAAAGACTGGCATCAGGCAGTTAACTGGGTAAATAAATGGATAAAAGAAAAAAAATAGAAAGGCTCAAGGTATTGTGAGCCTTTCTTACATACATTTAGGGCAACGACCATAAATTTCAAATTTATGACCTGAAACATCAAATCCCATTAAATCATCGCTTAATCCATCCATCGGACAAGTCCCGATTTCTTTTGTCATCCCGCATTTTAAACAAATAAAATGATGATGATGATGATTATGTGAACAAGTAAATCTAAAATGCTTTTCCCCCGAGAGCTCTGTCATTTCTATGATACCCAAGTCAACAAATAGCCCAAGGTTCCGATAGATTGTATCGAAGCTTAATCCAGGATAATCGTCCTTCATCAGTTCTAATACATCTTTAGCCGTTAAATATCGATTATGATTGACAAAAAGCTCAAGCATTTCTTCCCTCTTACCGGTTTGTTTATAGCCTTTATCCTTTAGAATTTCTAAAGCTCTCTCGATATTCATTTCTAAACACCCCTGTTACTAAATGCCTTTGTTTGAAACATTTTTTTATATAAAATCGCAACCATTAATATCAGGACAGAGATCATAACAATGGTTCCCCCTGGGGCTAAATCCAAATAATAAGAAATTGTTAAGCCACCTAGAACCGACAATTCACCAAATACGATCGAATAAAATATCGTTTGCTTAAAGCCTTTAGCAATTCTTATACTTGCCGCTACAGGTAAGGTCATTAAAGAGGAAACAAGTAAGATTCCAACAATTCTCATCGAAGCAGCAATGACAAGTGCTACCATCAGAATGAAAATAAAATGAATCGATTTCGCAGCAATCCCTGATGCCTTCGCATACTCTTCATCAAACGATAACAAGAATAACTCTTTATACAATAGGAAAACAATGATAAATACAAATATACAAATTAAGAGAATGATGAATAAATCAATTCGACTTACGGCACTAACACTCCCGAATAAATAACTAAATAAATCGGTATTAAATCCATCGGCCAATGAAATAAAAATGACACCAAGACCAATACCTCCAGATAAAATAATTGGGATGGCCAATTCCTGATAGTGTTTATATACACTTCTAAGCTTTTCAATAAATAATGACCCGATAACGGAGAATGCCATGCCAAAATACATAGGATTTAAACCAGCAAACATAGCTATTTTTTTTGAAAGAAGTAGACTTGCGGCAATTCCTGCTAACGTAACATGACTTAAGGCATCAGCAATTAATGACAGTCTTCTTACCACAATAAAAACCCCAATTAACGGAGCAACAATTCCAATGAGTAATCCAGTCAAGAAAGCATTTTGTAAAAATTCATATTCCAATAACCCATTTATCATTGAGTTGTTCCTCCATGATGGTGGTGATCATGGCTAAGACGGAAAATGTCGTGGCCATAGATATGAGACAATTCATTTTGTTGTAGATTTTCATATTCATCAGTTTCGCCATGAAAGTGTAAATGCTTGTTAAGGCATGCTACATGAGTTACTTTGTCAGAAATGGCACTCATATCGTGGGTCACTAATAATAAGGTAATTCCCCATTGTTTGTTTAGTGTTTGGAGTATTTCATAAAAATTCCTTACATTTTGAGCATCTACACCAACAGTAGGTTCGTCTAAAATAAGTAGTTCTGGGTTGCTGACTAAGGCTCTAGCAATAAAAATTCGTTGTTGTTGCCCTCCAGATAACTCGCCAATATTTCGGTTTATAAATGGCAGCATATCTACAGAAGCAATAGCATCTATAATTTTTTGCTTGTCAGCTTTTTTTAAAATACGAAATAACCCAATTTTTTTTGTAAGTCCACTGGCAACTACTTCATAAACCGTCGCTGGAAAGCCTGAATTAAACGAATTTGCTTTTTGTGAAACATAGCCAACCTTATGCCATTCATTAAAGCTTTCAATATTCTCGCCAAATAAAAGAATATTACCTTGCTGTAACTTATTTAGGTTTAATAATAATTTCATTAATGTAGATTTACCTGAACCATTCGGTCCGACAATTGCCAAAAAAGCACCCTTGGGAATGGATAAATGAATATCCTCTAAAACATATTCTCGATCATATTTATAAGAAACATGTTTAATATCAACAATTGAATTAGAATGTTGCAACCTTATCACCTTACTTAATTCAGAATCATTCCGATTTAACATCCCTCAGTATAACCCACCTATAAATAATTTGTAAAGAGGAGACTCTTTTGTCACGAACCCTTGCATATCATCATAGGTTAATAAAGGAGGAGAGTGATATCGTGAAAATTTTTGAAAATATCATAAATCACAAAATTAATACGATTACCGCCGATGAACTTTTAAAATATGCTAAACAATTCCAAGTAAAAATAACCCGCGAACAAGCAACGAACATAGCTCAGTACTTACGAAGCGAAAAAGTGAACATTTTCGAAGATTCCGCAAGAGCCGCTCTAGTTAGGGAAATCGCCAAAATCGCTGGCCCAGATACTGCAAGAGAAGTAAATCGACTATTTATTCAATTTACGAAACAATAATATGGTTGTTGAATCTGGAAAATGAACGAGAGGAAGAGCCAAGTGGCACTTCCCCTCTTTTTATTATGCGTTTTGCATAATTTTATCAAGTAGATTTTCTTCAAACTGTTGGTTTCTTAACATGGCAATTTCATACTTGTATGGTGCCTTTTGATTATTTTTATCTTCCCCTACATACGGCGTTTCTAAGATTTTTGGAATATCAGTAAGCTGTGGATGATGGACAATATAATTTAATGCCTTAAAACCGATATGGCCGAAGCCGATATTTTCATGACGGTCTTTTCGCATTCCGCGGGCATTTTTACTATCATTGACATGAATAACTTTGATACGATTAACGCCTACAATTTTATCAAATTCGTTCAATACTCCATCGAAGTCCTCGACAATATTATATCCAGCGTCATGTGTATGACATGTATCAAAGCAAATAGAAATTTTATCATTATAAACAACGCCGTCGATAATCATTGCCAATTCCTCGAAGGTTTTACCACACTCAGAACCCTTCCCGGCCATCGTTTCAAGCGCAATTTGCACTTTATCATCTTTAGTAAGAACTTCATTTAGTCCTTCAATAATTTTCATAATCCCAGCTTCAGTACCAGCCCCAACATGTGCTCCTGGGTGCAGTACAATTTGTCTTGCCCCAATCGCTTCGGTGCGATCAATTTCTGTACGGAGGAAGTTTACCCCTAAGTCAAATGTGCTTGGATTGGTGGTATTACCTATATTGATAATATAAGGAGCATGGACAATGATTTCGTCTATGCCATTAACTTCCATATGTTTACGGCCAGCTTCAATATTTAAGTCTTCTAATTTTTTCCTTCTCGTATTTTGGGGTGCACCCGTATAAATCATAAATGTATTAGCTCCATAAGAGACGGCCTCTTCACTCGCTGCTAAAAACATTTTACTTCCGCTCATCGAAACATGTGAACCAATCTTTACCATTTTTCTCTCTCCCTAAGATTTCTTTTTCTGAATACGTCTTTCCCGTTTTTTAATATTTTCGACTTTACTTTGGATTTTCTTTTTATATCCAGGTTTCACCTTTTTAGGTTTTTGAACCATACTGCGTGCTTTTAATTCAATAGAATCAACTTGTTTTTCTCGTTTTTTCCGCTTATTTCGATCATCTAATTCGACCCATTCACTCTTTTGAATATCGGTGTATTGAAACTCTATTCCGAGCTTTTCAAGTCGAATTAATGCATCCTCATCAGAAGGCTCATAAATTGTTAAGGCAATACCGGAATACCCGGCACGTGCGGTTCGGCCCACTCGGTGAATGTAAAAATCTAAATCACTAGGCAGTTCATAATTGATGATATGACTAACTCCCTCTATATCAATTCCTCGAGCAGCCAAATCTGTCGCGACTAAATACTGATACTCTAAATTTTGTACCTGTTTCATTACTTTTTTGCGGTCACGTGGGCTTAAATCACCATGAATTCTCCCCACTTTTAAGCCTTTTTGAAGAAGAGCATCAGCTACTTCATCCGCTTTTTTCTTTGTATTCGTAAAAACAATTGCCAAATAAGGATTGTACAGCTTTAACGCCTGATAAGTTAATTCTACCTTATTTCGATGTCTTGCCGGCAATAAAACATGTGATAAGTTTGAAGCCGATGCCTGTTTTGGTTCAATATGAATAAACTTTGGATTCTCCATATACTTTTTCAAGAACGGCTTAAGTTTTTCAGGAATTGTTGCTGAGAATACATACATTTCAAGATTGTCAGGCATTTTTGCTGCCACTTTATCGACATCGACGATGAATCCCATATCCAGCATTAAGTCTGCCTCGTCCACAACAAGTATTTTAGAAGTATGAACAAACAATGCTTGTTCTGAGACTAAATCGTGAATTCTTGATGGGGTTCCTACAACAATATGCGGCTGTGCTTTCAATTTTTCAATTGATCTTGCTTTATCAGTACCGCCGATAAAACAACGAGTCACAATCGCTTCCTCTTCCCCTGTATGCTCGGTCATTTTTAATATTTGCTGATAAATTTGGGTAGCCAGCTCCCGTGTCGGTGCTGTAATGACAGCTTGTACTTCCTGTTTACGTGGGTCGATTTTATTTAAAATTGGTAACACGTAAGCCAACGTTTTTCCTGTACCAGTTTGTGACTGCCCAATTGCACTATCACCTCTTAATACAAGAGGAATCATTTTTTCTTGTATTTCTGTAGGGTTTGAAAAGCCCATTTTCTCAACTGCGCTTAATAAAAATGGCTTTAATTGATAAGAATGAAATTTAGAATCTGTCATATTAAAAAAACTCCTAAGTCGTCCATATTTTTATTCTATCCCAGTATTATAATAAAGTTTTTTAAAAAGCGCCACTACACACCATTCCTCCTTATTATTCACAAATGAAATTACACCTAAACCAAAACCTATTTTAGTGCATAAGATGGTAAGAAGAGTTTTATTTTGAATGGAGGATTTAATTATGCCAATACCATTAAGACCAGGGCAGGCGATGCAAGGTGGTTATCCACCGAGGATGATGCAGAACAGGTATAATCCTGGACCGCCATTTGGAGGAGGTTATAACCAAGCACCACCAATGCCTATGCAAGGTCCAAGGATGAATCGACCAATGATGCCCGCTCCAGGGATGAATCGAAACGCTGGAAATCAAGGTGGCGGGATTCTTTCAAAAATATTAGGGCGTGGAAGACAGCAAGGCGGTCCTGGAGGAGGAATTCCATTATTCAATAGAGGTGCTTCAAGTGGAGGTGGAGGTCTTTCTGCACTCAGCAGAGGAGTCTCAAGTAGTGGCGGAGGCGGAGGAATACTCCAGTCATTAGCAAACCCAGAAATGTTAAATGGCTTTTTAAACAATACGCAAACCGTCTTAAAGACGGCTCAGCAGTTTGGTCCTATGATTCAACAATATGGTCCACTTGTTAGAAACATACCAAGTCTTTGGAAGCTTTACCGCGGGTTAAAGGACAGCTCAAGTGATAGCTCGGGTGAAGAAACCGAAGAAACAACTGCAAGTGAATCAGATGAGGATATCGAATCGATGGAGGTAAATCCAATTATTCTTGAGGATTCAAATAAAGACATTAACAAGAAGCATCATCAGACAAATACACGTTCCTTAAGTAATGAGAGTAGACGTTCCGTACCAAAGTTATTTATTTGATCACGTTCTCTTTAATATTTTCTTTTCCCAAACTAAGATGACAACTTCCTTTGTAATCTAGCAACAGGTTTTATATAATAAAGAAGTAGATAAAGAGTCACCTAAAAGGGAGGACGAAACATGGAAGTTATTAAAATTTCTCCACGAGGATATTGTTATGGGGTTGTCGATGCAATGGTTATTGCTCGAAATGCTTCATTGGATAAATCTTTACCAAGACCTATTTATATACTAGGAATGATTGTTCATAACAAACATGTCACTGATGCGTTTGAACAAGAAGGTATAATCACTTTAGATGGATCGAATCGGAAAGAAATTATTGAAAAAGTCGATAAAGGGACCGTTATTTTTACGGCTCATGGTATCTCACCTGAAGTACGTGAAATAGCGAAGCAAAAGGGATTAGTTACCATTGATGCTACCTGTCCTGATGTAACCAAAACTCATGATTTAATTGAAGAAAAGGTGAGCGATGGATTTAAAGTTATTTATATCGGCAAAAAAGGCCATCCTGAACCAGAAGGTGCCGTTGGGATTGCTCCAGATCAAGTTTTTCTTGTCGAAACGATTCAAGATGTGGAGAAATTAAATGTAACACACGATAAATTAATTGTTACAAATCAAACAACGATGAGTCAATGGGATGTTTTCCATGTGATGGAAAAAGTACAGGAGAAATATCCCCATGTCGAGGTTCATAAAGAAATTTGTAATGCTACACAAGTTCGTCAAGAAGCGGTTGCCAAGCAAGCAACACAAGCAGACGTAACCATTGTTGTCGGTGACCCTAAAAGTAATAACTCCAACCGTCTGGCACAAGTTTCCGAAGAAATTGCCGGAACAAAGGCTTACCGGATTGCTGATATTTCGGAGCTAGAAATAGATTGGATTAAGGATGCGAAAACCGTTGCAGTGACAAGCGGCGCTTCAACACCAACACCGATTACAAAAGAAGTAATCTCCTTTATTGAACAATTTGATCCATATAATAGTTCAACCTGGGCGAGGGAGAAAAAGGTGCCATTGGCAAAAATTTTACCAAAAGTTAAGAGTATAGACTAAAAAAACCAGGTAAGCCACCTGGTTTTTTTAGTCTATACAAATTGAAATGGGTCTGTATGAATTTCGGAAGAAAATATTTTTATCGCATATCCCTTTTCGTTGAATAATTGTGATAACTTAATAGCTACTCCTTTTTTCATGACCTTTTCAACATTATGCCCTGGATCGATTATGTGAAGTCCTTGGGCAGCAGCGTCATGAGCGGTATGGTAATAAAAATCTCCGGTCACAAACACATCAGCCCCTTTAAATTTGGCTGATTGGAAATATTTATTTCCATCTCCTCCAAGCACTGCAACTTTTTTTATTTTTGCATCTAACGGTCCCACAACACGAACAGTTTTGACATCTAGGGCTTGCTTTACTTTTTCAGCAAACTCCTTTAATGTCATTTCTGATACCATTCCTACTCTACCTAACCCAAGAGTTTCTCCTTTATTGTCCAGACTTATTAAATCATAAGCTGGCTCTTCATATGGATGCGCCTTTATTAAAGCACTGATGACCTTTTTTTCAAGATATTCAGGGAAAATCGATTCAATTTTAATTTCTTCGACTTCTTCAAACTTTCCAGGTTTTCCAATAAAAGGATCTGCACCCCTCCCAGGCAAAAATCTTCCCATCCCGCTAGTACTAAACGAGCAGTAGTCATAATCGCCAATTGCCCCTGCTCCCGCTTTACCAATTGCCTCTCTTACAGCCTCATCATGACTTTTTGGAACAAAGGTGACTAATTTTTTCAACTTGGTTGTAACAGTTGGGAAAAGTATTTCGGAATGAGATAAACCAAGCGCTTCTGCTAATAAATCGTTTACGCCTCCCTTTGCTACATCGAGATTCGTATGTGCCGCATAAACTGCAATATCATGCTTGATTAACTTCTCGATTAATCGACCATTATAATCATCCGATGTGATTCTCGTGAGTGGTCGAAATATTAACGGATGATGGGCAATAATTAATTGAACATTTTTGGCAATTGCCTCATCCACGACCTCTTCTAAAACATCTAAGGCAATCATGACATTTTCGACCTTGCGGCTAAGGTTGCCAATTTGTAAGCCTACTTTATCCCCTTCCATTGCCAAATTTTTAGGAGAGAAGCTTTCAAAAACCTGAATAATTTCATAACCGTTTACTGTTTTCAAGTATTAAGGACCTCCTCGACCATTTTGATTTTAGTTTCAAGTTCTTCCTTCTTTTTTCGGATATCATCAGATTGAAAAGCATCCGTTAATTGTCTTAAAATTCTTTCCCAGTTCCGTTTTTCCTCTACCCATTTTTTTATAAATACATCTGATTTTTTTTCTATAAGAAATGGTCCCATTAATAAACCTGTTTGTAATCCAGATGTGTAAGGGCGATTGGGTTCCCCTTTTTCAGCTATCAATACTTCATAAATCTTCTGATCTTCTTCAATTATTTCCTCACCGATAAGTTCCCAGTCATTTTCCATCAACCATTGACGAATTGAAATTGCGCTAATATTCGGTTGGAGAATTAATCTTGCTACAGAAGATAACTTCTCTTTGCCAGCTTCCAAAATGGTTGAAATTAATGTCCCACCCATTCCGGCAATTGTTATGCAATCCACTTCTCCGACAGAAACGACCTCTAAACCATTTCCCTTCCGAACAGAAACATACTCCGATAAGCCATCTTCCATTACCTGCCTTTTGGCGGATTGAAAGGGTCCTTCCACCACTTCACCCGCAATAGCAAAGGGAACTAATCCTTTTTTTACAAGATAACATGGCAAATATGCATGGTCGGAGCCAATATCTGCAATTCTCGAGCCCTTTGGGATATAATCTGCTACAAGCGAAAGCCTTGCAGATAATTTTTCAGTATTCAAATATACCACACCAATCTTTAATGCTTTTCTTATGTAAGTATAAAAAAAGTTCTTTGCCATTGCAAAGAACTTTCTTATACTGCTATTTTAGGTTTGCTATAAATTCAGCCATTGCATCAAGCTGTTCGCCTTGAACAAGACCTTTAGGCATTCCACCAGGTAAACCATTTTGTAAAATATCAGCAACCTCATCTTTTGATAAGCCTGTTCCTTTTAGGGCAGGTCCCATTGATCCTTCATATGAGTTACCGTGGCAGCCTGCACAAGTTTGCTTATAAATGTCTTCCGGATTTGCAGCAACCTCAGTTTTTGGTTCTTTTCCACCTTCAGCCTCTTTAGCGATTTCTTTTGAATCTCCTAAGCCTTTAAAGGAAAGAAGAAACATAAGCCCAATTCCAAAAACCATAATTACAATAAATGGTACAATTGGATTTCGATTCATGACATTTTACCCCCTATGTAGAACATTACTATTATTGTGTACAAACAATTTCTATTTTACTTTAAAAACAGATAGAGGGGAAGTGTTTATAATCATTTTATATTAGAAAACATAGAAATTTTATTTTAACAACCAATTTCTCTGGAAATAACAATGCGTTGTACCTCGGAAGTTCCTTCGCCTATTTCCAATAGCTTGGCATCCCGCATAAATCTTTCTACATGGTAATCCTTCATATAGCCATAGCCTCCATGGATTTGTACGGCTTGACTTGTTACTTCCATACAAATTTCTGAGGCATATAGTTTACACATGGAAGCTTCCTTTGAAAATTTACGTCCTTGGTCTTTTAACCAAGCAGCTTTATAAACCATATTTCTAGCTAATTCTATTTTTAATGCCATATCAGCCAACTTAAATTGAATCGCTTGAAATTGTGAAAGCGAACGACCAAATTGCTTTCTTTCTTTTGCATATTGAAGGGCTTTTTCATAAGCGGCTTGAGCAATTCCGACCGCCATTGCTCCAATTCCGATTCTTCCGCCATCAAGAGTAACTAAGAACTGCTTAAAACCTTCCCCTTTTCTCCCTAAAAGGTTCTCAGTTGGTACATGGACATCCTCAAAAACAAGTTCAGTTGTGTTTGAAGCATTTAGGCCCATTTTTTCATAATTATCAATAATTTTAAATCCTTTAGCATCGGTTGGAACAATAATCGCACTAATTTCCTTTTCGCCATTATGTTGATTCGTTATAGCAGTAAGAGCGAGATGTTTTGCATAGCTTGCATTCGTGATAAAGCACTTGCTGCCGTTAATAATGAATTCACCATCTTTTTCAATCGCTGCTGTTTGTGTTCCACCCGCATCAGACCCGGCATTTGGTTCAGTGAGACCAAATGCACCAAACGATTCCCCCGTACAAATTGGTGTCAAGTATCTTTCCTTTTGCTCTTTAGTCCCAAACATATTAATCGGTGCGCCACCTAAAGAAATATGGGCTGAGTACGTTATCCCTGTCGAACCACAAGCCCTACTTAATTCTTCTACTACAATGGCAAAGCTGACTGTATCCGCTCCACCTCCACCAAATTGTTCCGGAAAAGGTAAGCCCATAACCCCCATTTGTGATAGTTTCTTGAAAATATCAATTGGGAATTCCTTTGTTTTGTCACGCTCATAAGCACCTGGTGCGACTTCTTCATCTGCAAATTCCCTTATCATTTTGCGAATCATGTCTTGTTCACTCGTTAAATCAAAATTCATGTCCATCCCCCTCATAAAAACTTATCTTTGTATGCGCTTACTTAACTATTATAAGTGGGAATGAATAAAATTCTCAAGATTAAAAAACTTTTAAAAATTTATTATTATCCGAAAATAATAAATTAGATGAATTGAAAACTCTCATCCGTCTTAATCGCTCATCCAACCCTTTTGTAAAAAAACAATTAATTTGTCGCTAACAAATTATTTTCGAAAGGCAATTTGCAATATAAAAGAGAATTCAGTAAAATAATTTCAAACGATGAATCACGGAAGTAAAAAAAATAGCCTACCTCTTAAAAGAGGTAAACTATTCCTTTGATACTTTATTCTAAGAAATCCTTAAGTCGTTTACTTCTACTTGGATGGCGAAGTTTCCGTAACGCCTTGGCTTCAATCTGACGAATACGCTCTCTAGTTACACCAAATACCTTACCAACCTCTTCGAGAGTACGAGTGCGTCCATCATCTAATCCAAATCGTAGACGTAAAACATTTTCTTCACGGTCGGTTAACGTATCAAGAACATCTTCTAACTGTTCTTTTAATAACTCATATGCAGCATGTTCAGAAGGTGATGTTGCATCTTGATCTTCAATGAAATCACCAAGATGTGAATCGTCTTCTTCACCTATCGGTGTTTCTAAAGAAACCGGTTCTTGAGCTATTTTTAAGATTTCACGGACCTTATCAGGAGTTAAATCCATATCCTCAGCAATTTCTTCAGGGGACGGCTCTCGACCAAGGTCCTGTAATAATTGTCTTTGGACTCGAATTAATTTATTTATCGTTTCAACCATATGAACTGGGATACGAATCGTTCTAGCTTGATCGGCAATAGCGCGAGTTATCGCTTGGCGAATCCACCAAGTTGCATAAGTACTAAACTTAAAGCCTTTACGGTAGTCAAATTTTTCAACAGCTTTAATAAGACCCATATTTCCTTCTTGAATTAAATCTAAAAAGAGCATTCCGCGACCAACATAACGTTTTGCGATACTTACAACTAATCGCAGATTCGCCTCTGCCAGACGCCGTTTTGCTTCTTCATCACCCTGTTCAATCCGTTCAGCTAGAGAGATTTCTTCTTCAGCTGAAAGAAGGTCTACACGACCAATTTCTTTTAAATACATTCTTACTGGGTCATTAATTTTCACCCCAGGAGGAACGCTTAAATCATTTAAATCAAATTCATCTTCGTCTTTTGCTAACTGATGAATATTTGGAGCTTCTTCGTCCTCATCGTCACTGTCTCCAACTAACTCAATCCCTTGATCACCTAAAAACTCATAAAATTCATCCATTTGGTGTTGATCCATTTCAAATGTTGACAGTTTTTCGGCAATATCATCGTATGCAAGCACACCTGTTTTTTTACCTATAGCTGTTAATTGGTCTTTTATTTGATCAAGGGACATTTCTGTTTCAACCTCTTTTGATTGGGCTGATTTTTCAGTCATATGGCCCCCTCCTTCCAAAATCACTCATATACAATTTATTTTATTTCATTGCTTTTTCTAAATTAATAATTTCTAAAGCAATGATTGCTGCCCTGGTATAATCTTTTTGTTTTTCTGCTTCTTTTTTTTCTGCATTCTTTTCCTTTATCATTAACATTTTAGGAAAATTAAACACCTGTTTTAAATAATCATTTAACTCTTCTGGACTTATTTCAATGGAAATAGACATCATATCGATTTCAGCAACAATGCGTTTTAATTTTTCATCCTTAATATAGTTTAAAAATGAACTGGAATCAGGTAAATTCCCTTCTTCGTAATACCCTAGCAAATAGGTAAAAATCGCTTGATGCTCGTCGACATTAAAGGTTGTTCCATTTAATAATTCCTTTACCTTATAGGTGATATCCATATTTCTTAACATATGAGCAATTAATCTGCGTTCTGCTGTTTGATAGGCAGGAAGTAAACCTCTTCCGGAAACAACAACTGGGGTTGGTTCTCTTTTTGGTTGCCTTTCAAACTTCTTGTGCTTCGATTGCTGATTGGCAACTGATTCTAATTGCTGCTTTAATGCCTCATAGGAAATGGAAAATTCATTGGCTAGCTGTCTTAAATAATGATCGATTTCAACAGCGTTGTTGAGAGTTGCGATTTCCTTTACTATTTCTTCGATATAAAGTAAACGATCTCCTTCAATCTGAAGATTTTTTCCTCTCCGAAAGTAAAGAATCTTAAATGACATCCATGTGATAGGGGCACTTATTACTTCATTACGAAACCTTTCTGTTCCATTTTGCTTAATATAATCATCAGGATCTAAGCCATTTGGAACCATTGCAACTTTCACATGGATACCAGCTCCCATAAGCATCTTACCTGCCCGAAAGGCTGCCTCTATTCCGGCAAAATCGGAATCGTAACAAATGGTAACAGTCTCCGCCACTTTTTTTAATGTTAAGACATGATCCTCTGTTAGAGAAGTTCCCATAGTAGCTAAACCGTTAGGTACTTCGGAACGATCAGCAGAGATGACGTCAGCGAATCCTTCAAATAATATTGCGTGACTTCCTTTGCGAATACTTGCTTTTGCTAAATGATAATTATATAAAATTTTACTTTTATTAAAGATTACCGTTTCAGGACTATTTAAATATTTTGGCTGTTCTTGCCCTAAACTTCTTCCTGAGAAAGCAATCGTATTACCTTTTTTATCAAATATCGGAAACATAATTCGGTCCCTAAAACGGTCAAAATAACTGCCATCGCTTTCCCGTTTAATAATAAGACCTGAATCTACCAATACTTGAGTCGGGAAGTTTCTCTTTATAAGCAGCTTCGAAACAAAATCCCATGAATTTAAGGAATAACCGATTTGGAACTTTTTAATGGATTCTAGGGTAAAACCTCGTTCTAAAAGGTACTCTAACGCATGCTGTCCCTCTTTTGTATTAACCAACAAATGATGATAAAATTTACATAATAACTCATGGGCATCAAGCATCTGTTTCACATCATTTGGGACATTATGTTCTGGGTTCAAATTAGCGAGATCAATCTCTAAATCGATATTCGCTTTTCCAGCTAATTTTATAGCTGCTTCAACAAATGAATGTCCTTCGATATCCATTAAAAAAGAAAAAACGTTGCCACCAGCCCCGCAACCAAAGCAATGGAAGATTTGTTTGTCTGGTGAAACAGAAAAAGAAGGAGAGTTTTCACCATGGAATGGGCATAAACCAAAATAGTTCCGTCCTTGTTTTTTCAATTGGACGTATTCACCAACGACTTCGACAATATCGACAGACGCTCGAATTTGATTAATTTTTTCCTCGGCAATTCTTTCTGACATGAGAGCAACCCCATTATAATTCGTGATTCATTTTAAAATTCCTTCAAAATTCGACATTTTTTTTGTTAACCTATTCACAAAGCGTTTCCTGTCCTCCACACACCATACCTGCCAAACTAATATCTGTGGCGGACCTCAATATCAAGTTGGTGTTCCATTATGTATAGGTCGGTAGCTTTTCAGTCATCCCCATCAACAAAAATTGTCGAGATTTGGTTTGTAATAGTAGTTATTCTACATCACTCCACAATTTCCTTCTTTAGAAGGAGAATTTTCACATTTATAACAAATTGTCGAATTTTTTTGTTTTACACACCTTGACATCTAACAATAAATAGTTTATTCGTTCCAATCCAAGTCTAAACCTATTTATATGCTTTTTTTATCACAATTTTTAATTATAGTATATAAATATAAGAATTTCTATAAATTTGATTGAAATTTTTATTAAAAAAACTGACACATCTTCATATTTATGAATGTGTCAGTATGATGAATATTATTTACTTTCCAAGCTTATAGTGGTGTAGAATCGCATTAGCGGTTTCCTCAACTGCTTTATTCGTAACTTCTATAACTTGACAGCCAATTCGTTCAACAATTTTGTTAAAATAATTTATTTCTTGTTTGATTCTTTCGAGATTGGCATAGCTTGCTTGGTCGTTTAAGCCAAGTGATTTCAGCCGTTCTTTACGAATATCATTTAATTTTTCAGGGCTAATCTGTAAACCAAAACATTTTTCCTTAGGAACCAAAAATAGTTCTTCAGGAGGGTCAACCTCGGGAACTAGTGGCACATTTGCCACTTTTAATCGTTTATGTGCCAGATATTGTGATAATGGCGTTTTTGAAGTCCTCGAAACACCAATCAAAACAATATCAGCCTTTAGAATTCCCCTAGGGTCCCGCCCATCGTCATATTGGACGGCAAATTCGATCGCCTCAACCTTTTTAAAATAATCTTCATCAAGCTTCCTCACTAAACCGGGCTCAAGTAGCGGAGTTTCTCCAGTTAACTCATGAATTTTATCCATTAACGGCCCGATTAAATCACAAGCATATACCCCAGCTTCAAGAGACTTTTCTTTTATGTATTCTCTCATTTCCGGTTTAACTAGTGTAAAAGCTAACATTCCTTTATCGAATTTGGCAAGCGAGATAACCTCGTCAATATTTTCGTTATCTTCAACATAAGGAAAGCGTTTTAATATAAAATTAGCATTATTAAATTGACTTATCGCGGCTTTTGTAACTAATTCAGCCGTTTCACCAACTGAATCAGAGACGACATAAATAACGGTATTCAAATTTTATTTACTCCTCTCTTTAACGTCATTGGTCCTGAGCAAGGGACAAAAAGGCTTTTGTAATATTCGTTTTCGTAATTCTTCCAATAACCTCATAGCCTTTTTCTGTTTCCTTCACAATCGGCAATGCATCAATTTGCTTTTCGATTAATTTTTGAGCTGCATCTATTAATAAATCCTCTTTTTTACACATCGTTATGTTGGGCATCCGAGTCATAATAATATGCACTGGAATAGTCGTTAAGTCCTGTTTTCCTAAGCTTGCCCGTAACAAATCCTTCCGTGATAATACCCCCACCAGTTTGGATGTTTGGTCAACTACAAATAGTGTTCCAACATCCTCTAAGAACATTGTACAAATGGCATCATAAACAGAGATATTTTCATTTACTACTACCGGAATCGATTGGAAATCCTTCACATAAAGTTTCTGTAAATTTTCAGTCAATAACTGTGTTCCGGATTTACCTGTATAAAAATACCCGACCCTTGGCCTAGCATCCAAATACCCTGCCATAGTTAAAATCGCTAAATCGGGTCTTAATGTCGCTCTAGTTAAGTTTAATTGTTCGGCAATTTGTTCTCCAGTAATTGGTCCATTATCCTTTACAATCTGCAAGATTATCTCTTGCCGTTTAGTTAATTCGATTGTCATCACCACCCAACACAAATCTCCCAAAAATTCATATGACTCTATTATATACTTTTAAAACAAAAAGAAAAACAGTCTGCCACGCATATGGCAGACACTTTTGATTATTTCACAATAATTTCATTTACTTTTGCAAAGTTTAGGATGAATCTTGCGAGTTTGGCAAGCAGGCTCAGGCGGTTGGTTTTGAGCTCTTCGTTTTCAACCATAACCATAGTGTGATCGAAATAAGCGTTGATAGCTGGCTTTAATGAAACTAATAACTCAAAATATTGATCGTCAGTTATAGATTCGGATAAAGAGCCTTCAAGATCAATAATTTTCTGATATAAGCTTACTTCATGCTCATTTTCGAATAAATCCTTGTTTATTTCAGCTGGTTTTTCGAGTTTCCCAGTAATGTTCAATACCCTGCTCAATGACTCGATATCTTCTTTGAAATGATCGGTTGCTTTATTCGTTTCTAATAACTGAGCTTTATTAACAAGGGATGTAACATTAGCAATGCGATTTCCTAAAACAGCATCAATAATATCGTAACGAATTCCTTTCTCTTGCAATAAATGCTTCAATCTTAACTTAAAGAAAGAAAGTAACTCCACTTTAATGTCTTCAACAGATTTCTTTTGGAATCCTGCCTTTTCGGTAAGCTGCAAGGAGATTTCAAGTAATTCCTCAAAGGCAATGCTCCACTTTTTATCCAATAAAATTTGAATAACCCCTGTTGCCTGACGTCTTAACGCATATGGGTCCTGTGAACCGCTAGGAATTTTGCCAATCGCAAAAAAAGAGGTGATGGTATCGAGTTTATCAGCGATGGCTAAAATTGCCCCCACATTACTACTTGGGGTGCTGTCCTCTGAGTTTCGCGGCATATAATGTTCATTAATAGCCGTTGCAACTGCCGCAACCTCACCTTTTTGTAGGGCGTATTTTTCTCCCATTTGCCCTTGTAACTCCGGAAATTCATAAACCATGTTGGTCACTAAATCAAATTTACAAATCTCAGCAGCTCGGTTAACTGCTTTTTGCTCATCTGCAGTAGCATGAACTAGATTGGAGATTTCATTAGCAAACGCTTGTACTCTATCGTTCTTTTCGGACAATGTTCCAATTTCTTCATGGTAAACAATTGATGTTAATTTCTTTAAGCAATCAGCAATGTCTAGTTTTTGATCTTCCTTATAAAAAAATGCTGCATCGGAGAGTCTTGCTCTTAATACTTTCTCATTTCCTTTTGCAACCGTGTCCAAATGCATATGGTCGCCGTTTCGTACAGTTACAAAGAAAGGTAAAAGCTCGCCCTCTTTTGATTTAACCGGGAAGTAACGCTGATGTTCTTTCATAGAAGTAATTAATACCTGCTCAGGGATCTCTAAAAAAGATTCTTCAAATTTACCAAATAAAACGGTAGGGTATTCGACAAGATTATTAACTTCTTCTAGTAATTCCTCATCCATCGGAATAACCCAGCCATTTTCATCCATTAAGTTATCAATTTGTGAGATTATTGCCTTTTTTCTTTCCTCGGCATTTACAATCACAAACTGACTTAATAATGTCTGAACGTATTCATTTGGTTGATTAATCGTAATTCGTTCTCCAAGAAAACGATGTCCAAAAGAGAAACGGTCTGTTTCAACATTAGCAATATTAAAGGGGATGATTTCATTTCCAAATAAGGCAACCAACCACTTGATAGGGCGAACATATTTTAGCTCTTGGTCTGCCCAACGCATGTTCTTTGGAAAATATAAATCTGTCACCACTTGTTTTAAATGTGGTAAAAGTTCTTTTGTCTCTTTACCCTTGATAAACTTTTGGACATGAGCATATTCGATTCCATTAATTTCTTTAAAATAAATATCTTCAACCGCAGCACCCTGACCTTTAGTAAAACCAATTGCTGCCTTGCTCCATTCGCCATTTTCGGCTTGGGCTATTTTTTTAGCTGGCCCTTTTGCTTCCTCATGAATATCCTCTTGCTCCTCACTAATCCCTTCAATCAACAAGGCTAAACGTCGTGGTGTAGAATAGCGGTGAATATATTGATAACCAATTTTATTTTCCTCTAACCATGCGCTCACTTTTTCCTCTAATTGTCGAATCGTATCCGTAATAAAGCGCGCCGGCATTTCTTCTAAACCAATTTCAAGCAATACATCACGTTTATTCATGATGATCTGTCTCCTCTCTCTTTAAGATTGGAAATCCTAGTTTTTCTCGCTCTTCATAAAAAGTTTTAGCCACTTTACGTGCCAAATTACGGCAACGCCCGATATAGCCAGTTCTTTCAGTTACCGAAATGGCTCCGCGTGCATCCAAAAGATTAAATACATGGGAACATTTTAAAACATAATCATAAGCAGGATGAACCAGCCCATTTTCCATTTGCTTATGGGCCTCTTGTTCATAAATCGAAAAAAGATTAAAAAGCATCTCAATATTGGATGTTTCAAATGTATATTTGGAATGCTCATATTCGGGCTGTAAAAAAATATCTCTGACAGTAAATCCATTTGTCCATTCTAATTCAAACACATTTTCCTTGTCTTGAATATAGGATGCTAGTCTTTCAATTCCGTAAGTAATTTCAACAGAAACTGGTTTACATTCAAGCCCACCTACTTGTTGGAAATACGTAAACTGTGTGATTTCCATACCATCTAACCAAACTTCCCATCCTAGACCTGCACAACCTAAAGAAGGATTCTCCCAATTATCTTCTACAAACCGAATGTCATGCTCCAATGGATTAATTCCTAGAGCCCTTAATGAATCAAGATAAAGTTCCTGAATATTATCAGGTGACGGCTTCATGATGACTTGAAATTGGTGATGTTGATAAAGGCGATTTGGGTTTTCCCCGTATCTACCATCAGCTGGTCGACGGGAAGGCTCCACATAGGCCACATTCCAAGGCTCAGGTCCAATGGCACGAAGGAATGTGTACGGGCTCATCGTACCTGCCCCTTTTTCCACATCATATGCCTGCATCAGAATGCAACCTTGATCAGACCAATGCTTTTGTAATGTTAAAATCATGTTTTGGATATTCATTAATAAAACACCTCCAGTAAAATAAACAACAAAAAAACTCCCGTGCCTTATGCCTTAAGCATAGGGACGAGAGTTACCCGCGGTTCCACCCTAATTACTACTAATAGTAGTCACTTTCTTTAAATGCTGCTCCAGAACGCCTTCCTTAATGCTCTATACCCTAGCTCGCACCAACCTAGGTTCGCTTTTATAGAGGAAATCAAGTACTACTCTCCTTCGTTGCAACTATTCATATGTAAGATATTATATTAAAAATAACTTCAATGTCAACATTCCATTAGACTCTTTTCGTAAACTTTGTTGTTTACAGAGCTAGGCTTAGCTTAAAGTTTATTACGAAATTGTCCCATTTGATTAAGAAACCGTTTCGATTTTAAATGCAATCCTGAGTATTCCTCATAATAGGCATCGATCACCGTTTTTAATTCTTTTTTTGTGTCTTCTTTTACCGAAATCGTCCCTAACCTAGAAAGATCTAAATAATAAAAAATTCTTAGCAGTTTTAAGGTGGCAATTGAAATTTTAAAATGGTAGGGATCTTTTTCTAAACATCGGTGGCAGATAAAGCCATTTTCACGAATGGAAAAGCTAAAATGTCCATCCGTTTGACCACAAATAGCACAACCATTTAAATTTGGATATAGACCAAGGGAATTTAACATTTTCATTTCAAAAATATGAATCATTATATCAGGGTCATATTCCTCATTTAAATAGTTTAACGTTTGATACAATAGCTCAAAAAAATACGGATTTATTTTTTTTTCATCCGTACATTTATCAGCTAATTCTAATATGTAACTGGCATAAGCAGTAATAATAATATCCTCGCGAACTCCTCGAAAAGTAGAAATTAGTTCTCCCTGCTGTAGGTTCCCTAATCCGCTTCCTTTTTGGATTAGAAAATAACCGTAAGAAAAAAGCTGAGTGATGGCAGCCAATCGACTATTTGGCTTTTTAGCGCCACGTGCCATCACTCCGATTTTTCCCCATTCGCGGGTATATAAAGTTACAATCTTATTTGTCTCTCCGTAATCGGCCGTCCTAATAACGATGCCTTCACATTTTTGAAGCATCTAGCTTCACCATCCAATGGTTATGAGATGGGAAAATCAACCTCTGCTAGCTCTTCGTCCGAATTTCTGGGTATTTCTTGCTTTTCCTTCTCTAACTCTTTAAAGATTAGATAAGTGTCAATATTACCTGTTTGTGAAAAGACCTTCCAGGTAAAATCTAACATCGAAAACCCCACCTTTCAATTTTTGACTAGCGCTGTAAATCCCAAACCCTTAAATTTATCATTGCCAAACTTAGAAAAATTCATGATACGAAAATATTACTAATGTCACCAATGCATAATCTTCAATAATCGATAATATGGTTTAAAGGTATGTGCTAATATTCATCTTCACGGAAACCATAATCTCGCAGCTGGGATTGCTTATTCCGCCAGTCCTTTTGTACTTTTACCCATAGCTCTAAAAACACTTTAGATCCAAGAAGGTTTTCAATATCGATGCGGGCGAGCTTGCCAATTTCCTTTAACATACTGCCTTGTTTACCAATAATAATCCCTTTTTGGGAATCCCTTTCTACAATCACTGTTGCCATGACATGTATGAGATCTTTGTCCTCACGACGTTCCATTTTGTCAATCACTACTGCTAACGAATGGGGGATTTCTTCACGTGTCAGATGTAATGCCTTTTCTCGAATCAGTTCTGAGACGATGAATCTTTCAGGGTGGTCTGTCACCTGGTCAGCAGGATAGTATTGTGGACCCTCTGGTAAATACTTTTTGATTATTTCAAGCAAATGGTCCACATTATTTCCTTCTAAAGCTGATATAGGGACAATTTCCTTAAAAGAGTATTTTTCCTTATATGATTCAATAACAGTAAACAGTTCATCTGGATGGATTTTGTCTATTTTATTTATGATTAAAAAAATTGGCGTCTCAACTGTCTGAAATTTTTCGATAATAAATTCTTCACCACGACCAAACCCCTCTTCAGCGTTTACCATAAAAAGAATTAAATCGACACCTTTTAACGTATTCGTTGCTACCTTCATCATAAAGTCGCCTAATTTATGCTTTGGCTTATGGATTCCAGGCGTGTCGATGAAAACAAGTTGCGCATCCGAAGTTGTTAATACCCCTTGAACCTTATTCCGAGTTGTTTGCGGTTTATCACTCATAATGGCAATTTTTTGACCAATGACACGATTGAGAAATGTAGATTTTCCGACATTGGGCCGCCCGATAATCGAAATAAAACCTGACTTATATTGATTGCTATGACTTTTCATTAGTTCCTCCAGTTAAGATCACTAGTACGAATTTGCTTAGTTCTATACAGTATATCGTGATATAGATTGTTTCTTTATTTTACCTCATTTCATTTATATTTTCATTAATTGTTGCAAAAACGTAATATAAAAAATTGAATTTTCTAAACATTATATGATATTAATGTTATTTATGTCATTTTAACGAATGTAACATTATTTTTCAAACTAACAAAAAAATAGAGACTACCCTAAAAGGAAAGTCTCAAAAAAACGATAAAAGCTTTGGAATAAAAATAATTAATCCAATTATTACCGATAAACAGGCGAAAATAAGTACTGCACCAGCTGCAATATCCTTTGCTTGTTTCGCAAGAGGATGGTAATCGCTAGTTACTAAATCCACTATTCTTTCAATCGCCGTATTAATCAATTCCAGTATAACCATTCCACCAATACAAATGAGGATAAACATCCATTCAGTTTTTGATATAGAAAGCACAAAGCTTAATAAAATGACAATTATTGAAAATACAATATGAAACCGAAAGTTTTTTTCTTGAATAAATGCATTGTGAATCCCTTCCAACGCAAATCTAAACGTTTCGACATATTTATATTGACGTTTCTTATCGTTTAAGTCCATAATCTTCTAGGATTTCCCTTTGCAGAGAAAACATTACCTTTTCTTCCTCTTCTGTTTCATGATCAAACCCTAGTAAATGCAAAAAACCATGAACAGCTAAAAAGCCTAATTCTCGCATAAAGGAATGCCCATATTCGTCTGCCTGTTCTTTTGCTTTCGGGATTGAAATAATGATATCCCCTAAAATTCTAGGTTGATCCTCAAATTCAAATTCGATTTCGCCTTCACCTAACTCTTCCATAGCAAAAGATATCACATCTGTAGGATGATCTTTCTGACGGTAATCTCGATTAATCTCTTGTATTTTTTCGTTTGTAACAAACGTAATCGAAATTTCACTGCCCGATTCCACGTTTTGTTTTTTTGCGGCAAACGCTAAAATATTTTCGATTTGAATGATCTCGGTTTGATCTAATGAATTGGTTTCATCAATTGAATCAATTACTAAAGTCATGTTTCGTTCACCTTCTTTGTAAATTCAGGATATTCAATCCGAGAATGGAAAATCCCATTTAATGTTTCACATAAAGAATGTGCGACCGTATCAAGCTCTTTAAGGGTTAAATCACATTCATTCAGTTGCCCATCGGAAAGTCTATCAGCAATAATATTTTTAACAAGCGTTTCGATTTGTTCTGCAGAAGGGTGGGACATCGAACGGACGGCAGCTTCTACACTGTCAGCAATTCCTACAATTGCTGCTTCTTTCGTCTGCGCTCTTGGCCCTGGATAGCGATAATCTTCCTCTTTTGCTTCCATGCCACTTTTCATTGCTTTATGATAAAAAAACTTTAACAAACTCGTTCCGTGATGTTGTTCGGCAATATCAATAATTTCCTTTGGCATTCGATGTTTCCTTAGCATTTCAGCACCATCTGAAGCATGTGCCACAATGATATTAACACTCGTTTGTGGTGGTAATTTATCATGCGGATTTGTGATATTCATTTGATTTTCAATAAAAAAATGTGGACGTTTTGTTTTTCCAATATCGTGATAATAACACCCTACTCGCGCTAAAAGGCCATTAGCCCCAATTGCCTCGCAGGCAGCCTCCGACAAATTCGCGACCATTACACTATGGTGATAGGTACCCGGGGCTTCTGTTAATATTTTGCGAATGAGCGGATGATTTGGGTTCGATAATTCAATTAAACGCATCGTTGACAATATGCCAAAACTTGCTTCAAAAAAAGGTAATAGCCCTATTGTTAAAACAGAGGAACTGATTCCTGAAACAAGCGCCACTATAACATAAAGACCGTAATCTAATCCACTATATTTTCCATTTTGCAAAAACATTAATGCTAAAATAACAATTAAATTAACAAATGAAACAAAAACTCCGGCTTTTAAAATTTTTGTCCGATGATTTTGTCCGCTAAGCAATAGTATACCCGCAATCCCACTGCATAATATATAAATTCCTACGGTAATATTTAAGGTTCCGGTAACTTCTTGATTAAAAATAATGCTACCACATACCGCCATAATCAGGGTAAACAAAATGGATAATTTCTCATCAATAAGGATTTTGATTAGTAGTGCTCCGAATGCAGCTGGATAAACATAACCGATTTCCGCATAATCAAATTGTTGGAACAGACTTACAACTTTCATAAAGACAATTGCTAAAATAAAAATAATACCAAAGAGTAATAGGTTGGACTGTTTCATCTCTTCTGATATTCGCAATTCATTAAGATAAAAATAGATGGAAACTAGCATGATTAAAATGATTAAAGTTAATCCGATAAAAGGCTGAATAGCCTTTTCACTGCCTAATTTTCCGACCAGCATTAATTGCCTATATATATCCCGGTCAACAAATTTACCTTGCTCGACAATAATTTGTCCTTGAAGAATGCGAACTGGTTCAACATTTTCAATCGTTTGTTGACGCAATCTTTCTGTAGCTTCTTGGTCAAAGAACTCATTCTGAGTGACTGCATATCGACCTATTTCAATCGAAGCGAATCTCAAGCTACTATTTAATCCTGAATATCTAAGTTGCTCTTCTAGTTGCTTCTTTGCGTTTTCAACCATGCTTGCCGAGATTTTTTTACTCATTACTTCATTTATTGCAGTAATCGTCAAATCCTTAGCAATCTTAAGATCAGTTTTCTTCGCCTGAACTAAAGCAACAAAGGTTTGCTCGGAAAGTTCTTTTGTTTCATTTTCAGTTAATTTTTCTTTCAAGCTTCCCACTCTAGTTGAAAGACTTTGTGTAGAAGAACTAGATAGATTCGACTCATTATTCGCCTCTAATTCTGCTGCCTCTTCAATAACCTCAATAGCCGAATGGAATATTGATGTAGTTAGATCAATTCGATTTTGGGCAATTTCGGGGTTAAGAGTATATACATCCTTAACTTCTGCTAGCGCTTCCTTTTGCTTTCGCTCAGTAGCCTCTTTGTCCTCTACTGTTATTGGTGATAGAACAGTTTGTTTTGCCACTTCCAGTTTATTCACTTCTAATTTTTCTGGTCTAACATTGCTGTACATCACAGCATATAAAACAGACCCTAAAACTAAATACAAAAGAACACGAAAAAAGGAAATTGCCAATAAATTTCTTACTTTACCAAAATGTTTTTGTAATTTCTCCATCTTATTTCCCTCCTATCATGGTACAAGAAGACCAGATAAGCGTTCATTCATGTATTATGTAAATACTAACAGTTTTCAAGGAAATTTTCATTAAAAATAAAAAACTAGCCTTAAAATCACAATAAGGCTAGTAATTGTTTATTATTCCTTTTGACTGTACGCCGAAATAATTCTACCTACCAATGGATGGCGAACGACATCGCTTTCTTCAAGATATACAAAAGATATTCCTTTTACACCTTCTAAAATAGCTGCTGCTTCAATTAAACCTGATTTAGCGCCTTTTGGTAAGTCGACCTGAGTTTTATCTCCTGTAATAACCATCTTCGAGCCAAACCCAAGTCTAGTTAAAAACATCTTCATTTGTGCATGAGTAGTATTCTGCGCTTCATCTAAAATAACAAAAGCATCATCAAGAGTTCGGCCCCGCATATAGGCTAAAGGAGCGATTTCAATCGTCCCACGTTCCATTAATCTTGCCGTATGCTCTGTACCAAGAATATCGTGCAAAGCATCATAAAGTGGTCTTAAATACGGGTCTACTTTTTCTTTTAAATCTCCCGGTAAAAAACCTAAACTTTCTCCTGCTTCAACTGCTGGCCTTGTTAAAATAATCCTTTTTACAGATCCATTTTTTAAAGCATTTACGGCCATTACAACAGCTAAATAGGTTTTTCCTGTGCCGGCAGGACCAATACCAAACACTAAATCATTTTTTCTGATAGCCGAAATATATTGGCGCTGACCAATTGTTTTGACCCGAATCGACTTACCTTTAGCATTTTTGGTAATCTCTTCCTCATAAATTTCAGTAAAATAATCCAATGTTCCTTTATTAGCTAGTTGAATCGCATAAATCACTTCTCTGCCACTAATCGTAATTCCTTTACGAATCAAATAAAGAAGCTTGTCTAAGATTTTTCCAACTAATTCAACCTTTAAAGGTGATCCGGAAACAATCACCGATTCTCCCCTAGTTATAACAGAAACGGCCAGTTCCTGTTCAATTAATTTTAGATGGGTATCGGAATTCCCGAACAGATTTAGTGCCTCATCTGGATTATCCAGTTGTAGATCCATCGTTTTAATTTCTTCTGTCATTCTGAGTCTCCTTGAGTAATGGGTTGAGCTTTTGTAATGTCTTCGATAACTTGATAATGGAGTATTAATTTAACTTTACCATTCTCAAATGCTTGATGTAAAATTTTTTCTCCTTTAATTTTAGCATCTTCAGAAATATGCCTTTTTATATCCTCTCTCGCTAAATTCTTTGCATTTTGAATTGCCTCTTCTTTTGTGTATTCGATCGTAACTTTCTCACGTTCCCTGTAAGTATCATGAATGTAGGAGATTGGAATTTCCCATTTTAAGAAACGGACTTTTTTCTCATATCGTTCTAGCTCATATTCTGTAAACGGGATTTTCCCTAACCCCCATACGGGGATCGCCATTTTACCAAAACTAATAAAATGTTTTTGCTTCTCTTGTCCATTAAACACAAAAAATGTTTTCTTCAATGGTAAATTCACTTTTGTTTTATACCAAGTTTCTCCTAAAATTTCACCTTTTGCGGGAACGAGTTGCGGAGAATCTTCTCTGCCGATTGCCCCAGATACAAGCAGCTGACCTGGAATAACATGGTCATGTAACTTGACTTTTGGTTGTCCTTTTTCAACAAACATATCAACAATAATCGCTTTCTTTTTGGCCACTAAGTTACGAGGGCTTAACGTAATGAGTTTCTCAGGTTGAGTCTTCTCCACTACTTCAAAATGAAAGGTTGTCCCTTTTAACTCGACACCAACCCAAGTTAGTTCCTCGATTTGATTTGTTAAATTTCGTTGAATACTCTCAACATCTTCCATATAAAACTGAAGTTTTCCAACTTTAATTCCCATTTCGGTAAGGGCTTTACGAATTTGATGTTCCGTAGCAGGCTTGGCCCCCTTAATTTCAATACCCCAAACCATATTGGATAATATCAGTAAAACAATCATAAACCCTAAGGCACCTGCTAAAAAACCACCGTTTTGGAAAAGCCTTTTCAGAAGAAAAGGCGCTCCGTTTCTTTGCAAAAATTTCACTTTGCAGCCCGTTCTTCTTCGATATTTTCTTAGTTCGTGAACATCGGCTAGCTTCATTTTAAAAATAATTGCTTCAGGACCACTTCTTCTAACATTCCAAATAATTAAACCGCCCTTGGTAAGGGTATTGATGAACCTTTCAATTCCCTTCCCTGTAACTTTGACGGTAACAATTCCAGAATAAAATTCTATCCAAAGATTCTTCATATTTACGCCCCCGGGTTCTATTCATTGATATAGATAACTTGATCTATTTTTCCTTCAAGGAGGATTTCTTCGGGTAAGATCGTTTTAATAACAAAGCCTTTTCCCTTCACTAGAAGTTGACCTTGTTTTAGTAATAAACGTAGCTCCTGTTCTGAAAAGGCTAATAAGCCACGGTGATTCTCTATATAAATATGGATTTGCCCAATCATTGTTAATCGGGGTAAATCCATCATGACATCTTGAGGAAGATCCATTTTTTCGGTCATCCATTTTCGGACCTTCAGTCGGAAGCTTTTTGCCATAAAAAAAGAACCCCCTTTCATCTCATTTGTATGAGATAAAAGGGGATTCTAGAACATTATCTTCTAGCTTTGGAATGTGTTTTTCGGGCTCTTGGTGGGCCTAGAATTTCAGACCAAACAATACCATTTATGAGTTGCTGCTTATTTGGAGTTAAACCGATTTCATCCTTTATTTCCCCTTCAGCAATCATATTTACTATTTCCCTACTAGTAATGTCCGAGTTTGGTTCACTTTTCGAGGGAGGTTTCGTTAACTCAAGATTATCTCTCGTTAGTACCTCTGGCTGAATAATCTTACCTTCATTTTTAGGTAAATCCACTTTAGTGATTTCCGGTAAATCAAATAACTTTTTCCAGTCTGCTTTTTCTTTGGTTGATTGTTCTCCATTAGGGTTGCCTTTAAGTCTTTTTACATAAGACACAATCATCCCAATAATGACAATTAAAATAATCGGGTTGTCAAAAAGAAATTCCAATCGACTCCCCTCCTTCAATTAGTATTACTTTATAGGCCCATCTTTTTTGTCTCCTGACATCTTGCCAATTGATCCCCTCATATCGGTATCAGCGGAAATATTTTGGATGTTCATATAATCCATTACTCCGATATTTCCTGACTTCAGTGCTTCGGCCATTGCCAGAGGTACTGTTGCCTCCGCTTCAACTACCTTAGCACGCATTTCTTCGACACGCGCCTTCATTTCTTGCTCTTGAGCAACAGCCATTGCCCGACGTTCTTCTGCTTTAGCTTGAGCAATTTTCTTATCTGCTTCTGCTTGTTCAGTCTGTAATTCTGCGCCGATATTTTTACCAATATCAACATCAGCAATATCAATCGATAAGATTTCAAAGGCAGTGCCAGCATCAAGGCCTTTGGCAAGAACTGTTTGTGAAATCATATCAGGGTTTTCTAGTACCTTTTTATGATCCTCAGAAGAACCAATCGTTGAAATGATCCCCTCACCAACACGAGCAACAATCGTCTCTTCTCCAGCTCCCCCTACCAAGCGTTCGATATTTGCGCGAACAGTAATACGAGCCTTGGCTTTTACCTCAATCCCATTCATGGCTACTCCAGCAATAAATGGAGTTTCAATTACTTTAGGATTAACACTCATTTGGACAGCCTCTAAAACATCACGTCCAGCCAAATCAATCGCGGCACAACGCTCAAAGCTCAATTCAATATTTGCACGATGTGCAGCAATGAGTGCATTAACAACACGGTCAACATTACCACCAGCTAAATAATGGCTTTCTAAATGATTGGTAGCAACTGCTAAACCTGCTTTATGAGCCTTAATTAATGGATTAATGACTCTACTCGGTGTGACCCGGCGCAGTCTCATTCCAACAAGCGTAAAAATACTCACTCTTACCCCAGCAGCTAGGGCAGAAACCCAAAGCATCACCGGCACAAACGTAAATAAAACTGAAATAAGAATTATTGCTAATACAACAAGAATAATAACAAATGCAAAACTAGGTGTAATCATGATAACCTCCTTATTTATTGTGTAATTCTCGAACTACTATTCTTGACCCCTCAACTTTTACTACTTTAATGGGCTTATCTTTTTGAATAAAAGCCCCATCACTGACTACATCGATAATTTCTTCTTCAACTGATATCTTACCTGCAGGTCGAAGCTGTGTGATAGAAATACCTGTTTTTCCGATTAAATCAGTCCGATTCACATTTGAAACAAAGCCCTGCTCTGTATTCGTGGAATCTGTGAGGATTATTTTCTTAAAAATACTCATTTTACGACCCAACACCTTTATCATGAAAATAGAAACTATGATAGAAACTAAGAGGGCGATTAATATAGATATTCCCATATATATAACATTTTCACTTGCTAAAAAGAAACTGCCTAACACAGCGGCAAATCCAAATGCTCCGATAATTCCACCAGGAAGAAATAGCTCGGCAATAAGCAGAATGACTCCAATAGCAAATAAAACAATCGCTTCATAACCTGCTAAGCCAGCAACTAGGTGACCATAAAAGAAGAGCAATAATGCCGTTAGCCCCATAAAACCGGGTACACCAAATCCAGGGGAATATAATTCTAGAACCAATCCTAAACTAGCTATTGATAATAGGATTGGGATAACAACCGGATGAGTAAGAAAGCGAGCTAATTTCTCAGCAAAGCTTTCATCAATAGTTTTTATTTGGGCAGAATCGAGGCCAAGCTTATGCAATAACTCATCTTGATTCTTAACAATTCCCTCTGCATAGCCAACTTCCAGCGCCTTGTCGGCGGTTAATGTTAACAGCTGATTCTTTGTAATCCCTAACTCAGGGATTTCGACACTTCCATCAGCCATCGCACGAGCATAAATAGGATCTCTCCCACTGTTTATAGCAGCGCCCTCCATTGCTGCAAACCAATAGGATTCTGCCTTTTTTCCGGCTGTGTTTCCCTGTTGGTTAATGATAGCTGCTGATCCCATTGTAGCGCTTCTTACCATATAAATTTCATCGGTATTTAAAGCGATATAGGCTCCTGCTGATAACGCGTGGTTATTTACAAATGCAACCGTTTTAATTCTTGTTGAAGTTAACAGTTTACCAATATCAGCTGCCGCTTCTACTACTCCACCTGGGGTATTTATTTCAAAAATAATAGCTGCTGCATTTGCCTCTTCAGCTTCCATTACAGCTCTTTCTAAGAAAGCATTTAAACCTTTTTCTACGGTATCCTCGATTGGGACAATGTATACCACTTTTTCAGATTGAGCCGATACAAGGGGGATTTTCCACGAAAAAAAGGTAAGAATCAGCAGAAAACAAAGTAAAAAGTGTTTTTTCCCCACCTTCTCCCTCCTTAAAAAAATATTGCTTAAAAGTATGTACGAATGAACGCGAAAGAAGTTTCATTTATTACAATAGTTTTTTTTGTAGTAAAAAGACCGTAAGCTTGGCTTACGGTCTTAAACGTATTAGTTATGAAAGGTGTTGTTGTACAAGTTTATTAACCAGTGATCCGTCAGCTTTGCCTTTAACTTTTGGCATAAGCGCTGCCATCACTTTACCCATATCCGCTTTTGAAGTGGCACCTACAGCGTCAATTGTTTCTTTAACAATATTAGCAATTTCCTCTTCAGAAAGTTGTTTTGGCATGTATAACTCAACTACAGAAATTTCAAACTGCAGTTTTTCTACAAGGTCATTACGACCTGCTTTATCAAATTCATGGAGGGAGTCTTTGCGTTGTTTCATTTCGCGAGATAGGACGGTTAGCTCTTCTTCCTCAGTTAGCCCTTTTTTTCGAAGCTTTAGTTCTTCGTTTTGAATAGCGGCTTTTAACATCCGAATAACGGAGAGCTTGTCTTTTTCATTGCTTTTCAATGCTTGCTTCATATCACTATTTAAACGCTCGAGAAGACTCAATAAATTACACCCTCTCTTACCACTTACGTTTTCTTGCAGCCTCAGACTTCTTCTTACGCTTTACGCTAGGCTTTTCGTAGAATTCACGCTTTCTCGCTTCTTGTATAGTACCAGACTTAGATACCGTACGTTTGAAGCGACGAAGAGCATCTTCAAGCGATTCGTTTTTGCGAACGACAGTTTTAGACATTCTCTTTCCCTCCCTCCGAAACACAACACACTAACATGAAATACATGGTTTTTGCCATGTACTTTACGATTATAATATAACAGCGAAACAAGGTCAACTGTATTTATGACTAATAAGATTACTCATTTTTAAATAGCCAATTCTTCCTTGATAGTAGGTGTTTCCTCTACAACCCGAATGAATTGTCCTACATTATAAGGGTAACCAGCTTTTGTAAGCTTTACTTTAACAATTTTTCCTATCATATCTTCCGAACCTTGGAAGACGACTTTTAGATAATTATCTGTGTATCCTTCATAAAGACCACTATCCGGGTCATTTTTATACTTGTCTTCCGGGATAACTTCTATCACTTCGTCTTCGAACTTAGAAGAGTACTCTTTTGCTAACTGATCCGAAAGCGAAATCAACCGATGAACCCGTTCATTCTTAACCTCTTCATCAACCTGATCATCCATTCGTGCCGCTGGAGTACCTGTTCGTTTTGAGTATGGGAAGACATGCAGTTCTGAAAATTGATGTTCCTTTATGAAATTGTAAGTTTCCATAAATTCTTCTTCTGTCTCACCCGGAAATCCAACAATAACATCAGAAGTTACTGCTAAACCAGGCAAAGCTTCTTTTAAGCGGTCTAAACGCTCTCCAAAGAATTCCATCGTGTATTTACGACGCATTCTCTTTAAAACAGTATTCGATCCAGATTGAATTGGTATGTGCAAATGGCGCACAATTACTTTAGAATCATTAATCACTTGAATAACTTCATCCGAAATTTGGCTGGCTTCAATCGATGAAATACGGAGGCGTTTTAAGCCTTTTACTTGGGATTCTAAGTCCCTTAGAAGCATTGCCAAATTGTAATCTTTAAGATCTTCACCATATCCGCCGGTGTGAATTCCTGTTAAAACGATTTCTTTATAGCCGGCATCAACTAATTGTTGAGCTTGTTTAATAACCTCTTGTGGATCGCGTGATCTCATCAAGCCGCGTGCCCACGGAATTATGCAAAACGTACAAAAGTTGTTACATCCCTCTTGTATTTTTAAAGAAGCGCGAGTTCGGTCCGTAAAGGAAGGGACATCAAGCTCCTCATAGACGCGATTTTTCATAATATTACGAACACCGTTTATCGGCTGCCGCTCTTGCTTATATTGCTCGATATATTCAAGCATCTTTACACGGTCTTGAGTTCCAACGACAACATCAACACCTGGAATTGCTAATATTTCTGCTGGTGAGGTTTGCGCGTAACACCCCGTCACACAGATTACCGCATCAGGATTTTTACGGACGGCACGACGAATAACCTGACGACTTTTTTTATCACCAGTATTTGTAACGGTACATGTATTAATAATATAAACGTCCGAGGAAGTTTCAAAATCGACTCGTTCATAGCCTTCTTGTTTAAATAATTGCCAAATGGCCTCAGTCTCATAATGGTTAACTTTACAGCCTAATGTATGAAAAGCAACTGTTGGCATATATGTCACCTCGATAATTCAAAATGGTAGGAAACAGCTGCTAAAAGTGCCAATGGTGCTGTTTCTGTTCTTAATATTCTAGGTCCTAATCCAAAAGGAATAAACCCGTGATCTTGTAATAGTTGAATTTCTTTATTTTCCAATCCACCTTCAGGACCAAAAACAACCAATATAGATTGATTTTCTTTTAAATGTTGCAGTGAGTTCGCTAAGACAGAAGCTTCTCCCTTCCTCGACTCCTCTTCATAAGCAATTAGCTTGCAATCATAGTCTTGATAAGTTTGTATTAATTGTTTCAAACTAATTGGTGTCTGGACAATTGGGATTTGATTTCGATGCGATTGTTCAGCCGCTTCTTTAGCAATTTTTTGCCATCGTTCAATTTTTTTGTCGGCTTTTTTTTCATCCCATTTGACAACCGAACGGGCTGCAGTAAAAGGGACAAATTGATGAGCGCCTAACTCGGTCCCTTTTTGTATAATCCATTCCAATTTATCCCCTTTAGGCAAACCATTCGCTATTGTGATTCGAATTGGTAATTCACTATTCCCATCTATCCATTCTACTATATGACAAATAATTTTTTTATCGGTAATTTCTGCAATTGCACAAATCGCCGATTTTCCGGAAGGGTCTACACAAATTAATTGATCACCAACCGTCATTCGCATCACTCTGTTAATATGATGAACATCTTCTCCTGCAATCACAGGCTGTCCATTTGGATTAACTTCACTTGCAAAATATCGTTGCAAACTGTCCACCCATTTCACCATTTAATTTAGGCAGTGTTAATTTAGACTGTTGATTTCCGATGCAGGTGCTAAATCAACATTGACCTTTAACACCAGCCAATTTAAAAAAGGGGGACGAGCCCCTTTTTTAATTACCTAGACCTTTTTTGCAATAAGTGCTACCCAGTCTTCCATTACCATTGTTTCGATAATTTCGAAACCAGCTTCGATTAACGCATCCTTGACTTCCTGTTTTTTCTGGAGAATGATGCCGGATGTGATAAAGTAGCCATTCTGTTTAATAATTTGAGCTGCATCGTCTGTAAATCTAACAATTACTTCTGCTAGAATATTTGCAACAATCCCGTCAACAGGTCCTTTTATACCGTTGAGTAAATTATTTTGAGAAACTGATACAATATTCGAAACCTGGTTTAACTCAATATTCATTTTCGCTGTAGTAACAGCAACTTCATCTAAGTCTAACGCTTGAATTCGATTTGCACCTAGTAAAGCCGATGCAATACTCAGAACACCTGATCCGGTACCAACATCTATAATATGGTCGCCTTTTTCCACCATTCTTTCCAATGCTTGGATACATAGAACCGTTGTTGGGTGAGTCCCAGTCCCAAAAGCCATACCAGGATCAAGTTCAATGATCAGTTCATCGCTATGAACTTTTTCATATGTTTCCCAGGTTGGAACAATCGTAAAGCGCTCCGATATTTTAACGGGATGATAATATTGTTTCCAGGCTGTGGCCCAATCTTCATCGTTAACCTCGGCAATGCTAACTTTATTTATACCAATGTCTATATTGTGAAGGGTAAGACCATTGATGGCTTCTTTAATCCCTTCCACCGTTTCGGCTAAAAAGCTATTAATAGAAATATAAGCTTTAATTATAACACCTTCATCAGGATAATCTTGTGGATCAAGTTGGTAGATTTCCCCGAATTGGTCTTTTCTTTCCTTAGTTAATTCAAATGGGTCCTCAATGACAACCCCACTTGCACCTGCTTCATGCAGAATATTCGAAATTGGTTCTACTGCCTCATTTGTCGTATGAATGCTAATTTCTGACCATTTCACATCCGCCAACTCCAATCCTTATTCACCTTTAAAGGCACGTTTTACTTTACTAAAAAAGCTTTCTTCATGTTCACCCTGCGGTACACTTCCACTGACTTCGGCGAATTCGTTTAATAGCTGCTTTTGTTTTTCTGTCAGTTTCGTTGGTGTAATAATTTTAACGATGATATGCTGGTCTCCAACCCCATATCCTCGTACATTAGGGACACCTTTTCCTTTTAGCCTAAACTTCGTCCCAGTTTGCGTTCCAGCAGGAACTTTAAGTTTAACCTTACCACTAATTGTTGGAACTTCAATCTCATCTCCAAGAGATGCTTGCACAAAGGTAATTGGCATTTCACAATAAATATCATCGCCATCTCTTTCAAAAAACTCATGAGAACGAACATGGAAAACAACATATAAATCACCAGGAGGCCCCCCGTTTACACCAGGTTCCCCTTGGCCCGACACTCTTAATTGTTGTCCATCGTCAACTCCGGCAGGAATTTTAACATTAATTTTTCTGCGTTTTTTCACTTTACCTGTTCCGCTACAAGTTTGGCATTTGTTCTTAATTTCTTTGCCTGTACCATTACAGTAATGACAAACTCGACGATTGACGATTCTTCCAAATGGTGTATTTTGTTCTACACTTAGTTGACCAGAACCGTGGCAATGCTTACATGTTTCGGGCTTTGTTCCAGATTTAGCCCCTGATCCATGACAGGTTTCACAGGTTTCCTCACGTGGAATTTCAATCTCCATTTCTTTTCCAAACACAGCTTCCTCAAATGAAAGAGACATCGTATATTGGAGATCCGCTCCTTGTCTTGGAGCATTTGGATCTCTTCTACGTGCACTGCCACCTCCAAAGAAACTGCTGAAAATGTCCTCGAATCCACCAAATCCGCTAAAATCACCACCACCAAAGCCTTGATTTGGTCCAGCATGGCCAAATTGATCGTATTGAGCTTTTTTCTGATCATCACTAAGAACTTCGTAGGCTTCTGCGATTTCTTTAAATTTTTCATCCGCATCTGGTTCTTTATTTATATCAGGGTGATACTGTTTTGAAAGCTTCCGATAGGCTTTCTTAATTTCATCCTTTGAGGATGTTTTACTAACCCCAAGTACTTCATAGTAATCCCTTTTACTCATACATTCCACTCCCGATTCGATTCACATAAAGATTATTTTATCATAAATATTCAACATTAGAAAAGTGGAACACCCATTAAATGAAAAAGTCAAAGTCATGTATAGTTGACTTTGACTTTTTTCATTGAACATGACTTACTTATCGTCTTTTACTTCTTCAAACTCTGCATCGACGACATTGTCATCCTTCGGTGCGTTCCCTTCACCTTGTGAACCTTGTGCTTGCTGAGCTTGTGCTGCTTGTTCATAAAGCTTTACAGTTAAATTTTGAACGATTTCTTGAAGTGCGTCCTTCTTTGCACGAATCTCGTTAAGATCATTCTTTTCGATTGCCGCTTTTAAAGCATCTTTCGCTTCAGTAGCTTTGGCAATTTCACCCGCATCAACTTTACCTTCAAGATCTTTCATCGTTTTATCGGTTTGGAATACTAGTTGGTCTGCTTCATTACGAAGTTCAACTTCTTCCTTACGTTTCTTATCTGCTTCGGCATTTTCTTCCGCTTCACGAACCATTCTTTGTACCTCTTCATCGGAAAGACCTGTTGAAGACTTGATGGTAATGGTTTGTTCTTTATTTGTACCAAGGTCTTTAGCGCGAACATTGACGATACCGTTTTTATCAATATCAAAAGTTACTTCAATTTGTGGTATACCACGTGGCGCTGGTGGAATGTCAGATAATTGGAAACGACCAAGCGTTTTATTATCTGCAGCCATCGGACGCTCCCCTTGAAGAACGTGAATGTCTACAGCTGTTTGGTTATCCGCAGCTGTTGAGAATACCTGTGATTTTGCTGTAGGGATTGTTGTATTACGATCAATCAGTTTCGTAAAGACACCACCCATTGTTTCAATACCTAAAGAAAGTGGTGTTACGTCTAGTAAGACGACATCTTTTACGTCACCTGAAATAACCCCACCTTGAATTGCAGCCCCCATTGCTACAACTTCATCAGGGTTTACCCCTTTAGAAGGTTCTTTACCTGTTTCCTTTTTAATTGCTTCAACAACTGCAGGAATACGAGTTGAACCTCCAACAAGGATAATTTTATCAATCTCAGAAGCGCTTAAGCCGGCATCTCGAATTGCTTGTCTTGTTGGACCCATTGTTCGTTCAACAAGGTGTGCAGAAATTTCCTCAAACTTAGCTCTTGTCAAAGTCACATCTAAGTGTAAAGGACCAGCAGCACCAGCTGTGATAAACGGTAACGAAATTTGGGTTGAAGTTACACCCGAAAGATCCTTCTTCGCTTTTTCTGCACCATCCTTTAAACGTTGTAAGGCCATTTTATCTTGTGATAAGTCGATACCATTTTCCTTTTTAAACTGATCAACTAAATAATCGATGATAACTTGGTCAAAGTCGTCCCCACCAAGACGGTTGTCACCGGCAGTCGCTTTTACTTCGAATACACCATCACCAAGTTCAAGAATGGAAACGTCAAATGTACCGCCACCAAGGTCATAAACAAGAATGGTTTGATCTTGATCCATTTTATCTAAACCATAAGCTAGGGCAGCAGCTGTTGGTTCGTTAATAATACGTTCAACTTCAAGTCCAGCAATTCTTCCAGCATCCTTTGTTGCTTGTCGCTCAGCATCATTGAAATAGGCTGGAACTGTAATAACTGCCTTCGTTACAGGTTCTCCAAGATAGTCTTCTGCGTACGACTTTAAATATTGAAGAATGATCGCAGAAACTTCCTGTGGTGTATATTTTTTTCCTTCAGCTTCTACCGTATGAGCAGTGCCCATATGACGTTTAACAGACATAATGGTGTGAGGGTTAGTAATTGCTTGACGCTTAGCAACCTCACCTACTTGACGTTCACCATTTTTAAAAGCCACTACGGATGGAGTTGTGCGGTTACCTTCTGGGTTTGGAATAACCTTTGGCTCGCCGCCTTCTAGAACAGACACACATGAGTTTGTGGTCCCTAAGTCAATACCAATAATTTTGCTCATGGCTTAATCCTCCTCTTTTCATATGTAATATTCTTTATTGGCTTACTTTTACCATTGATGGACGAATAACTCGGTCCTTCAGTTTATAGCCCTTTTGAAATTCCTCCAAAACAATACCTGATTTAACCTCTGATGCTTCCACCTGCATAACTGCTTGATGAAAATGCGGGTCAAACTCTTCCCCAACAGCCTCGATTGGTTCAGCACCTTCTTTTTTAAGCGCTTCTAATAAGAGGCGGTACACCATTTCCATGCCTTGTTTTAAGGACTTTGCTTGCTCTTGATCCACTTCGGTTTGAAGGGCTCTTTCAAAGTTATCAATAACAGGTAATAAATCAGTAATAATATTTTGCGCTCTATATTTTTCACTAGCTTCAAAGTCAAGCTTCGTACGACGACGGAAATTATCAAAATCCGCTTGTAAACGAAGGTATCTGTTGGATGCTTCCTCGAGCTTCGCTTGATACTCTTCCGATGGCGAAATTTCTTCCGTTTCAACTGATGTCTCTTCTGCAAAAACAGGTTCCACTTGCTCTTCAACTTGTGATTCCATTTCTTCTTTTTCAAGATTATCTTTCATCTGATCTGTCAACCTAACTCACCTCCTCAAAAGGGATAAAATTTTATGATAAACGATCCATTTACTCGCTTGAAATTTGGGGGAGCAACGGCTGCTCACCCTTAACAATATTTCCACGACTACTTGTTTTGATACAGCTTCGTTAACAGGGTCGTTAAATCCCGGCTAAAAAATTGTAGCAGGCTGATAACCCGAGAATATTCCATTCTTGTGGGACCAAGAATAGCGATTGTGCCTAGCTTCTCCTCACCTGTGGAATAGGTTGCTGTTATTAAACTACAATTTTCCATCGCAATATTATTATTCTCTTTACCAATCTGAACTTGAATCCCTGACTGTTTCTGACTGATAAGGTTATAGATCCATTCCTCTTGTTCCATCATATTCAGCAGATTTTTCACCTTTTCAATATCATGAAATTCGGGCTGGCTTAACATATTGGTTTTTCCACCGTAAAAAAGCTTTTCCGACGGTAATACCTTTAATGCATCAGCAAAGGTATTCATGATTAAATCGTAGTTTTGTAAGTGCTGTCGGAGTAGTACTGCAACTTCTTTGTAAATCTTATCCGTTAAATTAACTAGCGGGACACCTACTAAACGTTCATTTAAGATGTTGACAATTTTTTCAAGATCACCCATTTTAATGGACTTTGGTAAAGTGAACATACGATTTTCAACATGTCCCGTATCAGTAATAATGATAGCCACTGCCGTTTCTGGATTAAGAGGTACTATTTGAATTTTCTTCAATTTATTAACATCAACAGCAGGCCCTAACACAATTGATGTATAATTGGTTAATTCTGATAGAATCCTGGCAGATTTTTGGACTATTTTTTCAAGTTCATATATTTTTTCTTCGAATATAGACTTTATTTTAAAAACATCATCCTGCTTTAAAGCCTGCGGTGCAACCATATGATCGACATAATAACGATATCCCTTTTCTGAAGGAATTCGCCCCGATGAGGTGTGCGTTTTTTCAATGTACCCCATTTCTTCAAGATCGGCCATTTCATTTCGAATCGTGGCAGAGCTTAAAGCAATTTCCTCTTTCTTCGACAAACTCCTTGACCCAACAGGCTGCGCTGAATGAATAAACTCATCAACAATCACCTGCAAAATCATTAATTGACGATCGGTAAGCACATAAATCACCTCTGTTAGCACTCGTTAACATTGAGTGCTAATTCTAATAATAAATTATCAAAAAGAGGAGAAGGTGTCAATAAATTAAACACCAATGAAGGATTGAAAAACTTCATTACCTAAAAACCGCCCTTGTCTGGTTAAAGTGATATGATTATCTGTAACTTTCAATAAATTTCGTTCGGAATGCTCTCTAATTGCTTCCGAAAAGTAATGGAGTGGAGAAATGCCAAACTTCTTTTCAAACGTTAGTAGGGAAACCCCTTTGGTTTTCCTCAAGCCGAGAAACATTTCTTCTTCCATTTGTTCCTCTTTTGTTACAAAATGTTCTTCCATGATAGGAAGTTGTTCATTCTCTAAAGGCAACATATATTTCTTTAGTGGTCCAAAATTCGCTCGTCGAACACCATTAACATAGCTATGAGCGCCTGCGCCAAATCCGTAATAATACTCGTTATTCCAATAGGTGAGATTATGTTTACTTTCAAAGCCTTCGCGTGAAAAATTGCTAATTTCATATTGCTTATAGCCGTTCATCTCCATTTGTTCCATCAAAATATCAAACATTTTTGTTTCGATATCTTCACCAACCAATGGAAGTTTCCCAATCCTCATTTGATTGTAGAAAACCGTCTTTGGCTCGATAATTAGTGAATAGCCTGAAAAATGTGCAATATCCAACGAAAAAGCAATTTTTAAAGTTTCTTTAAAATCTTCAATTGTTTGTTCCGGAAGCCCATAGATTAAATCAATACTAATATTAGTAAAACCAGCTTTCTTAGCCCATTCAATGGATTGGTATACATCACTTGGCCGATGAGTTCTACCAATCTTTTTTAATAGTGTGGGATTAAAGGTTTGAACACCGAAACTAATCCGATTGACCCCAGCATCCTTTATAACTTGTAATTTTTCCATATTCAAGTCTCCAGGGTTTGCCTCAAATGTAAATTCCGTTTCTGAATGAAAAGGCAGCTGACGTTTAATACCTTCAGATAAAGTAACTAATTGACTTTCTGATAACGCTGTTGGTGTACCCCCACCTACAAAAATGGTTTCAAGGTTATTGGTTGGAAATCTTTTCATCGTTATTTCCATTTCTTGTTCAAGAGATGCTAAATATCCATCTACAGGTTGATCCTTTAAAAACATCTTATTGAAATCACAGTAATGACAAATTTGATGGCAAAAAGGGATATGAATATAAGCAGAACGTATCAAAATCTTCACCCACCTTAAAAAATAATAAAAAGAGGTTAGGACTACATCTACGCAGTCTGACTAACCTCCAAAAAAGATTTCTATTTTTTCGAGTTATTATCGTCCATTTTTAACACGGCCATGAACGCTTCCTGAGGGACCTCTACGGATCCGACAGATTTCATCCGTTTTTTACCTTCTTTTTGTTTCTCTAGTAATTTACGTTTACGAGAGATATCGCCCCCGTAACATTTGGCAAGAACGTTTTTCCCCATAGATTTAATCGTTGAGCGGGCCACGATTTTTTGGCCTATCGCCGCTTGTACAGGTACTTCGAATTGCTGCCTAGGAATTAACTCCTTTAACTTTTCAACGATAACCTTCCCTCGGTCATAAGCAAAATCTTTATGAACAATAAAGCTTAATGCATCTACCTTCTCATTGTTTAAAAGAATATCCATTTTCACAAGCTTGGATTCTTTGTAGCCAATCAACTCGTAATCAAAAGATGCATACCCTTTTGTGCTTGATTTTAATTGGTCAAAGAAATCATAAACAATCTCGGAAAGCGGAATCTCGTAGGTAATGTTCACTCGGTTTTCAGCTAGATATTGCATATTGATGAAATTACCACGTTTTGCTTGGCAAAGCTCCATAATTGCTCCCACATAATCATTTGGTGTCATCATTGTCGCTTTAACATAAGGTTCCTCGACACGGTCAATTTTTTGTGGATCAGGCATATTGGATGGATTATCGACGATTAGATGTGTTTTATCCGTTAAAATTACATTATAAATAACACTCGGAGCTGTTGTAATTAAATCAATTTTAAATTCACGCTCAATTCGTTCTTGAATGATTTCCATGTGAAGTAATCCTAAGAATCCACAACGGAAACCAAAGCCTAACGCTTGCGACGTTTCAGGCTCAAATTGAAGCGCAGAATCATTGAGTTGTAATTTTTCTAATGCATCCCGTAAGTCATTAAACTTGGCGGAATCAATTGGATAAAGGCCGCAATATACCATCGGGTTTAACTTACGGTAACCTGGTAACGGATCATTTGCCCCATTTTTTGCATTTGTAATAGTGTCCCCAACACGCGTATCGGAGACATTCTTGATGGAAGCTGTTAAATAGCCAACATCCCCAACGGTTAATTCATCTCGATGTGTCGCTTTCGGTGTAAATACACCCACTTCATTGACTTCAAATTCAGCACCGGTTGCCATCATTTTAATTTTATCACCGGCCTTAACACTTCCTTCTGCTACCCGAATATAGGCAACAACTCCACGATATGCATCGTATAAGGAATCAAAAATCAGTGCTTTTAATGGTGCATCTGGGTCGCCTGTTGGTGGTGGAACCTGCTTAACTACTTGCTCAAGTATATCTTCGATTCCAATTCCTGCTTTGGCAGATGCCAATACAGCTTCAGAAGCGTCTAATCCGATTACTTCTTCAATCTCATTTCGCACCTTTTCAGGGTCAGCGCTTGGTAAGTCAATTTTATTAATCACTGGCATGATTTCCAGATTATTATCTAACGCTAAATAGACGTTCGCTAGCGTTTGCGCTTCAATTCCTTGTGCCGCATCAACAACAAGAATCGCGCCCTCACAGGCAGCTAAACTGCGGGAGACTTCATAGGTAAAGTCGACATGTCCCGGTGTATCAATTAAATGAAAAATATATTCTTCCCCGTCTTTTGCCTTATATTTTAATTGTACAGCATTTAACTTTATTGTAATTCCCCGCTCACGTTCAAGATCCATAGAATCAAGTAATTGATCCTTCATTTCCCTTGACGTCAGCGTATTGGTTTTTTCTAAAATGCGGTCTGCTAACGTAGATTTCCCATGATCGATATGTGCGATAATCGAGAAATTACGGATTCTAGACTGTCGTTTTAACTTTTCTTCTCTATTCATTAAAAAAGCACACTCCTACTATATCGCGCAAATTAAACTATTTTTGATTATAACAGTAGGTTATTTAAGATTCAATAAAAAGTATAAACCGCTTGAAATTAAGAAAAAGGCCGGTTCTAACATTAGAACCAGCCTTTTTTGGCTGTTTTATAATTGTCCAAGGATGGAATTGATCAACGATCTAAGAGTATGTGAGATTTTTTTCCCTATTTCTGAAAAGAGATTATATGCCTTGATGCCTTCAAGTTGCTGTTTTTTCTTTTCGAAATCATGGCTTGATACATCTACCCCTAAGACAGATGCATGAAGGTCCCCACTATCGGAAGCCTGAAGCGTTAAGGCACTTCTGAATTTCGGGTCCTCATAACCTTTCATTTTTTGGATTCCGACATTCGCTTGTTGCATTCCAATTAAAACAGTAAGAAACATAAGACTTGCTAAAAAAACAATTTTAATTAAAAATAATTTCATTCGTTTCACCTTACTTAGACTTTTCGAATTACGGGGCTTCTGTTTTCTGTTTTATTTCGGCACCCACCTTTTCAGCTCTCCAATAATAATCGCTAAAGATATCCGCTAATGCATCTGCTGAATTAAATAATTCCTCAAATGTATTATCTACACCGCCAAATTCTATTAGAATAGCCCTTCCGGACAAATCCTGATTAAATTTACCATTTGTGCCCGCTCCTTGTTTTTCAATAACTGCCCGACTAATTCCTGGATACTTTTTGTTTAACCGTTCATGTAAGATTTTTGCAAAATGAAGGTTTTTTTCATAATTACTATGTTCAGCACCAATAACAAACGCTAGTTTAGCATATGGTTTACCATTAATATTTGAAGTGGTGACCCCTTTGCGTTGGCTATCGCGATGGATATCAATAAAGTATTCCAAATCACGATTTCCTGCCATTGCCGTTTGAACCAATTCCCTTGATTTCTGATAGGAATGAGCAAATTTCACATTACCCATAATATCTGTCTTACCGATTTCTGTACCCACCCCATTCGTCTCTAACGCTTTCTTCAATCGATCACCAATATTCGTAACGTTAATTTTGGAATGATAGGCCCGATCAGGGTCTGTTTCTCCCTTTAAATAAGGTAGGTACGATTCTCGATTATGTGTAAAGTATAGATAGACTACTTTTCTGTTTCCTGTTGACAAAGTTGGCGGGGGTGAGGTATCTCCCTTATTAGGATTAACTTCTTCAAGATTTTGTAAGACTGCCTCACTTTCTACCTTCATTACCTCGGAAGGAGGAGCAGATTCCACTGGCATATTGGTATAATTTACCCCTTTGTCTGCGACAATAATTTTACTATCAAATATTGAAAACCCCGGTAATTCTCTCCCCAATAAGCTTCGAGGATCATCTAAATTTATATTGGTAGAAGCATTAAATAAAAGCGATGTTAATTTAAGTCCTTCATGTTCATTTTCTAAAGCTCTTAGAAAATAATGATTTTCCGTGCCCAATACTTTTAGTAACAAATCTCCTGTTACATTATGTGCTGCATGATTAACGGAAGATGAGGTTAAACGATATTGCGGCTTTAGAGATGTAAGCAATCCACTCAAAGAAAAGACAAAAAATAAAAAGAGCACTGATAGTAGTAGTAGTTTCCCGACACTGGTACCTTGAATAGAAATAACCAGACCAGTGGATTTACCTTTTCTCACTTGTTCCACCTCTTTTTTTAAAGTCTAGTAAAGCTTATGACTTTAATAGAGATGGTAGAACCGATTCTCTTGAATTTTACCTTGTGTAATATCCCGAATTATCCTGATTAACGTTTTCATGTAAGGCAGCATTTAAGCCGCTGGCAACTAAATTTGCCATATCCTCTATAAATACATCGACCTCTTTTGGCGTAACCATAAGATTGTGGCCAAGAGGGGAAAGTACCTCATAGATTAATTTTCTTTTCTCATCCTCGGGAAGCGTCCCGACAATTCCTAAAAAGGTTTTACGATGCTCCTCTTCAGGTAAATCCTCATCTGTAAGTTTTCTCCTTTTACCAAACGTCATTCCAGCAGGAGCTAAGGCTCGTGATGGTCGATTCCCTTCACGCAGTTCTTTGCCAAAATGCTTTAAAATAAAGTCAATAGTATCACTTGTAATTGTGGCCGCGTCGACAACTGTTGGCACTCCGATTGCGATGACCGGTACTCCTAAAGTTTCTTTACTTAATTCTTTTCTTTTATTACCTACACCTGAACCGGGATGAATACCCGAATCGGAAATTTGAATCGTCGAATTTACCCGCTCAATTGACCTTGAGGCCAACGCATCAATCGCTATTACAAAATCCGGTTTGGTCTTTTCCACAACACCAAAAATGATATCACTAGTCTCAATTCCGGTTAAACCCATCACTCCCGGAGACAGTGCACTGACTGGTCGATAACCCGGGTCAACACTTTCAGGCTGTAGTTGAAAAAGATGCCTAGTAACTAATAAATTCTCACACACTAACGGTCCTAAAGAGTCAGGTGTAACATTCCAATTTCCTAGACCAACTACCAAACAAGATGCATCTTTTTTTATGCCCATTTCTTGAATAAATCTAGCAAATTCAGAAGCAAAAACCTGCTGCACCTTTTGCTGGAGAGTCGTATCTTGTTGGCGGATACCAACCACTTCCAACGTCAAGTACCGACCAGTTTTTTTTCCAATTGCGTTTTCTCCCTCGGGAGTTATTTCTACGAGGGAAACCTTTATCCCGTCCTGATCTTTTTCTTTTATGACAACGCCCTCGATTTGAGAGATATTCTCCTGTTGATGAACACTTCTGTCAGCAATCACCATTTCTCGTGCTTCAACAGCTAAATCCGTTCGAACCGAATATTTACTCAAGTCTAGTTGCTCTTTCATTCCAACAACCCTCCCATTTTATTAGCAGCAAACCTTTTCCTATTTTTGCCTAAATGTGATGAAAACATTCACTTTTTTATATTGTTGCCAGATATTTTGAAAGATGGTATTGCAAAAAAAAGCCCTGTTTGATAGAATATCTTTTGTTCTGTATTATTTCTTATTGAATGTGAAGTCGAGTTCATATAGTCTCGATACTTGCCAGGAGGTGAACGAAGTGCCAAATATTAAATCTGCTATTAAGCGCGTGAAAACTACTGAAAAGCGCAATGCACATAACGCAACTGTAAAATCAACTATGCGTACTGCTGTTAAAAAAGCTGAAGCTGCAATCGTTTCTAACGAAGAAAACGCTCAAGCTATGCTATCAACTGCTGCTAGTAAGTTAGACAAAGCTGCTCAAAAAGGTCTTATCCACAAAAAAGCAGCAGCACGTAAAAAATCCCGTCTAATGAAAAAGATGAACGCAGCCCAATAATTTTTATTTAAAAAATGATCCCAGTCTATGGGATCATTTTTTTTGACTTAAGCTATGGATTTGGAAAAGCAACATTTCAATAACCATCGTTTTATTAAGTCCGCTTGATTTTATTTGCAGGTCGGCTTCAGCTAAAAGTTGAATGATTTTTTTTAGTTCTTCATCGGTAAACCAGTTTATTTGTCCTGCTGCCAATTTAACCCGATAGGGATGTTGCTTAATGGCTGAAGCTATTTGTTGTTGGCCATAACCTTTTCTTGATAATTCCTTAACCTGATAAATTAATCTGAATTGACCGGTCAATAATGCAAGAATTTTGATCGGTTCTTCATTTTGCTTTAAAAGATCATAATAAATTCGAAGTGCAGCCTCAATCTTCCTTCCAACAACCTTTTCGACTAATTCAAAAATATTTTGCTCAAGTGTTTTTGCAACTAACAGCTCTACAATGGAGGAATCAATTTTTTTCTTTTCGCCCACATAGAGGGACATTTTATCAATTTCATTCGTTAAAACAAATAAATTGGAACCAGCCATTTCAATCATTTTTTCAATTGCCTGTTGGTCTATATCCACTTGATGAGAAGACACACGTTCCTTTATCCATTTTTTTAATTCGACCTCAGTTAATTTTTTTGCCTCTCCTAAGGTGGACTTACGTTTTAATTCCTTCGTAATTTTTTTACGCTCATCTAATTTATCATATGGAGCGGTTAAAATAAGGATTGAATAGGGTGGAGGGTTGGTTAAATATCCTTCTAATTTCTCAATATTATGGTCAACTTTTTCCTTTTGCTTTTCACTTGTTAAAAAGTATGGATTTTGTAAAATGACAACCCGTCTATCCCCCATGAATGGAAATGTTTCAGCATCCTCTAACCCTACTTCTAAAGGTGTTTCCTCCAAATCATAGGTTGAAAAATTAAAGTCCTTTTCTTCCTCCGTCAAGACGTGATTAATTAATAATTGCACCGTTTCATGGATAAGAAAGTTTTCTGTCCCATATAATAAATAGACTTGGTCCAATTGGTTTTTTTTAATTTGTTTCCAAATATCCGTAATCATTTTTACCGCTCCGATCTCTAATACTATCTATTATCGTAATGAAGCAGCGAACTTTTGACAAGTGCAAATAGGAGCAAACAATAAAAGGGAACTGACATCTGAAAAGTGTCAATTCCCGATCTATAATAAACGCCGACTCATAAGGCCTAGAAACTTATTTGTCGACGGATGTAATGTTTGCCATTAGTTTTGACCGACATAGAGAAAATATTTGTGACAACAATTGTTAGATATAGAAATATTAGATTGGTTTGAAATAATCTAGATTTTTTTTGTGGTATCGCTTATACTAAAGAGTGAAATAGGAGGGGTATACAGTGAACGAATTTGAAAAGAATGTTCAGTACAAACGTAATGATGCAATCGATTCAGGAATTGGTTTTATCGTTTCTTTTGGATTTTTTGCCACATTGTTTATTATTGCAACAGTCATTAAAGTAGTAGGTTCTTAATTATTTCCTCTACATAATAAGTGTTTACCTCAGGGACTGCATGTGATCACATGCGGTCTCTTTTCAACTCATGATTTTTATTCATACTATGGGATTACCGAGATAAAGGTTCCACTTTTATCATTAAATTTATAAGTAATACCCCCGTATAAATCGGTCCTAAAGATTTTACTTCCGGCTGCTTCTAGTATCTTTATTACCTCATCATGTGGATGTCCGAAACCATTTTTTTCACCAACTGAAATAATGGAATATTTTGGTTTAAAATATTTAATAAAATTGGCAGACGTTGAATGGCGACTACCATGATGTCCTACTTTTAAGACATCTATCTGAGCATTAGGATATGCTTTTATTATTCGGTCCTCTCCCTCTTTTCCAAGGTCCCCTGTAAAGAGCCAATTGACCCCGGCAATTTTTGCATGTAGAATGATTGACCCGTCATTTTTTTCTCCTACATAACTTTTTGCTGGGCCTAAAATCGTAAATTGGTTTTCGTTTACATTCCAAGAGAGTCCTTCATGTACATAGGATATCGCCGTTCTTTTCTTTTTCGCTAAATTCTGCAATTTGCTTTCAATTGAACCATGTTCTGCTACTACATCTGGTAATAAAATTCGTTCCACTTTCAATTCATTAAGGACAGCTAAGCTTCCACCGATATGATCCATATCTCCATGTGTTAAAATTAGCAAATCCAATTTAGTAATCCCCTTTGCTTTTAAGAAAGGGACTACTACATCCTTACCGACTTCAAACTTCGAATTTTTACGTTTCCAAGGGTCTATGGTAAAAGATACCGTTCCCCCTGTATCTACGAGGTAATTTCCCTTATTGTTAGGTAACCTGATAAAAATACTATCTCCTTGTCCAACGTCAATCACTGCTATTTCACCTTCAGTAGAAACGACAGAATGAAAAATCTGAGCGGAAATAACAATAAATGGAAGTACAAATGCCAGTAATAGATTTTTTTTCTGCTCCCACCAAATAAAGGAAACGATAATTACCGCCCCATATAAAAATAGGAACAAATCAGAAGGTCTCCCAGGGGTAATTCTTGTCCAATTTATAGAAGAAAGTATTGAAGCCAATTGGTCACTTAGTTCAATTAAATAGGAAAGATATGCTGAAAGGATACGAAATATTTCAGGTGAAACAAATTGAATGAAAAAGAGGAAAATAAGGGCTGGCAATAAAATAAAAGAATAAAGTGGAACAAATATTATATTAGCCAGTATCGAAATAAGTGGAATTTCAAAAAAATGATATAACAAAAATGGTAAGGAAGAGAGTTGTGCAATATAGGATGTAATGATGACCTTGGATAAAGATGAATGGTATCGAGCCATAATGAATAATGAGAGCAATAGCGAAAAAGTGACGATATATGATAACTGAAAGCCAATATCGTAAATAATATATGGGTCCCAAAGGGTAAACAGTAAAAACGACAAACATAATCCATCAATGGAATGAAGTCGAGCTGAATGTTTCAGTTGACTTACGAAAAGCACCATCATAGTCATGAATACGGAGCGATTTACAGATGGGGAAGCACCCGTCAAGAATGCATAAAAAGGCAGAGTAAGAATTAAAGCCCATGTCAGTCGCTCTCGTACGACTCCTATTCGTATGCCGAGATAAAAAATCATGCCGATTAATAAAGCTACATGTAGCCCAGAAATTGAAATGATATGAATAACGCCGATTTTTTGGTAGGATTGGAGCATTTCATCAGGTAAAAAATCTTGAGTCCCAAAAATTAGGGCAGCAGCGAGCGGTGCAGTTTGGCTGGTAAAGTTTTTATTAATTAAAGAAATGCCTCTGCTTCTCCAAATTGTTACATAATCGATAATGGATAAAGAAGTGGATTGACAGTTTGTCAGATCCCACTCAGAAACCTCTATTTCCCAAAATATATGTTTATGATATAAATATTTTTGGTAATTAAACGCATTTTCATTGCGCGCATTTTGGGGAGAAGTCAATTTTCCACTAATAGTGCAAGTCTTTTTAATAATTTGCGATTGGGCTAAGATATCTTTAACATCTTCGGATGGGATTTTGTAAGTTAGCATTAGTTTTTCTTTGGTTAATCGTTCTTGTACAACCGCCCTGATTTTATCACCATTTTGTTTAATTTGATCAGAGAACTGAACCTGAAATATTGTTTTTTCAGGTGACAAAGCAGTATGATTTACATGTTCAGCATATTCCGCTGTATTATAAAAGGAAAGAAAAAAAAGTCCATTTACCAATAACCATTTCCCAGGTGTTACTTTTACAAATATTAAAACGATGAAGTAAAGAAGGAATAAACATAAGCCCGTTATTCCTTCCATCGCACTAACCATCCCCAATAGCGCTGAAATACTGATAAAGATAAGTTTTCCCTTCATGATTTAGATAATAGAGAGGAAAGATGGGTTTCATCAAATGGGACCTGAGCCGTTTTCACTCCAGCTTGTTCAAATAGCTCAAGTGCATATGGGTGATTTTTGTAATCCTTTGCATAGTGTACTGTTTTTATTCCAGCCTGAATTAAGGCTTTACAGCATTGCAGACAAGGAAAGTGAGTAACATAGATTTCCGCGCCTTCCGCCGGTACGCCAAACTTCGCACATTGTAAAAGTGCATTCATCTCAGCATGAATCGTTCGCACACAATGATTGTCGATTACATAACAACCTTCATCGATACAATGAACACCCCCAGCAATAGAGCCATTATAGCCTCCGGCAATCATTCTTTTTTCACGAACAATTGTTGCCCCTACGGTTAGTCTTGTACAAGTACTTCTTAATGCAAGCAAATGACTCTGTGCCATAAAATACTGATCCCAGGCAATTCTCTCCATAATTAACCCTCATTTCAAAATTTAGTATCTAAACTCTATTCTAGTTTTTTAATTCTTTCCTGAAAAGCATGTAGATTATTTTACTGAAATGAATGGTGCTAGTTTCTCAAAGGTTTTCTCACCAATCCCACTAATTTTTTTTAGATCCTCAATGGTTTTAAAAACCCCGTTTGTTTCGCGATATTCAATGATTGCCTTCGCTTTTGCCGGACCAATTCCCGGTAAAGTCTCTAGCTCATTTTCAGTCGCTTTATTAATATTGACGAATTTACTTTGTTCTGAGGTTGTCCCAAGTGTTAGACCCACATCCTTCTCACCAACTATAGGTACAAAAATAACCATTTCATCAACGACACGCTCTGATAAATTAACTTGGTTCTGGTCAGCCCCACTAGCAAATCCCCCTGCTTTATTAATTAAATCAATAACCCGCTCTCCTTCCACAGCCTGATATACTCCAGGTCCTTTAACCGCACCTTTAATATCAACCATGATGATTGTGGATTCAATTTCTTTCCTATTCTCCTCGGTATGAATTGGTTCTAAAGTAAGTGGATTTGCTTCTCCTATCACTAGGTCAGTTTGTTTTGTATTATAAAAAATTAACAGTGCAACAATAATGATGGTAATAATAGCGATAAACTTGACTTTGTGGACATTCAACCATTCCTTCAAATGTAACACCCTTTCAATGGTATAAATTTTTGGATTCGTTCATAAGGTTATAAAAGAAGAAGTTTGCCTATGAAGGAGGGATAGGACTATGGAAGTAGGGATTATAGGTACTGGCAATATGGGGACTATTTTAGTCGAGGCTTTTGTTAATGCAAATGCCGTTTCCCCTTCTTCAATAACCGTCACTAACCGTACGAAAGCAAAAGCATTGCTGCTTCAAGATACAGTTCCCGAAATCAAGCTAGAAACGAATGCCCTTGAAGTCGCCAAACAATCTAAACTTATTTTTATATGTGTGAAACCATTGGAAATCTATCCTTTATTACAAGAAATCAAACCTGTATTAACAGAAGAGAAATGTATCGTTTCGATTACTAGCCCCATTACGGTAGGGAATCTTGAGAAGGAATTATCCTGTTCAGTCGCCCGTATCATCCCAAGTATTACAAACCGTGCCTTATCAGGTGTGTCCTTATTTACCTATGGGGAAAATTGCTCTATTCCCTGGAAAAATCAATTATGGAATTTATTTAAGCAGATTTCGGTACCCGTGGAAATTGATGAAAAAATTACGCGCGTTTCCTCCGACATCGTAAGTTGTGGCCCCGCTTTTTTAAGCTATATCACGCAAAGATTTATTTTAGCAGCTGAAAAGGAAACGGAGATTGATTTAAATACGGCAACAGTTATGGCAAGTGAAATGTTAATCGGCTTAGGGGAATTATTGAAAAAAGGTCTCTATACAATGCCAACACTTCAGGAAAAGGTTTGTGTTAAAGGTGGAATAACGGGCGAAGGAATTAAAATTCTCGAAGCTGAACTTGGTGAAATCTTTGAGCATGTGTTTCAGGCCACCCACCGAAAATTTGATGAAGATATCAAATTAATTGAAGAGCAATTTTCTAAATAATTATTTTCGACAAAAACAGTAAAAATCCTTCAAAAAAAACAGACTGACAAAGAAAATTTGTCAGTCTGTTTTTCGGGCAATAAATAAAATTCTTTCAGATGTTTGGGTTGGCGATTGGTTTTCCAAGTCAGCCAAAATTTGAAGTGTTTCAAATCCAGTTTCATCTAACCACGTCTTGTATTGATCAATTGGAAAAGTCCGTTGAAAATGGTACTCTTCCATTCGTTCATAGGTTCGACCCTCGGAATCACCTACAAAAAATGTAAGTTCATGCTCTACACTAAGGGGATATTCACCTGAAAAGCAATGCCAAATATAGCATATCTCTTGAGATAAATGAGTGAAAGTTTGATCCTTAAAAATGGATTCCATTTTATATTCAGAATGGACATCGAATAAAAATAACCCGTTTTCACTTAAATGGTTCCTAACACCGTTAAACGTGGCAACAACATCTCTTTCTTCGGAAAGATAGTTAATGGAATCACAAAAAATCGTGATATAATCAAACTGTTCTAGACCTTCTAATTGAGCCATATTCTGTTGAAAAAACGGAATATAAAGTCCATTTTCCTCTGCTTTCGCCTGAGCAACAGCTAACATATCTTCCGATAAATCGACTCCCGTTACTTGATAGCCCTTTAAAGCAAATCGACACGATAATTCCCCAGTACCACATGCCACATCCAAGAGCTTTTTCCCGCTCACATGGTACTGTTTACCGAAAGTTTCTACCGTTTCAAGCCATTTATCGTAAGGGACATCCTCCATGAGCGTATCATAAAGGTAAGCAAATCGCTGATAACTCATGAATTCAATTCACTTCTAACATCCAAGATTGGCGCATCGCCCCATAAACGCTCAAGATTATAGTAGCTGCGCTCGTCCTTATGGAAAATATGAGCAACGATATCACCAAGGTCAACAAGAACCCATCTTGCCTCATCAAATCCTTCCATACGCTTGATGGAATAACCGTTTTCCTCGACTTTTTCTTTAATTTCTCTTGCAATCGCTTGTACTTGTTTATCTGAATTACCGTGACAAATTAAGAAATAATCCGTGATTACCGAGATACCTTTCATATTTAAAATGATAATATCTTCAGCAATTTTATCGTCTGCAGCATTAAATACAACTTTTATTAAAGATTCCTTATTCATCGTTTATCCTTCCTTTCTTTTAAAAGCTCATTGTAGGTCAGGAATGTATCCGGGTAGATTGGTTGGTTTTTTTTCAGTAAAAAAATGATTGTATTTTGTATAGCTTTGATCAAGGTGTCATCTAAATTTACCATTGCTAACTCCCTAGCCTCTTCCACTCCGGGAAAATGTCTCCCCGGCTCGATGTAATCAGCCACATAAATCACTTTTTCTAATAACGTCATTTTCGGACGACCAGATGTATGGAAACGTATCGCATCGAGAATCTCAGAATCGCAAATACCAACCTCTTTTTCTACTAAGTATGCCCCAACAGGAGCATGCCATAATTCTTCATTATGTAACAATAACTCTGTGTCCATTTTCTCTGCCAGAATGATTTGCCGCATTTCAACCTTTGATCGAAACTTAGCATAATCATGAAAAATTGCTGCCAACTCAGCCTTTTTGGGATCTGCCCCGTAGTTCTTCGCTAACTCGATAGCTGTTTCCATTACTCCAACGGTATGGGTAAAGCGATGCTCAGTTAACTCCTTCTTTACCCTTTCCAATGCCTGATTACGATTCATATAAATGATGCTCCTTAATGTATTCACTTACCCGCTCTGGCAAAAGATAGCGAATCGATTCTTGATTTTTAATCCGATTTCGAATCATTTTTGATGAAATATCAACCTGCGGAGCCTCCACATCAATAATCGGATAAATTGTTTCATGCTGATAACCAGGACGTTTCACGCCAACGAAGCGGATAAGTTGAATTAGCTCATCGATTTTATGCCATTTTGGAAGATATTCAATCATATCAGCACCGATAATAAAATAAAACTGGTCATTTGGAAATTGGTCCTTTAACACCTTTATCGTATCAATCGTATATGAAGGACCACTGCGGGTTAATTCGATTGGTTCAACTTTGAAACAAGGATGATCATCAATCGCAAGTCGAAGCATTTCAAGTCGATCATCATTTGTAGAATTACTCTTTTTTTGTTTATGTGGGGGTTGACCATTAGGCATAAACCAGACTTCATCAAGCTTCAATCGAAAGAAAACTTCATTGGCCATTATTAAATGACCAATATGTGGAGGATCAAAGGTTCCTCCCATAATGGCGATTTTCTTCAAACTCCCACCCCTACCGTTCATTGTTTTATGGCAATTGGATTTGTTTGTTTTCAACCGATTCCTTATAAAGAACAATGATATTACCGATAATTTGAACGAGTTCAGCTTTAGTGCCATTAGCAAGTTGTTCGGCAACTTCATCCTTATCTTCGTCACAATTTTGCAGGACGCTCACCTTCAGAAGCTCCCTTGCCTCAAGAGCATCGGCTATTTGCTTCACCATATTTTCGTTCACTCCGCCCTTCCCTACCTGAAATATTGGGTTTAAATGATGAGCCTTAGAACGTAAAAATCGTTTTTGTTTTCCACTTAACATAGTATTCCTCCTAATTGACTTAACACCTTTTGTTGCATTCGGTTGGTATCTGGGAAAACACCTGTCCAATATTGAAAGGCTAATGCCCCTTGATAGACAAACATTTCAATACCGTTTTGAATAATAGCTCCGTTTTGTTTTGCCTCTTTAAGAAACCTTGTTTCAAGAGGATTATAAATGATGTCGCTAACAACAGTCCCTTTTTGAAGTTCATTTAATCGTATAGGGATTGATTCGAAATCGGGTGCCATTCCAACCTGTGTCGTTTGAATAATGATCGAATATTGCCCTAAATCTCGTTCAGCTTGCTCGAGAGTCAAAGCTTGTGAGGATATTTGATAGGGACATGCCTCTATTAAACCCTCAACTTTATTTAAGGTGCGATTACAAATATCTATTTGTGCCACACCTGATTTGGCAAGTGTATAGTAGATTGCCCTTGACGCTCCACCTGCACCAATGACCAAAACTTTTTTCGTTTCAAAATCAGGAGCGATATCTTTTAATCCAGTTTTAAAACCTAAACCATCTGTATTGTAGCCAACTAGATTTCCATTTTGATTAACAACGGTATTAACCGCACCTATTTCGGCAGCTAATGGGTCTACTTCGTCAAGGAAGGGAATGATATTCGTTTTGTGTGGGATGGTCACATTAAAACCGGAAATCCCGATTGCCTTAAGACCTACTATCGCCTCTTGTAACTGTTCTTTTTTTACGAGCAAAGGGTGGTAGTGTGCATCAATGTTGTGAAACACAAATAAATCATTGTGCATCATAGGTGACATTGAATGAGCTATTGGATCCCCTATTACCGCATATAATTTTTTCATTGAAAGCCCCACCCTTAAATAATTGACTTTCGTAGTAAAACTTGAACACCTTTAGGAACATAAGCAGCCACTTTAACCCCTGCTTCGTTCACCGTAATCCAGCCTAGTCCGGAAAACACAATATCCGTCTTATCTTCCTTAATCATAAATTCATGGCGAACAAGCTCCGGGAAGCTATCTAATTGATTAGGGCGTGGTGGAGTAAGCATTTCCCCAACATGCTTCTGATAGAGTTCATCGGCATTTTCTAGCTTAGTCCGATGAATCATTAATTCATTCGAAAGATAAACAACGAACGATTTTCTCCCTCCCGCTATATAATCAAATCTCGCTAGCCCACCAAAAAAGAGAGTCTGAGCCTCATTTAACTGATACACTTTCGGTTTTATCTCTTTCTTCGGGGTAATCACTTTTAAATCCTGTTTATCGACGTAATGAGCCATTTGGTGATGATTAATAATTCCTGGTGTATCGATTAATGACCTTTCATCATCCAAAGGTATTTCTATGATATCCAAAGTTGTACCCGGAAAATGAGAGGTTGTAATCACATCCCCAGTACCTGTTACTTCCTTTATAATTCGATTAATAAACGTTGATTTCCCCACGTTTGTACAGCCAACGACATACACATCTTGACCGTTTCGAAGTTCATCAATTCTAGCAGCGGTTTCCTTAATAAAATGACCTTTTGCTGCGCTAACTAGAAATACATCCAGAGGCTTTAGCCCAAGTTGTTTTGCTTCTTGTTTCATCCAGTTCATTACTTTATTAGGCTTGATTGATTTAGGAAGTAGATCAACCTTGTTTCCAACTAGAATGACATCATTGTTACCAACGAAACGGTGTAAACCTGGAAGCCAACTTCCATTAAAATCAAAAATATCAACAATTTTAACAATTAGTCCTTTCGTTTTGCCAATTTGGTTTAATATTTTTAAGAAATCGTCATCGGTCAAATGAACATCTTGAATTTCATTATAGTGCTTTAAACGGAAACAGCGCTGGCAAATAATTTGTTCTTTTTCTATTGCCGATTGTGGTGCATATCCAATCGCATCCCGATTTTCAGTTTGAATTTTGACACCGCAGCCAAAACATGTATATTGCTCGTTTTCCAATGCTATTCCTCCCAATGAATCATACCTTTTCTACGAAACCAGTTTAAAATTCTTCGTTCAACAAATCGATTAAACTTCGTAAATATTCCGTCAGTCTTCGCCACCGGGACAACAAGGATGGTATGAAACCCTCCTCGATTGCCGCCTAATACATCGGTTAATAACTGGTCACCGATAACCACTGCCTCCTGTTTCTCGATTCCCATTTGTTTTAAGGCACGATAAAATCCTCTGGTTAGGGGCTTTCTTGCTTCAAAGATAAACGGAATATTTAAGGGATCAGAAAAGGCTTTTACGCGGTTTTCGTTATTATTAGAAACAATCGTCACTTTAATATTACTTTGCTTCATTTCCTCAAACCATCTAATTAAATTTGGTGTCGCTTGTGGGCGGTCCCATTCCACAAGTGTATTGTCTAAATCGGTAATAATCCCTTTTATCCCTTTATCCTTTAAATCTTCAGGTTTAATTTCAAAAATACTTTTCACATGCTGGTCAGGTAAAAATTTTTTCAGCAACTTCTCTACACCTCATCTAAGTTAACTAACCTATCTATTTTAACTAATTTTTGTACAGGATACAAAATTTTAACGTAGAGCCAAAAAATGAATAAAAAAAATAAAAACTTTTCGACAAATTTTCCGAGTCTTCTACATTGTGGATAACTTTATACACATAATACACATCAATTTCATTACCTTTATTCCAATTATAAACAATTTAATCACAGGTTATCCACTGTATCCTGTGGATAAAGAGAACGGTTGTTCTTATTGGATAAATTTGATAAATTTAAGTTACAGCAATAGATAACCTATCATTATATGAACATATAGATAAAAGATTACCTGTTTTTTTAAAAAATGGAGGTGGAGCCATATGCGTAAGCTATCAGATGAACTGTTAATTGAATCATATTTTAAAGCAAGAGAATTGAATCTTAGTCAAGAATTTATTACCTTAATTGAATTGGAAATCCATCGTCGTTCCTTATCAAATTTAATCAAAGTTTCATCTTAAAAAATATAAGCCCTGTCACAAGGGCTTTTTTATTTGAGAATCTTGTTTAAATTCACCAATTTTCTCGCCTACCTTAATGGGATAAGGTGTATTTATTATCTCTTCAAGTTTAAATTGATTTTTCGGTAACAAAAGAATGACGGTCGAACCAAACGTGAAATAAGCCATTTCACTCCCCTTTGTTAAGCTTTCGTTTGGGTGAGTTAATTCAATAGAGTTAACAAACATTGCTCCAACCTTTACCATTGCTATTTGTTTACCTTGAGTGACAATCTCGGTAATACTACGGTAGTTTTTCGCTAATGTCCTTCTGCCATATTTTAACCCCGACTTATTGACAGGATACGATTTTGACCCTAACACCCATTGATCCTTTACGGTACCCGTTACCGGCGAATGAATTCGATGATAGTGGCTAGGGCTCAAATAAAAAATCATGTATGTACCTTCTAAATAAGGCTTTGCTTTTTCTTCGCTACCAAGCATTTCTGTGATGGAATATGGTTTTCCTTTAACCTCCATAATGGAGTTTGAATCAATGATACCAATATCCTCGATAACGGCATCCACCGGACTGACGATTGCTACTTGCTCTTCGTGAATTGGTCTGGCCTCTGCTTTTAGTTTACGAATAAAAAAATCATGTAAGGTCGGATATTCATGAAGTGCTTGTTCCATTTCATCGGTATTAATACGATACGTTTTTGCAAAAGAAGCAACGAAGCGTCTGCTCAAATGGGAGCGAGCAAATTTCTTTAACAGGTTCGATGACCATTTTCCATTTGTTAGCTCAATCGCCATCCGATAAAAGAGTTTCAACAATTTTTATACCCCCGCAATACTCATAATCTCCTCGTGTGGAAAATATCATAATAAAAATGCAATCCGTTTTCATGATAAGGAGTGAGGAGTGGACCTATTTGTTCTTTTTAGATGTATTCGATCAAACAATAAAAAAATTAAAAACCCAAACAGCCAATATTTTAACGTTAACCAATCTTTCATTGGGTGGTTTTGCCATTATTTTCTGTATGCATGGAAATTTAAATTTATGTTTATTACTGATCTTTATTGCCGCACTAGCGGACCGATTTGATGGAATGGTCGCTAGAAAACTGCAAATTGAATCCGAATTAGGAAAACAATTAGATTCCATGTGTGATATTATATCATTTGGTATAGGCCCTGCACTATTAATATATCAAGGAATTCTCCATGAATTTGGTGGCCCGGGTTCTTTTCTTACAGTGCTGTATATCGGCTGTGGTGCATTTCGACTAGCAAAATTTAATATTACCGAAAATAATGGCTACTTTTCTGGCCTCCCTATTACCGTTTCCGGTTGTTTATTGACCTTAAGCTATTTGACCATACCCTTCCTACCTCCACCATTTTTCCTCTTTATTATCATTATTCTCTCGTTATTAATGGTTAGTCCTTTTAAGGTTAAAAAGGTTTAATAAAAAAACACATCTCAACGGATCGAGATGTGTTTTTTGTCTATCTTATTTCGTTAATTCTAAAAACTCTTCGACATCTTTCACACAAAGCTTAACGGCTTGCTCCCAGAACTCTCTCTCTGTTAAATCAACATTTAAATGTTTCTTGGCAAGTTCTTCTACAGTCATACAAGCGGTATCCTTTAATAAAGCAATGTACTTCTCTTCATAGCCTTTGCCTTCCTCTAAGGCCTTTGCATATATACCTAAAGAGAATAAGTAACCAAAGGTATAAGGGAAGTTATAGAATGGAACCCCTGTGTTAAAGAAGTGCAACTTAGAAGCCCAGAACAATGGATGATATTGGTCTAATCCATCTCCATAAGCCTCTTTTTGCGCCTGCACCATTAGCTCATTTAATCTTTCAGCGCTGACCATTCCAGATTTTCTTTCTTCGTAAAATCTTGTTTCAAAGAGGAAGCGTGCATGGATATTCATTAATAATGCCACTGAACGCTGAACCTTATCGTCTAATAGTGCAATCTTTTCTTCTTTGGTAGAAGCGTTTTTAACAGATGCATCTGCTAAAATCATTTCCGCAAACGTTGAAGCGGTTTCCGCTACATTCATTGCATAATTACGATTTAATGGATGTAAATCTCTCATCGCATAGGTATGGAAGCCATGTCCTAATTCATGAGCTAGAGTAGAAATATTAGATGGTGTTCCTGAGTACGTCATGAAAATTCGTGATTTACCTGTCTCTGGGAAATAGGTATGGAACCCACCTGGTCTCTTTCCAGGACGATCCTCAGCCTCAATCCAACGTTCTTCAAAAGCCATTTTGGCAAACTTTGTTTTTTCTTCGCCAAACTGAGCAAAATGTTCAAGAATAAATTCAGCACCTTCTTGGTAAGAAAGCTTTGTTTCACTATTGCCAATTGGGGCATCCTGATCATACCAGCTAACTTTCTCGATACCTAAAAGGCTAGCTTTCTTCTGTAAATATTCAACAAGCGGTTGCTTGTAGTCAGAAATGACTTCCCACATCGTATCAAGGGTTTTCCTACTCATTCTGTTGATATCAAGCGGTTCTTTGAGGACATCCTCCCATCCTCGTTTCTTATACACATTTAAGCGGAAGCCTGCCAAATGATTCAGGGTTTTCGCTAAAATGTCCGCTTTTTCGCCCCAAGCCTTTTCCCAATTTTCAAAAACGGTTTGTCTTATTTGACGATCAGAGCTTGAAAACTTATTGGCAGCCTGCCCTACTGATAGGTACTTAACTTCGTCATTTTCTTTAAATGGAATTTGGACGGTTCCAACGATTAAATCATACATTTGTCCCCATGCATGGTAGCCATCGACTCCTAATGCATTGATAAGCGTTTCCTCTTCCTTCGATAATTTTTGTGTCGCCCGTTCACGACGCTCAGAAAGAACAAACCTTAGCTCAGCAATTCGCTCATCCTCTAAGATAGAGGTCCAATCTTCACGAGAGAAGGAAACTAATTTTTCATCAAATATCGTTAAACTAGATTGAAAAGCTGCACTTAATCCAGTCACACTAGATTGAAGTTCTGCCGCTTTTCTGTCAGCCATATTTTGTGCCTGCAGGCAGCTAACAAACGCACCTTCTTGGCGTAAAGCCTTCGTTATTAATTGGAACTCTTCTAATAATTCATGTAAGGTGTTTTTATTTTCTTCAAGAAAAGTGCTGTCCCATGCCTTTACCTTTTCTTCAAATACACTTAATTTTCTTCTTGTTTCTTCAATATGTGCTTGGAACTCGGGGGAACTACTTCCACCTTCAAAAAATACATCTAAATCCCAAACAGCAGAATATGTAGTCGTTGTCATTCTTATCCTCCTTTATGTAGATAACAATATTATTATAATAATATTTTCGGAAAATTTCCATTTCTATATTACGAAATACGAAATAAATTTTTCTCTATAAAAAAGCTTATACTCAAAAAGTATAAGCTCAGACTGTTGACAAAAGGCATTGAGAATACACACTCTCGATGTCTTTTTGTCATTTTTAATTGAAATTTCAGGTGAAATCGTTGATTTCCGCTCCAGGCGCTTGCTTTCCGGGGGGCGTTCGCCGAGCCTCCTCGTCGCTATCGCTCCTGCGGGGTCTCGCCTGAACCGCTAATCCCCCAGGAGTCAAGCGCCTTCCGCTCCAATCAACTTAGTGTACTGCTAATAATGACTCAAAAACCTGCTAATGAGTCCACTTTAAGCGACTTTCCATGTCCAATTCGCTAATTTCTTTAAATTCATAGCTGTATTATCTCGTTAGTTGTGGAGTAGATGTTCTGCCTCTTCCTCAATAGAATTCAGAGATATGACGTTGAATGAGCCTTCTGGAACTAATTTTTCGTTAGTCAACATTTCTAATTGATCACGTTTAATGGATTAGTATTTTATCATCATGGGGTAGGTCACCACATAGTTTTTATCAGGAAACTAGTTGATTGGAGCGAAGGGTGACGACTCCTGCGGGACTAGTGTGCGCCTTGAGACCCCGCAGGGAGCATAGCGACTGAGGAGGCTCAAGGCACACCCCGCGGAAAGCGTTCGCCCTTCGCGGAAATCAACGATTCTTAAGCGTATAAATTTATTTTAATAGAAAAAGACTGTAGCACACTCGAAACTCTCTGAGTTTGTCTACAGTCTGAAGCTTATACTCAAAAAAGTATAAGTTTTTTTTCTTTGATATGTTTATTCACAACAACTAAAACATTGACTGAAATACCACCAACCAAAAAAGATGGCTACTAAAATGATAATGATAATCCAGAATGCAAACCAGGCCCCGCCGCCCGCACAGTATGGGGGTGGATATGAGTATGGGTATGGAGCTGGATATCCATAAAAACTTGGGTAACCATAAGGCATCTATTTTCCCTCCTTCTCCCCTATTAATATAGGATATGACAAGGCTTTCGCCTTGGTTTGGGCTATGCTAAACAAAAAAAAGAGAAGCCTAAGCTTCCCCCTAATGGTTACCGTTTTTTTCGTTTCTCTTTTTCAGCTCGGTAAAATTCATGGAACATTTTCATCAGTGCTCTTTTTTCAATTCTAGATACATAACTCCTTGATATGCCTAGCTCTTTCGCAATTTCTCGCTGTGTTTTTTCTTTTTGCAGATCTAGGCCAAATCGACCGACAATGACTTCTTTTTCTCTTTCATCAAGAACGTCGATATATTCCTTTATTTTTTCCAACTCCATATTAAGTTGAATTGTATCAATTACATCTTCGGATTCTGATTTTAATACATCAATTAAAGAAATTTCATTTCCTTCCTTATCTTGACCGATAGGGTCATGTAGGGAAACATCCTTTTTGGTTTTTTTCAAGGCTCTTAAGTGCATAAGTATTTCATTTTCTATACAGCGGGCCGCATAGGTAGCAAGCTTTGTACCCTTACCTTCCGAATAGGACTCAATCGCTTTGATTAACCCTATTGTCCCAATCGAAATTAAATCCTCAGAATCTTCTCCTGTGTTTTCAAACTTTTTGACAATATGCGCAACAAGCCGTAAATTATGTTCAATTAACTTATTTCTTGCATCTGGGTCACCGTTTGCCATCTTTTTTAATGCCTCGCGCTCATCCGCTGCTGACAATGGCTGAGGAAAAGCATTATTTTTCACAAACGAGACTAGGAAAATTATTTCTTTCACTAAAAAGCCTAGTGCTGTTAAGATGCCGGACATTTTAACACCTCCACTAAAAGGACTTTTGCCTATAACTAATTCCTATGTAAGCCAAGGTAGGATTGTGTCTGTCCTTAACAATATTTTTGCATGGAAAATCTCACCACTATTGGTTTTGTGGTTCGTAAAAAAGAAATAAAAAAAGCATCGACCATCATGGCCAATGCTTTTAAAAACATAATACTAATCAACACTCACTTCTGCTGCAATTACACAACCGATTACACCGGTGATAATTAGTCCAAGAACCATCATAAACATGTTATGCCACCCCTTTTTAAAGGCTCATTTCGTAAATTTTTAAAACAGCCATTTTTAGATTATCATAACATATTTCTTAGAGTTTATCCTATATCAAGAATAAAATATCTGGAAAATAAACAACTAGGTAGTATCTTTCATCACCCATAAGCATTTTTTGGAAATTGATTTCACTAAGATCATTTTTATTACCACCTTTCTTCAATTATTAAATGCTGTATCATTCCAAATTAAAACATTCGTGGAAAATAGGCTAGACGATTCCGATTGTCTTCTTCAATCTTTTTCATCATTTCGTATTGTAAAAATTCCTCATTACTCAACACACGTTTACCGATTGTAATCGTAAAAAACAAAATATTTAGGGTCATTCTTCTCACCACCTTTGAAATTTTTTTAACTAATTACTAATACATCCGAATGACCGTGGCTTGACGGTTTCTGTTTTCTTCTTCAAACTGTTTCAGCATTTCATATTGTTGAACTTCTGAAACGGTCCATTGACGTTTATTAATCTTAATGGTGAAAAACAAAATATTTAATATCATAACAAGTCTCACCTCCTTTAAAAGCTTTATAAAGATTTTTTGCACACAAAAAACCGCAGGAAGATACCCCTGCGGTAAAATTAGGCACAAAAATACCGCTGGGCACAACTCTCCCTGCGGCATAAGTTAGCATAATCGTTCATTAATAGACGTTAAGCAATAACATTCCCATAGGTCGAATGTGTGTCGTTCATATGAAGTTCATTAAGTAATAAAGATAAGTTTTTCATCATTCAACCTCCTCAATAAGAAATTTTTGCTTACCTTGGTAATTATAACCACAAACCTATAAGTTGTAAACCCTTTTTTTGCCTTTTTTAAACAAAAAAAAAATAACGCAGATGGATAGCGCTATTTTTTCATCAAATATTCTTGTCCTTCTTCTGATTCCTCTAATACCTTTCGATATTTTTTTGACAAATAGAAAAACAGGATTGAGAACACTAGGGAGATTATTGAGCCCCCGGCACTAAGTAATTGGCTTGTCGTTGTCAATTCCTCTGCTGGAATAATCATGCCAAAATAAAAGAACACTCCCATTGCTAACAGTATGCTGGCAAATCGGTAGTAATCGGCCATTTTTTCGTATATATTTTTCATTCTTCATCACCCTATGAAATTATTACATTACGAATCTACTTTACCACAGGTGATAAGGGAATGGACTTTGTAAATGTTAGCAGTTTTTATTTATAAAAAAGACCATCTAATTTAGATGGTCTAGTAAAGCATCATTCTCCCAATGCTTGTTGTAGGTCTTCGATTAAATCTTCAACGTCCTCAATTCCAACAGAAATCCGTACCAATCCCTCAGTAATGCCAAGTTCTGCCCGACGTTCTGTCGGAATAGAGGCATGGGTCATTCTCGCTGGTACAGATATCAGACTTTCCACTGCTCCTAGGCTTTCAGCCAAAGTGAAGTATTTTAACTTTGCTAATAGCTTATCGGCTGCTTCGGCGCTGCCGACATCGAAGGATAGCATTCCCCCAAAGCCTTTTGCCTGTTTTTGGGCTATATCATGATTTGGATGTTCCTCCAAGCCAGGATAATAAATCTTTTTCACAGTAGGATGCTCTTGAAGGAATCGAACAATCGCTTTTGTATTTGCTTCCGTTTCTTCCATGCGTACGCCTAGTGTTTTAATTCCACGGATTAATAACCATGAATCCTGTGGCCCCAGAACCCCACCTGTGGAGTTTTGAACAAAGTGCATGTCTTCTCCTAACTTTTCATCATTCACTACCACTAAGCCAGCTACGACATCACTATGTCCGCCAATATATTTTGTCGCACTGTGAAGGACGATATCTGCGCCCTGTGCAATCGGTGTTTGCCAATATGGAGTAGAGAATGTATTATCCACAATCGTTAAAAGATTATGCTGCTTCGCTAATTTTGCTGCTGCTTCGATGTCCGTAATTTTTAATAGAGGGTTAGTCGGTGTCTCAAGGTAGATTGCTTTTGTGTTAGGTTTGATATTAGCTGTGATATTTTCTAAGTTGCTAGTATCTACAAAAGTCGAATCGATACCAAAACGATTTAACACCTTTGTCATGACCCGGAATGTTCCACCATACACATCATCGGTTAAAATGACATGGTCACCGCTATTAAAAAGCATCATCACAGCCGTGATGGCCGCCATTCCAGATCCGAAAGCGAAACCTCTTTTCCCGCCTTCAAGGTCCTTAATGAGCTCTTCAAGTGCATGGCGAGTAGGGTTACCAGTACGAGAGTATTCAAATCCTTTGTGACCACCCACACCCTCTTGTTTATAAGTACTTACTTGGTAAATTGGAACCGATACCGCTCCCGTATGAGGATCACTGCTAATTCCACCGTGAATAAGCTTTGTTTTTTGCCGCATGTTTAAATCCCACCTTCATAAATCTTTTTACTTAAGTATCTTTCACTACCATCTGGAAATATAACCACGATATTAGTACCTGATGGTGCTTCTTTCGCCTCTTGCAATGCCGCAAATAATGCCGCACCAGAAGAACTACCTACTAGCAATCCTTCTTTTAATGCCACTTCTTTCACAAGTTGGAAGGCATCCACGTCGGAAACGGTATGAATCGCATTAAAATAACTTCGATCCATATAATCTGGTAAGAACTCCATACCGATTCCTTCTGTTTTATGCGGACCGGACTCGCCACCGTTCAATATCGATCCTTCTGGTTCAACAATGACGGTTTTAACCTTAGGGTTTTTTTCTTTTAAAAATTTGGCTGTTCCCATAAAAGTGCCGCCAGTACCAGCACCGGCAACAAAGATATCAATTTGGCCATCAAGCTGTTCCCATAATTCTGGGCCTAATGTTTTGTAATACGTTTCAGGATTTGCTGGGTTTCCAAATTGCTGTGGACTATACGAGTTTGGAATCTCCTTTAAAAGCTCTTTCGTTTTGGTAATTGCTCCTGTCATCCCCTCCGATGTTGGAGTATGGATTATTTTTGCCCCTAGAGCCTTCATTAGCTCTTGTTTCTCGATACTAAATTTCTCAGGAACACATAGGATGACTTGATAGCCTGAGTTTAAGGCAGCCAACGCAAGACCAATGCCGGTGTTTCCTGCTGTTGGTTCAATTAGGGTTCCCCCTGTTTGAAGCTTGCCACTTTCTACCGCCTCTTTTAATAGTTCCAAGCCAAGGCGATCTTTGACACTTCCACCTGGATTCATAAATTCCAGCTTTGCATATAGGCGAACTCCTTTTGGGAGAGGGAATTGGTTGATAGCCACTACAGGAGTATGACCAATTAATTGATGAACATTCTGAAAAACCTTCACGTGTGATGTCATTCCTTTATTAACTAATTATTGTTGCTCATGTATCTCCTTGACAATTTTCATAACAAGGTTTGCTGAATTAACGGCTGCCTTTTCTAGATATTGTTCAAACGATACATCTGATTCTTTGCCAGCAATATCCGATAATGAACGGATAATAACAAATGGGATGCCAAATTGATAAGCTACTTGAGCAATGGCCGCTGCTTCCATTTCAACCGCCTGAAGATCATTAAACTTTCCGCGCACAAATTCTACGCGTACTGGATCATGCATAAATGTATCTCCTGTTGCAATGACTCCTTTTACTACTTGAATATCGTTAATTTCATTGGCAGCCTCTTCGGCAATTTGAACAAGCTTCTCATCGGCAGTAAATGCCGCAGGAAGCTGTGGTACCTGACCATATTCGTAACCGAACGCTGTAACATCGACATCATGATGACGAACCTCAGATGAAATAACAACGTCCCCTACGTTCAAATCTGGGTGAAACCCACCGGCTGAACCAGTGTTAATAACGACATCAGGTTGAAATTTTTCTAATAAAATCGTTGACGACATAGCCGCGTTTACTTTGCCGATTCCCGATTTTAGTAAGACAACATTTGCACCATCCATAATTCCGGCTGTAAACTCATATCCAGCAACAGTTGATTGCTGCTTATTATCAATATGATCTCGTAGTAGGGTTACTTCTTCTTCCATTGCTCCAATGATGGCTATTTTCATTACTTCCAATACCTCTTTCATTTACATTTTTTCAGCCTCTAAAATCCAGACAAAATCATTGCATCTATTAAAACGGACTTGAAATCCATGCTTTTCGAGTATGGCTCTTAGAATGGGGATTGTCGTGTAGTATTCCGTTTTAAGATCTGTTGCCAGATTCATAAAGCCCTTTGATGACGCGTCTTCAATTGCTCTTTTATAAGCTTCCTCAGACTCATACATCGTATCCGCAAAGACTATTTTACCACCAGAAGCTAATAACTTACCATATTTCTCTATTGCTTGTTCTTTTTCTAGGTCAGTCAAGTGGTGGAAGGCATAGGTAGAAACGAAAGTATTTATTGTGTTAAGCTCCGGAAAGTCGAGAAAATCACCATCTAAAACTTGAGCGCGCTCTCCTAGCTTTTCACTGGCAAGCTTACGCATTGCCGGTGACGGTTCGATCCCTGTTACCACCAAGCCTTGGCCAAGGAGTTTTGAAGTGAGATTACCTGTACCTACTCCAAATTCAACCACATGACCAAATGAGCGTTTTGTGACTTCATTTAAGATGTGATCGTAATGTAAGAATACCTCTTTATATTCTTCATCACGTCCAAAAACCGTATCATCGTAATAATTTGCCCACTGCTCAAATAAATCCAAAAATTCACGACCCATACTCTCCACTCTCCAATATTATATATATAACAATTCCTATAGATATACTATGAATTAAAATAAAACCTGTTCCCAATTTACCACAAACATAAAAAACAATCAATTAAAAAAAGCCTGATCTTCCACTGAAGATCAGACTTTGCATTTCGTTATCTTTTGTCGTTCACGTGTAGCTCTTCAATTTTGGTAGGTTTCCAACCTTGGCTATCAATCCATTGGATATAAACACGATAGTTGATGGAGTTGTCTTTCGAAGAGACGGTTGCTACGGATTGGTTAGCCCCACCTTGTTTGTCTCTCCCAAGAAACCAGACAGTCATGTTGGAAGGGTCGAGTCCGGTACCGTAGGAAATCGCTGTCAACATTTCTTGCCAATCAACGGAACTATTATCATAAACGGTTACGTGTTCCCCTGTTTGTACAGTACCCACTGGCTGCCAATTTGGATTCGTGATCGTTGATTTCACATTTGAATCGGTTCCACCTTCTTGAACTACATCATTAGTTTCAGGCTCGACGGGTGTCATACTATCAGAGCTAGAATCTTCTCTATCTGTAGTTGATTCAGAGTTCGTTTCCTCACCATCTTCAACTGGCATATTTTCATTAGAGCCTTTATCTACTTGTTTATTACTATCCTCTTCTTTAGCTTTGTCATGATTATTTTTATCAGTTGTTTCCGTATTTTGACCACCTACTGGATTGGAAGCTTTATCGTCACCGCCAAAGAAAATGGAGTAAGAAACGATGACGATTAGAAGCAGAACAATAACAATTAAACTATTTAGAATTAGATTTGTTTTTCTTCGTTTCGCCCTTTGGGTTGATCGAGAAGCGCCATTGAACTCAAACTGTTTATGTTTCACTTTCCTCTCTCCCTTGCTTTCTAACTATTTATCACACGATGGTTTTTATTTTATCATTTTTTTGCTTGAACATGAAGAAATAAGCTAAAAAGGAGATTAAAACCCCTCCTGTTCCTTTTCATATATCGCTTTAACCATATTAGCAAACAAAGGATTTACCCCACCTTTATCTGCAGGAACAGCTAAATTGACAGTTACAAGGGCATAGTGAGGGTTTCTGTAAGGGAAATAGCCGGCAAACCACTTATTATGGAGCTCTTGATTGGTTTCATCGACGACACCGGTTTGTGCCGTTCCTGATTTTCCGGCTACTTCATAAGGCAAGTCAACAAACCATCTACCTGTTCCATTTTCATTCGTAACAACTTCCCGCAGTAGTTTTTGCAGTTTCATTGCTGTATATGGTTCGATTGTTTTCCCTGGTAGACTCTTTTTTTCAAACTCAAGCATGGTCGTTCTATCTTTATATTCAATTTTTGTGGCAACTCGAACCATTTCTTTTTTTCCACCACGGGCAATGGTTGCCATCATGTTGGCAATTGCTAACGGGGTTGATCTCACTTCATGCTGGCCAATACCAGAATAATATACAAAGTTTTTATCCTTTTTCTCCTCATCAGAGGTGAAGACTCGACCTTTCACTTCATCCTTTAATTGCTGAAATGCTTCCAAATGATAGACATCACCAGTCCAGCCAACCTTTTCAGTTAAGCCTAAGCGTGAGGCGTAATCCTCTACTATATTGGGGTCAATATCACGCAGTTCTCTCGCTAATGTTCCAAAGGTATTATTACAACTTCTAGCAAAACTATTGCTAAAGTTTAAATTTCCATATTGATGTTGTAAATCTGGTTTCCCGTTAATCACATTGCAATCAAATAGACGACTCGGATTATCCAAATCATAATCAATCGCAGCAGCAGCAACGACTGTTTTAAAAATCGAGCCGACTATTTGCGGTTCGACCATCATATTATGCATCCCTAAACCATCGTATGGATCTTTATGATTGATATTCGGCCTGGAAACCGAAGCAAGTACAGAATTAGTTTGGATGTCTAATAAAACCAAGCCACCCTTTTTTATCCCAGATTGGTCAACCAACTCCTCTGCCAACTTCTGAAAATCTCGATCAATGGTTGTTTTAATATTGACTGGATAAAATGGATTAGCGGGGTCAACATATTTTACATTGATCCCAAATAATGGCGCTCCATCTCCGTCAACATGATAGACAAGCTTTGATTTGCCTTCCGGTAATAAAAATTCATCGAAACTTTTTTCCATCCCTGAAACGCCGATTAAAGTTTGATTGGACAATTCTTTTTCGGGGTAACGTCTTTTTAATTCAGACGGATTCTCACGAACAATCCCGATTAATTGCTCTGCCGGGTAAGAGGCTAAATTGTATTTTTTCTGAACGGCAAAAACTCCAGGAATTTTCAGTGCATTAATTTTATCCATCTGGTCTTTTGATAAGAGGATTGGTTTTCGTTCCCCAAAAGCAAAGGGTTTCTGATTCCTTTCAATCTCTTGTTTTAATACAGAGCTTGAAACACCCAAGATACTTGCAACTTTTTCAATATCCCATGCCATTTTCTGTAGAAACGGAAATAGTATTAACACTGGAAGCTTTTCCTGGGTTAACAAAGCTCCATTTCGGTCGATAAAAATTCCTCTTCCATGGTCAACAATCATTTCTTGTGATCGTTGATCTACACTTGCCTCTATTAAATTTATATGGTGCTTGGTAAAATCATCTGTTAAAACTAACTGAATCTGTACTAATCTTCCTATTAAAAATGAAATGCCAAATAGCCAAAAACAAAGAGATATAATTGCTCGTTTCTTCCAAATCATTTTTTAACACCTCGTCAAAAGTGTTGACGAAAAATGCAAAATTCAAACTATTTGGATGTGAAAAAAAAGGACTATCCTAAAAAGATAAGTCCCTTTAAAAAATTATTTAATTTCAGTGATTCTTACGACCATATCTCCACCAGGAGTTTGAACGGTCACTTCCTCACCAACTTTTTTGCCCATTAGACTTTTCGCAATTGGAGAATCGTTTGAAATTTTCCCTTCAAACGGATCAGCTTCTGCACTACCTACGATAATATAGGTTTCTTCCTCCCCATCAGGAAGTTCAACAAATGTAACTGAGCTTCCTAAAGTAACCGAATCTGTAACTTCAGAATCATTGATAATTTTAGCATTGCGAATCATATTTTCAATTGTCGTGATTCTGCCTTCCACAAATGCCTGTTCTTCCTTTGCGGAATCATACTCAGAATTCTCGGATAAGTCCCCAAAACTGCGGGCAATTTTAATACGCTCCACAACTTCTTTTCGTTTGACCGATTTTAAATATTCAAGCTCTTGCTCTAATTTTTCTTTCCCTGCTAGGGTCATTGGAAATACTTTTTCTGTCAACAATATTCACTCCTTCTAGTTTTCACAATCCCCCGATAGATTGCGCTTACATTTATATGTAAATAATTCGCGCACAAATTGTGCGCGATGCTCTGTTACAGATGATAAGATTATACTTTCTTTTATATAAAAAGAACAGAGTTTATTGATTATCTATGCTATTGTTTCATAAAAATGACTTTTGTTCAAGAATTGTTTGAATTTTTGTTACCATTAAATCAATTGCCACATGGTTATGTCCGCCTTCCGGGATAATCACATCAGCATATCGCTTGGTAGGTTCAATAAACTGATTATGCATTGGTCTCACCACATCGATATACTGGTTTATAACGGAATCCATCGAACGACCTCTCTCTTGGATATCCCTTTGCAGACGTCTAATGATTCGGAGGTCAGCATCCGTATCAACAAATAATTTTATATCCATTAAATTACGAAGGCGCTCGTCTTCGAGCACTAAAATACCTTCGAGAATGATTACATCTCTAGGCTCTACATGGATAACTTGATCTGATCTTGTATGAAGAGCATAATCATAGACTGGCTTTTCAATCGATTCAAAGTTTAACAATTTACCAATATGCTCGATTAGTAAGTCATTGTCAAAAGCAAGGGGATGGTCATAATTTGTCTTCAATCGTTCTTCAAAAGGAAGATGACTTTGATCTTTATAATAATAATCTTGCTCCAACATCAAAATAGAATGATCTTTAAACGATTCATAAATGGCTTTTGTAACGCTAGTTTTTCCGGAGCCAGATCCACCAGTTACACCGATAACAACAGGTTTGCGTTTCATTCTAATTAAATCTCCTTTCGCATCATGTTGTTAGGGTATACCGGTTGGTCAACCTTAAATTGAACAATTTGTAGTGGGTGACGTGCTGCATCAAGCTCATTCCCATCTTCATCCCAAATCTTTTCAATAACCATCGTAAAATTCTCAATTTCCGGTCCAAAGAATTCCACTTCACTACCAGGCTTAAAATGATTACGTTGCTGAAGTGTTACCATTTGTGTTTCAGGATTATAATCAAGCACTAATCCAACAAAATCAAAGGTTGTCTTTTTGCTATGATTTCCAAACATTTGCTCTTTATACCCAGGAACCCCTTCAAAGAATGCAGTAGCGGTATCACGATTTGCACACTTATCAAGTTCTTCCAGCCACTCTTTTTGAATTTTAAAATTATCCGGATCTGCACAGTAAGCATCAATTACTTTACGATACACACTTACAACTGTTGCAATATAATGAATCGATTTCATCCGTCCTTCAATTTTTAAACTATCAATTCCCAATTCAATCATGCGTGGAATCGATTCAATTAACTTCAGATCTTTCGGGCTCATCGCAAATGGAGCATCGTCATCCTTAAAGAGCGCCTTTTCCTCTTCAGTTGTCAGTTCATATAAATCATAGTCCCAACGACAGGATTGACAGCAGCCGCCACGATTGGAGTCACGGGCAGTCATATGATTACTTAACGTACAACGTCCAGAATAAGCGATACACATCGCCCCATGAATAAAGGTTTCAATTTCAATATCAACCTTCTCTTTCATTAATTGTATTTCTTCAGCAGAAGTTTCCCGCGCCAATACGACTCGCTCTAATCCTTCTTCTTTCCAATATTGGACTGCCTTCCAGTTAGAAAGCGATTGTTGTGTACTTAAATGGATTTCAAGCTTTGGAGCTACTCTTTTACAAGTTTCAATAATGAGTGGATCGGCAACGATGATCCCTGCTACTCCAGCCTCTTGTAAACCTTCTAAATACTCATCTATTCCATCAATATTTTCATTATGAGCAAAAATATTTGTCGTTACATAAATTCGTGCGTTATATTTTTTCGCAAATTCAACGCCTTCCTTCATTTCTTCGAAGGTGAAATTATCAGCATTGGAACGGAGACCATATTCTTGTCCGCCGATAAATACTGCATCAGCTCCGTATTGAACCGCAATCTTAAGCTTTTCTAAATTACCAGCTGGAGCAAGTAATTCAGGCTTTTTCACAATTACACGTTTTCCGTTAACGATTTCTGAAATCGGTTGTTTCGTCATCACCATTGTTTACTTCCTCCTTATATTAATAAACAGTTTCTTTAAAGAAAAATCCTGTGTCCAAAGGACGATTTTCCGGTTGAATCTCTTCAATTTTTGCTAGAAGATCAGCCTTTTTATCCTCGTAAAGGTCTTGATCTTCAAAAAATAAATCAATCGCTTCACGATATAGTCTTGTCACTTCAACGATATATTCCGGAGAATGGAGAATTCCATCAATTTTAAAAGAATCAATTCCTGCTTCTAATAATTCGCCTAGCTCATCGATAATGCAAATATCGTTTGGACTCATGATATGGGTTCCATTTTCATCCTCAAAAATCGGGTATTTATTGGAACGCTCCTTATCATGAAGGAACAAATTTTTTTGTTGCTTGCCTTTTTCAATTTCCATCGTCTTGCCTTGGTATTGGAAGTAATGACCAAGTAAAGAACGCTTTGATTGGAACATCGCAGACATCCCGTGAACTTGGATTTCAATTTCAGCCTCAGCATTTTCTTTTATTTCAATAATAGCATCCATATTGATTTCACGAGCTAATACTGCACGCTTCGCACCGCGTTTTCCCCAATAATTACAGGTAAACCAGTTCGTTGCTGTCGTTTCGGTATTCCAATGCAACGGTAAATCCGGTGCAAATTCCCTCTGTGCCATTAAGACAGCAGGATCACCAAAAATGGCGGCATCAGCCTTTACTTCCTTTAAAAACTGCAAATAATCGCTAAGCTCGTCCACTTTTTCGTTATGAAAAATAGCATTCATAGAGACATAAACTTTTTTACCATGAGCATGAGCTACTTCAATGGCTTCCTTTACTTCCTCACGGCTAAATTCACCTGCAAGTCTTAAGCCATATCGCTGTTCCCCAATGACAAAAGCATCTGCTCCCGCTTCAATTAAAGAACGAAGATTTTCAACATTTATTGGAGTTACTAACAATTCGGGTTTTCCCATCTCTTTCACCTCTTTGTACTAATCGCAATTCCATCACCAACTGGGAGGATTGCCGTTTCAAAATTAGGATGATTCATTAACCAATCATTATAGCCATCAATTTTTTTTACTAAGCTACGAATACGCTTATTTTCAATTTGCTCCTCGGATACTAAACCTTTAAATAAAATGTTATCAGTAATCACAAGCCCGTGTTCACTCAAAAACTTTGAATATAATTCAAAGAACCGATGATATTGGCCTTTAGCCGCATCGATAAAAATAGCATCAAACGGAGCATAGGATTGAATTACTTCTTCTACTTCAAGAGCATCGCCTTTAACAATTATAATATCAGCGGTTTTTCCGGCCCGAGTTATATAGCTTTGAGCTAGGTCAGCCCGCTCTACATCACGTTCAATCGTGATAATTTTCGCATCGGGTAAAACATAAGACATTCTTAGAGCTGAGTAACCAATGGCTGTTCCGACCTCCAGAATGGTCTTGGGTTTGTGAATGCGAAGGATTTGTAAAAGTGTTTCAACTCCGATTAGTTCCATTATCGGCACTTTCTCAATTTTGGCATACCTTTCCATTTCCGCTAATAAATCATTTCTTGGCTTTATTTTTTTTTCAATATATGTTTGCAACTTTTCATCGATCAAGCTGCATCACCTCTAGTTATTTAGACATGAAAAAAAGCGTTCACAGGTGGATATACGAATAACTTCGAACTCACACAGCTGCAGTTAACGCTAACCGAAACATGTATTAAAACACTTGAATTATTTTATCACAAAAAAATTAGGAATGCTAATAATTCTGCATTCCTAATTTTCAAAATTAATTATTAGTAATAAATTGAGCCTTTTTTTGATTATGTTCATTTAAGGTTTTCGAGAATAAAACATCCCCTTCAGATGTGGCTAAAAAGTATAAATAGTCTGTTTCCTGAGGGAATAGTAATGCTTCAATCGACATTGTTCCGGCATTTGCAATCGGGCTAGGCGGTAATCCTGATACTTTGTAGGTATTATATGGAGAATCAATTTCTAAATCCTTATATAATACCCTAGCCTTATGTTTTCCATGTGCATAGAGGACGGTCGGATCTGTTTGCAAAGGCATTCCAATCTTGAGGCGATTGAAAAACACGCTGGCAATTAAATGACGATCAACTTGTTCTGTAGCTTCTTCTTCAATTAGTGATGCCAGTGTCAACAACTTATGTGGAGTATATTTTTGCTCCTCCATTTCGACAGAATATTGACTTAATACTTCTGCCGTTTTTTCTAGCATATCGGAAATGATTTCTTCAATACTGGGATCCTTCTGATGAAAGGAATAAGTTGCTGGGTATAAATAGCCTTCTAACGGATATTTGATGTCTTTTGCTAATATTTCGTCGGTCAACAAATCAGGATATTTCTTCATTAACTCTTTAATAAATTTTGGGTCATTTAAAGTTGCTATGATGTCCTTTTGTTCTCGATCCGTTTTATTGGCAATGATTTCGGCAATTTGTGTAAGTTGTAACCCTTCTGGAAGTGTTATTTTAAAAGCAACTTCTTTATTGACCTTTCCGGTTTTCAGCTTTTCAATAATCGTTGGAATTTCCATAGATGGACTAAGTTGATATTCACCTGCCATAAAACCGGATTCGTTTTTAAATTTGACATAATATTTAAAAACCTTTGCATTTTTAATAATCCCATTATTTTCAAGTATTTGAGATATACCTGTTACCGATGAACCAATTGGAATATCAATATTCTTTTGAGATGTACTTTCTGGATTAACTGGTTTTAAAGCCGAAGATATATATAAATACCCACCAACTAAAACACTTCCTACAATCAAAAATATGATTGTCGTAATGATAAAAACGATTTTCCGAGCAATTTTTGCTTCCTTGTGATGCTCGAGTAATTTTTCACGAGCATTTTCTTTTTTATCTTTTTTGTTGTCCATGGCATTTCTTCCCCCTACATAAACAGGGATAAATTGTCATTTCCCCTACTTAAAGTTTCTCGAACATTATACTATATTTTCTAGCTAATTTTGTAGAAATATTAGGTATATATTCGAAAAATGTAGGTTTTTCCAGTAAATTGATTGATTTTATACAAAAAAGCTGGCCGATGGGCCAGCTTACTAATTTTTCTTATTCTTCATCCTCTTCTTGCTCATCAAAGAAGGTATTAACCATTTCTTCGATCATATCCCACTCTGCTTCGGTTTCGATTGGCATTAGTTCGCCGCCCTCTTCGCCTTCACCTGGTGTGTAGGAATATGCATGAATTTCCATTTCTTCTTCCTCATCATCACCAGTTCCTACAGGAGTGTATAGGACATATGATTTGCCAAATTCTTCTGAGTCAAACGTAAGAAGGATTTCACAAAGTGTTTCATTTCCATTCTCATCAATGACTGTAATGTTTTTTTCGCCGTTGTTCATGTTTTTCACCTCATTAATTTTTACTGTCAAGATACCCTTGCAGGATCATGACAGCCGCCATTTTATCAATGACTTTTTTTCGTTTTTTTCGACTTACATCGGCTTCTAGTAAAACCCGTTCTGCAGCCATTGTGGTTAAACGTTCATCCCATAGAATGACGTTTACCCCAAACCTTTCCTCAAGGCCTTTGGCAAACCGCTGACTTGCCTCGCCGCGTGGACCAATCGTTCCGTTCATATTTTTCGGAAGGCCCACGACGACTTTGTCAATTTGATAATCTTGAATGAGTTTGCCTAGCTGATCAAAGCCAAATGAATTTTGCTCTTCATCAATTTTTAGCGTTTCAAGCCCTTGAGCTGTCCAGCCAAGTTCGTCACTAATCGCTACGCCGACTGTTTTCGAGCCGACGTCAAGACCCATTACACGCATAATTACCCCTCACGATGTTTCTTTAAATAAGACTTAACCAATTCCTCAATGATTTCGTCTCTTTCAAGCTTGCGGATGATACTTCTCGCATCCTGGTGTCTCGGGATGTATGCTGGATCCCCTGAAAGCAAATAACCGACAATTTGATTAATTGGATTGTACCCTTTTTCGTGAAGCGCCTCGTATACTTTCCATAATACCTCATTTACATCATGTTCATACGGTTCTTCAGGAAAACTAAATCTCATCGTTTTATCAAATGAGCTCATGACTTTCGCACCTCGCTTAATTGAATCATAGCGATACAATTGTTATTGGTTATCTTCATTCTACACTAGTTTGTCCCAATGTAAAACTTAAACCGTTAGTAAAAATTCTTCTACAAAGTTTAAGGCGCTATCAAGCTTGATCGGGTCCTTCCCGCCAGCCTGTGCCATATCGGGACGACCACCACCGCTGCCATCACAACGAACGGCCACTTCTTTAATAATTTTACCCGCATGATAGCCTTTTGCATTGAGATCACTTGTAACTGCTGCGATTAACTGAACCTTACCATCCGTAACGCTTCCTAAAACGATAACCGCTGATTGGAGCTTCTGCTTTAATTCGTCAGCCATGTTGCGTAAATTATTCATATCGCTTGCTTGAACCTTTGCCGCTAATAGCTTAACACCATTAATTTCTTTCACCTTTGAAACAAGGTTCCCTGCTTCAATATTACCTAATCTTGCTGCTAGTGATTCATTTTCCTTTTGTAGTTGCTTCATTTCGACTAAAAGCGACTCAACTCGGCTTGGAACGTCTTTCAGATTCGACTTTAATTTTTCAGCAGTCTCTTTTAGTAAACCAATTTGAGAATTTAACAGCTTATAAGCTTCTTCACCTGTTACCGCTTCAATTCTTCGGGTACCTGCACCGATTCCTCCTTCTGAGGCAATTTTAAACATGCCAATAACAGATGTGTTCGGCACATGGCAGCCACCGCAAAGCTCAATACTGTAATCGGCTACTCGAACAACTCGAACAATATCTCCGTACTTCTCTCCGAATAAGGCCATTGCTCCCATACTTTTTGCCTCAGCAATCGGCATGTTGTCAATTTCCACAGAAATGCTCTTCCAAATCTGTTCATTGACCATTTTTTCAATGCGCTCTAATTCCTCTCCGGTAATTTGCCCGAAATGAGAGAAGTCGAATCGTAAGCGATCTGGTTCTACTAATGAGCCCGCCTGGTTTACATGCTCTCCAAGTACGTCTTTTAGTGCTCTGTGCAAAAGGTGAGTAGCGGTATGATTTTTAATAATTTTTCCACGATTATCAACATCTACTGTTGAAACAACCTCTTGGTTTACGGTTAAAATTCCTTCCATCACTGTTGCAGAATGTAGGTTTTGACCATTTGGTGCTTTTTGAACATCCTTAACAAAAACTTTAAGATTAGCCGCTTCGATCGTTCCTCGATCGGCAATCTGACCACCACTTTCAGCATAGAACGGTGTCACATCAAGGATAAATTGAATCTCGTCACCAGTCGCTGCTTCTTCAACCGGCTGACCATTTTTTAATAGAACAATGACTTTAGAGTTTGCTTGCGGTTGGTCATACCCAACAAACTTACTTTCTACCGTGATGTCTCCTAATACCCCTCCTTGAACCTGCATGGAATCAACATCTTGACGTGCAGCACGAGCACGTTCGCGCTGAAGCTCCATTTCTGTTTCAAAGCCTTTATGGTCAACCTTCATTCCTTCTTCTTCGGCATATTCTTCGGTTAGTTCGACTGGGAATCCGTAGGTATCGTACAAGCGGAATACATCTACACCCGGAATTGTATCGCTTCCTTTTTCTTTTTCCTTCTTAATTACCGATGATAGAATCGCTAACCCATCATGTAGTGTTTCGTGGAAACGTTCTTCCTCGTTTTTAATAACCTTTTGAATGAACTCGGTTTTATCTGTTACTTGCGGATAGAAATCCTGCATAATTTCGCCGACAACCGGAACTAATTCAAACATAAAAGGACGATTGATGTTAATTTGCTTAGCATAGCGAACAGCACGACGTAATAATCGACGTAACACATAGCCGCGGCCCTCGTTTGATGGAAGCGCTCCATCTCCAACAGCAAAAGCAACCGTACGGATATGGTCAGCAATAACCTTAAAGGCTACATCCTTTTCTTTGTTCGTACGATATTTTTCACCAGAAATTTCTTCTGTTGCATTAATAATTGGCATAAATAGGTCGGTATCAAAATTTGTTGGAACATTTTGTACAACCGAAGCCATCCGCTCTAGCCCCATACCCGTATCAATATTTTTCTTTGGAAGTGGTGTATAGGTTCCGTCAGGATTATGGTTAAATTGCGAGAACACTAGGTTCCATACTTCGAGGTAACGCTCATTTTCTCCACCTGGGTAAAGCTCAGGGTCATTTATATCATTACCATATTCTTCTCCACGGTCATAGAAAATTTCCGTGTTTGGTCCACTTGGTCCTTCACCGATATCCCAGAAGTTTCCTTCGAGGCGAATAATTCTCTCTTCAGGGATGCCAATTTTATTTTTCCAAATATCAAACGCTTCATTATCTTCCGGATGAATCGTTACCGATAATTTTTCCTTCTCGAATCCAATCCATTTCGGGTCCGTTAAAAATTCCCATGCCCAATCAATCGCTTCGACCTTGAAGTACTCTCCGATCGAGAAATTTCCTAACATTTCAAAAAACGTGTGGTGACGCGCTGTTTTTCCTACATTTTCAATATCATTGGTACGAATAGATTTTTGGGCATTTGTAATCCGTGGGTTATCCGGGATGACACGACCGTCAAAATATTTTTTCAAGGTCGCCACACCACTATTGATCCATAATAGGGATGGATCATCATGTGGAACTAAAGGTGCGCTAGGTTCAACTTGATGGCCTTTTTCTTTGAAAAATTCTAAAAACAAGCTGCGGATTTGAGAACCGGTTAATTGTTTCATTCTAATATCCTCCTTTAAATAAATAGACGCAAAAAAGCCTTCATCCCCAAAACAGGGACGAAGGCCAGAGCTCCGTGGTACCACCCTGATTATGAATGAAAATAGCTCATTCATCTCTCAAGCTCCTTAACGCGGATGACGGCAGGGATTAGCTGCATTCCGGACTAGCTTTCTGTTATCCTTCATTTAGAACCCTTTCAGCCTTGGGAGTCCCTCTCTACGAAATGGTCTATAACATACTTGTTCCATCAACATGTTCATTAATTCAATCTTTATAGCCGAATTATAGCGATAGAAAAAACCTTTGTCAACGTTCATTCGTGTCAACTAGTTCATTCTTTTTGATAAAATGATTTCTTATTTGCAGTATAGCTATTTTTATTACAGCTAATATTGGAACCGCCAATATCATGCCCACGACTCCTCCCACTTCGCCACCCGCGATTAAGGCCAACATGATCATTAACGGGTGCATATGAAGACTTTTTCCGACTATGATCGGTGATAAAATGTTACCTTCTAGAAATTGTAGGCCAAAGACGATGATAACAATAAAAATGACCATTTTAACCGAGACAGTTGCAGCGATGATAACTGCAGGAATTGCTCCAATAATCGGACCGAAATAAGGTATGACATTCGTAACTCCGATGATAAATCCTAGCAATAGCGGATATTTCATATCAATAATCCAAAATAGCAATGCCGATGAAGTTCCTACTATTAAGCAGACGATTAATTGACCTCGGATATAGTTACCAAGTGATTCATTAACAGCTCGTAAGAAATGAATTCCTGGCTGGCGCCATTTCCGAGGAGTTAAGTACCAAGCTGATTTTTTTATTACATTTATATCCTTCAACATATAAAAGGCAATAAATGGGATAATCATGATGATGAATAGCGAATTAAGTACATTCATTGTACTGTTTAGTACACTTGATAGGATAGTTTCAATTCTCTTTTCAAAACTAACAATACCATTTTCAATTTTTTCATGAATCCCCATGGGCCATTGGGAGGTTTTTTGTTGGATTTCCTCAAGCCAAAAACGATATTGATTCGTGAATCCCGGCAGGTTTTCAGCAAGGTCTTTTGTTTGGTGAATAAAGGCTGGAATCCCTTTATAGAGAGCCAGCCCTACCCCACCAAAAAAAAGTGCATAAATAATCACTACCGCTAAGCCACGATGAATGCCCATATGATGAATTTTTTCAACGAGTGGGTGAAGTAAATAAGTTATTAAAGATGCCACAAGGAAAGGAAAAATGACTGTAAAAATTAGCATTAAAATCGGCTGCCAGACGATGTTGATTTTCAGAAAAAAATAAATTACCACAAACAATAAAAGGAGAAAACCTAAGCGATAAAACCACTTTAACCGTATATCCAATACTCATCCCCCCTTTACTCGTATAGTTTTTAACATAGGAGGGGAAATATTCATAAAAAAACTGACTCAAGATGTAATATCCTGAGTCAGTTATTATTAAAACATTCTCGCTACACGTTTAGCCATTTTGCGCATTTGGCGGTTTGACATTAAATTATTTTTTTTCGCGTAGTTGTATGCAACCATGCCAGCACCAATGGCAATTGCAGAGGTTACCATTCTATTCATAATCGTTCCACCTCTTCCAAGTTAGTTTTACACGCTGTAACGACGGTCCTCTTCATCAAAAAGGTCATCTAACGAGCTTAAACTACCATCTTCTTCCACTTGGTGGGTGTAAATGATACCTTTTGCCAAAGAAAGCTCGATAAAGCAGCTCCAGCAATAGTACTGATTGATCCCGATTTTTCCAATATCTTTGCTTTGGCAATTTGGACACTTCATCATAAGAAAGACACCTCACGTTATTTAACCTTGACGATGATGGCATCTTCTCCGATCGCGGGCGATTCAGATGTCTTTACGACTTGCTTACCTTCGGTGATATCCGAAAAGAAGCCATCCGATATCTCATACCCTATAATCGTGCCCACTTCCTCCATAAAATATACATCATGAAGAATCCCAAGCTTCGCACCTTCAGTGGTGATGACTACTTTACCTTGTAGGGGATTCTTATGCTCCAGTGTATAATTTAGAGGCTCATCCAAAGCCTTTAATTTTTGGTCATCGGCAATCATAACCCCATCCGCACCAAAAGAAGCGACTTTCTCGATATCAATGACCTGATTTTTATTAAAAAAACCGCCCTTTTTGACAATTAGCCCTTTGACTAATCCGTCGTTAGAAATATAAAGATCACAAACCTCGCCTATCCTTTTTCCTTTTTTCATTTCGTAAATCGGTAGACCTTTTAGTAAAGAAAATGTTCGCAAAAAGCATCCCACCCTTTTCGAACATTTTTAGTTTGAGCCATCCTCGAGAAAATCATAAGGTGAAACGTTTTCCATACCAATCATTGGGTCAACTTCGAATAAACGTTGTTCAAATAATAAAGTTTCATCATCCAACGTTTCAACATGAGTCTGCTCAGTTGTAAATTGTGCCTTTATCTTTTCACATAGGGTAGTATTGCGATTCTGTTCATCCGTCCGTTCGACCCCTAATCGTAGAGCATCGACTTCACCACATAAAATCAGAAATTGTTTACTACGAGTAATGGCTGTGTAAATTAAATTACGACGTAGCATCCGATAATAGCTTCTTGTAACCGGCAATATGACAATTGGAAATTCACTGCCTTGAGACTTATGAACCGAGCAGCAAAATGCATGAGTGATTTGATTCAGGTCCTGTCTGGTGTAAGTAACCTCATTGCCATCAAAGGAAGCAAGCAGCATATCCTGTTTCTCGGTATTTTCCTTTGCCGAGAAAATCGAAATGATCTCACCCATATCGCCATTAAATACATGGTTTTCAGGTTGATTGACCAATTGTAAAACCTTATCGCCAATTCGGTACTTCACTTCCCCAAAGACAAGTTCTTTTTTTGTATTACCAACGTTCGGGTTAAAAATTTCCTGCAATAGGACATTTAATCGGTCGATTCCAGCAGGTCCTTTATACATTGGGGCTAACACTTGAACATCTTTTGCCGTGTAACCTTTTTTCTTTGCATTTGAGACAACCTTTTCAATGACTTCAGCAATTTGATTGGTCTGACAGGCAAAAAAAGAGCGGTCCTTTTGCTGTTGAGTAATATTAGCTGGCAGTCTCCCTTTTTTCATTTCATGGGCTAACTCAATAATCGAGGACCCTTCTGCTTGCCGGTAAATATCGGTAAGTCTAACAGTAGGGATACATTGCGAAGCTAATAAATCTTTTAATACTTGACCAGGTCCCACTGATGGTAGCTGATCCTCATCCCCCACTAATATCACCTGAATATGCTCAGGCAAAGCCTTAAATAATTGGTGGGCGATCCAAATATCAACCATTGACGTTTCATCCACAATCAAGATTTTTCCTTCAAGTGGTTCGTGCTCAGTACGGTCAAAGCCTTCCGTTCCGTTCCACCCAAGTAAGCGATGGATCGTCACAGCTGGTAATCCGGTTGACTCGGTCATCCGCTTAGCCGCTCTCCCCGTTGGCGCCGCCAACAAAAACGGGAATGATTCATCCTTTTTATAGTCCTTCGGATTTAAAGAACAGCCATGTAAATCTGCATAAAGCTCAACAATCCCTTTAATGACCGTCGTTTTTCCTGTACCAGGTCCACCTGTTAAAATAATCATCGGCGACATTAAGGCCGTTTGAATGGCATCCCTTTGACTAGGTGCATATTCGACACCTAGTCGTTCCTCTAATCTTCCTAGCGCCAAAAGAAACTCAGCTTCTGGGAATGCATCAGCGTATTCTTTTTGGTCCAAAATTCGCTTAATATTAGTAACTAAACCTTTTTCGGAAAAATAAAGCGAGGGCAGATAGACCCTGCGCTCTTCACCAATAATTTTCCCTTCTTCAGAAAGCTTTATCACTTCAGCAGAGATATCACGAAATTCAATTTGGTCACGTTTATTTTCTTCCAAAAGACCCTTTACCTTACGAAGCAGGTCTTCTGCATCAACAAAAACATGACCATTTTGATTGCAATCAACTTCTAATGTATACAAACAAGCAGCCTTGATTCGATCAGGATGATTTCCGGAGATTCCTAACTGAAACCCCAGTTCATCGGCACGACCAAATCCAATCCCCTCAATATCCTCGACTAAACGATACGGATTTTGTTGGATGATATCTAAGGTTTGCTCTTTATACATCTGATAGATTTTCATCGAAAGCTGTGGACCAAACCCGTACTGGTTTAAGCCAATCATCACTCTCTCAAGCCCTTGATGCTCCATTAACGTATCATAAAGCTGCTTGGCTTTTTCTGGTGGTAATTTTGGAATAGAATCTAGTAGAGAAGGGCTGTTTAGGATTTTGGATATGGCATTTTCTCCTAAGGTTTGGACAATACTTTCTGCGGTCTTTTTCCCAATTCCTTTAAACAATTCGCTGGAAAGATAGTTAACAACCCCTTGTTTCGTCTGCGGAATGTCCCTACGAAAATGATTGGCCTGAAACTGAACGCCAAACTTAGGATGATCCTTTAATTCACCGTAAAAAATGTATGTATCCTGTTCAAGAATCTTTGGAAAATATCCGGTAATGACAGCTTCTTTATCTTCGTACTCTTCGTTTGTTTCCTCCAAACGAATCCGTAGTACAGTGTATAAATTTTGTTCATTATGAAAAATCGTAACAAGATGTTTTCCTTTCATAAATTTACGATTTTCCGAAAATAATTCTAAGGATTCCTGCTGATCCAAACTAATTTCCCCTCCTCTCCCTATTTAAAATGCCATTTAATTTTTTTCGATTAATTTTTTACCGTATCCTGCTAGAATATGGTCCGGTTGTATCTCTAATGCCTTGTTAAAATACGCTAGAGCCTTCTCACCGTCCTCCTTAAAGCCATAAGCCACACCTAAATTATAGTAAGCATCAGCGTGAAACGGGTCAGTTTTCACACATTGTAAAAATTGCTCAATTGATTCCTCAATAAAGTTTTCTTGAGCTAAACATAATCCATATTGAAACCTTGCTTCGGCATCTTTTTCATTTAGCTCAACACTTCGTTGTAAATAGGGTAAGGCCAAGCGAGTTTGTTCCAAATTAATCAGCGATAAGCCTAACATATAATAGTTATCATTTGTTTGTAATCCTCTTTTCAGAGCTAATTCAAACATGTCCTTTGCTTTTAGAAAATTTTCTTCAGTAAAATATAAATTTCCTGCACTATAATAGGCTGCCCCTGCAGACTCATCGAGCTCGATGGCTTTTTTAAAAAATTGATGAGCTTTTTCGTTTTCATTGAGTGCTGCTAACAAATTACCAAAATTGATATAGGCAATCGGGTCTGTCGGATTTTCTTCAATCGCCTCATTAAAAAACTTCGCTGCTTCCTCCCATTTTCCTGCTTGCATATATTCGATACCTAATTGATTTTTATCCATAAATTCACTCCATTCAGTTCAAAATTATATCATATTTAGACAAGCAAAAAACCTCGGATTCATCCGAGGTTAGCCGACATATGTTAACATTTTATTGTTTTTAAACACCTTGTCAATCGTACCTCCGCCAAGGCATTCATCTCCATTGTAAAAAACGGCTGCTTGCCCAGGAGTAACCGCCCGAATTGGCTCAGCAAAGACAACTCTAACTTCATTATTGTCAAGCAAATGAACGGTTACTTTGTGATCTTCCTGACGGTAACGAAACTTCGCTGTGCATTCAAATGTCTGTTCCTTTGGTGAATTTGATACCCAGCTTACATTTGTAGCGGTAATCGAATCAGAATATAGTTTGTCATTATGGAATCCTTGGCCAACATATAACACATTGCGTTTTAAATCTTTTCCAAGTGAAAACCAAGGTTCCCCAGAACCACCAATCCCAAGACCATGACGTTGGCCAATTGTGTAATACATTAACCCATCATGTTTTCCTTTCACTTCTCCATCGAAGGTCTCCATATTACCTGGTTGTGCAGGTAAGTATTGGGAAAGAAATTCTTTGAAATTTCGTTCCCCGATAAAACAAATTCCTGTACTATCTTTTTTGGAGGCAGTTGCAAGATCAGCTTCCTTAGCAATCTCACGAACCCTTGACTTCTCTAAATGGCCAATCGGGAACATGACTTTTTCAAGTTGGGGTTGGGTTAATTGGTTAAGAAAATAAGTTTGGTCCTTATTTTCATCATGGCCGCGCAGCATTTTTACCTCGCCATCACGGATTGCCACCTGTGCATAATGTCCAGTTGCCAAGTAATCCGCACCAAGATTAACAGCATGTTCTAGAAAAGCCTTAAACTTGATTTCTTTATTACACATCACATCCGGATTTGGCGTTCTCCCTGCACGGTATTCATCTAAAAAGTAGGTAAAGACCTTGTCCCAATATTGCTTTTCAAAATTAACGGCATAATAAGGAATCCCGATTTGATTACAAACACGAATCACATCTTCATAGTCTTCTGTCGCCGTACAGACACCATTTTCATCAGTATCATCCCAGTTTTTCATAAAGATTCCGATGACATCATAGCCTTGTTCCTTTAAAAGAAGGGCCGCGACGGAAGAGTCGACCCCTCCAGACATACCCACTACTACTCTTATATCTTTTGGATCTTTTTTCATCCTCTCACCTCTTTTTCAGTTACATATTTGTTAGACGTTTCACAATTTTAGCTGTTTCCTTCGCTATATATTGAATTTGTTCCTCTGTATTATATAGACCAAAGCTGAAACGAATTGAATTTCGAACACGTTCCGAATTTTTATCAAACATCGCTACTAATACATGTGAAGGATCAATTGAGCCTGCAGTGCACGCCGAACCACTAGAAGCTGCGATTCCGGCTAAATCGAGATTGACAAGCATTGCCTCGACATCGGTGCCTGGAAAGCTTAAGTTTAATACATGAGGTAATGATTGTTCAAGAGAACCGTTTAGCTCAAAGATAACCCCCAAGTTTTCCAGCTGGCTCATTAAAAGTTTTTTATAAGAAAAATATTGTTTTTGCTTTTCTGTTAGATCTGATTGGGCAATTTGTACAGCCTTACTAAATCCAGCAATTGCAGCGACATTTTCCGTTCCTGGGCGACGCTTGCGCTCTTGCTCCCCGCCGAATAATCGTGGTGCTAGTGAAATGCCTTCTTTTACATATAAAAAGCCAATTCCCTTTGGACCGTTTAATTTATGTGCCGACACAGACAAAAGATCAATGCCCATCTCCTTCACATTAATCGGAATAATCCCATAAGCCTGTACCGCATCTGTATGGAAAAGAGCCTGCGAACCGCGAAGAATGTCACCAATTTCTTTAATCGGCTGAAGCGATCCAACTTCATTATTACCATACATAACAGATACGAGAATTGTATCTTCTCTTAATGTTTGTCGTAATTCTTCAAGTGAGATTTGTCCGTTTGAGTCAACTTGTAAATAAGTTACCTCAAATCCGCGTTTTTCAAGTTGCTGACATGTATGAAGAACAGCATGATGCTCGATAGCTGTTGTAATAATATGTTTTCCTTTATGTTGATACGATTCAGCCATTCCGACAAGCGCGTAATTATCGCTTTCCGTACCTCCACTTGTGATGATTATTTCATTTGGTTTTGCATCAATGCTTTTGGCAAATATTTCACGTGCTTCATCAATGGTTCGACGGGCTTCCCGACCAAATGAGTGGATGCTGGAAGGATTTCCGAATGTATTTTGCATAATCTCGAGCATCGTTTCAGCAACTTGAGGATGCATCGGTGAAGTAGCCGCATGGTCTACATAGATTTTTTCCATTCCTATATTCCTTTCTAATTAAATATAAAACATATAGGCATCAGTATTGCCATCGTCGGTATGGCTAGCTAGATCTTCTAAAGTCGTGTTATCCAACACATCTTTAACCGCGTCGCGAATACGAATCCAAAGTTCACGTTTTGCCGGCTCTTCATCCTCGATGCCTTCGACAGGACTTATCGGTCCCTCAAGGACGCGAATAATGTCCCCTGCAGATATTTTTGAAGGTTCATCTCCTAAAATATATCCACCATAAGCGCCGCGAATGCTTTTAACAAGTCCAGCATTTCGTAATGGTGCAATAAGCTGTTCTAAGTAATGCTCAGAAAGTTCATTTGTCTGAGCGATTGTTTTTAAAGATATCGGTCCTTCGCCATGATTTTTCGCTAATTCAATCATGATTGTTAAGCCATAGCGGCCTTTTGTAGAAATTTTCACATTCTTACACCTCGGTTAACATTATTTTTTATCTTATTGCGAAGATATATTTTTTCCAATAATTTTTTTGTCATCGCTTGGCATTGCGGCATTGCAATACCGAAGATGGGTCCAATCAATAGACTGATTAAGAAGGTCCCCCAGGAAACAGGTCCACCTAAAAGCCAACCAATTGTTAAGACTATGATCTCCATGGTTCCACGGATATTTCTAACCTTCCATCCAGTTAAATTCGTTAAAGCGAGCATTAAGCTATCTCTTGGACCCGCGCCAAGATTCGCAGAAATATAGATCCCCATCCCATAGCAGGTTAAAACAAGACCGATAAGAAACATCAGTAATTTACCCAATATGGTCACTGGAGTTTGCATGAACGGAAGAAATAAATACATATCAATAAAAATTCCAACGCAAAGCATATTTAAAAATGCCCCAATTTGAGGAAGTTTTTTTAAAAGGAGAGCGGATACAGCTAAGATTACTAAACCAACAATAATTGACCAAGTGCCAATGGTTAACCCAAACTGATAGTAAAGCCCGACATGAAATACATCCCATGGGGTCGCGCCTAAATTGGCCTTAAGCAATAAAACAAAACCAAGGGACATGATTAAAAGTCCTAAAAAATAGATAAAAAACCTGGGAATTAGTTGTTGATTTTCAACTGATTTCATCTACGATTCCCCCCACCGACATTTCGAAAAAGCCCAATTCCTTAGTAGGAAGGTAGGCTTTAGCCATTATAGCACAATTTTAGCGTAAAATATGCATTACATGATTCTTCATGATATGTTAAAGATAAGACTTTATATGATTAGGTGATTTTATGATGGTGGATAAACCGCTCGCATACCGAATGAGACCAAGAAAAATAGAGGAAATTATCGGCCAACAGCATTTAATAGGCAATGGAAAAATCATACAACGTATGGTCGAAGCCAAACAGCTAACGTCGATGATTTTATATGGTCCTCCCGGAGTAGGAAAAACTTCGATTGCAAGCGCGATTGCAGGTAGCACCCGTTACGCCTTTCGCATGTTAAATGCGGTTTCGAATAATAAAAAAGATATGGAAATTGTTGTGGCGGAAGCGAAAATGTCTGGTAAAGTCATCCTCTTATTGGATGAGGTTCATCGCCTCGATAAGGCAAAACAGGATTTTCTCCTACCACATTTGGAGAATGGCTTGATTGTCCTAATTGGGGCAACGACAAGTAATCCGTATCATGCGATAAACCCGGCGATTCGTAGTCGTTGTCAAATATTTGAATTAAAACCATTGTCCCCTCTTGAGATTAAGAAGGCGCTTCTAACAGCACTTCATGATTCAGAGCGCGGGTTGGGAGAGTTTCAAGTTACGGTCACGGATGAGGCATTGGAACATTTTTCACAAGCATCAGGTGGGGATGTCCGTAGTGCCCTAAATGCCTTGGAGTTGGCTGTTTTATCCGCTAAAAAAGCGGAGGATGGCGGTGTCGAAATTTCACTTGAGGATGCGGAAGAGTGTCTTCAGAAAAAAGCATTTGTTCATGATAAAGATGGTGATGGCCATTATGACGTATTGTCAGCATTTCAAAAGTCAATTCGTGGTTCGGACGTAAATGCCGCTCTTCATTATTTAGCTCGATTAATTGAAGCGGGGGATTTAGTAAGTATTAGTCGTCGTTTGTTGGTGATTGCTTATGAAGACATTGGGTTGGCCAATCCACAGGCTGGTGCACGGACATTGGCGGCCATTGAGGTTGCTGAGCGAGTCGGTTTTCCTGAAGCAAGGATTCCTTTGGCGAATGCTGTCATCGAACTGTGTTTGTCGCCAAAGTCCAATTCGGCGATTGCCGCTATTGATTCAGCGTTAGCTGATTTACGTAAGGGAATAACTGGTGAGGTGCCTGATCATTTGCGTGATGCCCATTACCAGGGGGCTGCAAACCTTGGGCGCGGAGTGGAGTATTTATATCCGCATGATTATGAAAATGGCTGGGTGAAACAGCAATACTTGCCGAATCCGATTAAAAACAAGACATACTATGAGCCCAAGAAAACTGGAAAATTTGAACAGGCAATGGCAGCGATTTATGAGCGATTGATGCGGTTAAGATGACTTTCCAGAATAATGTGGTTTATCAAAATCTTCCAAATGGAAACATTTTACGGCACAAATAGAACAAATTTTCATTTAAAAATGTCAAAGCTAAACACTTTTTATCATTTTCTTCAAAAAACGAGCTGAGCAGAAAAAATCTGCTCAGCTTATTATTTCTCGTCATTCACACGTTGAATTTTAATATCAGATAAAATCTCGCGCACAACATAGCTTGCCATGACTAATCCTGCGACGGATGGGACGAAAGCATTTGAAGATGGAGGCATCTGCCCTTTTCGAATTGGAGAGTTCTCGTTTCCAACTGTTTTTCGAACATCCTCACGAATGACAATCGGACTCTCATCCGAGAAAACCACCGGAATCCCTTTTCGGATACCCTCTTTACGGAGTTTCGTACGAATCACTTTGGCAATAGGGTCAGTATGGGTCTTAGAAATATCGGCAATTTGAAAGCGAGTTGGATCCATTTTGTTCGCCGCTCCCATGCTCGAGATTATTGGAATTTTGCGTGTTAAGCATTCTTTCATCAGGTGAATTTTATACATGATCGTATCAGAAGCATCAACGACAAAATCTAAGCCATAGTTAAAAAATTGTTCATAGGTTTCTTCTGTATAAAACATTTTAAGGGAAATAACTTCGCACTCAGGATTTATGTCCCTAATTCGTTCTTCCATTAGCTCCACCTTTGGGCGGCCAACAGTCGACAAAAGCGCAATCAATTGACGATTTACATTCGTTATATCAACATCGTCTTTATCAACAAGTACCAGACGACCGACACCGGATCGGGCAAGTGCTTCAGCGGCAAATGATCCTACTCCTCCAATACCAAGGACAGCAACGGTACTATCTTTTAATTTATCTAAACCTTCTTGCCCAATCGCAAGCTCATTTCTAGAAAACTGATGTAACATTCTCCTCAACTCCATAAAACAAAATCTTGTTTTTAGTTTTTCCCGTAATGAATATACCATACCGAGCGTTAAAAACAAGTATGCAGATGGGAATTATTATAATTAATGAAAACAAAAATAAAAAACCTATGTCTCCCATAGGTTATAATAAGCAAATATAAAAGAGTCCCAATGGTGCCGTCGAGTGGTTTTCCTTCGTTTTGAACCCGCACACAGCAGGTGGGTGTTCTGTTTCAGCTTTTGTAAGTCCCCATTATGGTGCGGGGCATTTACGCTGTCTGAAAACTCCGGACTCCCGTAGGAAAAATGTTGGTCAAAACAAAAGGTAGAACAACGTACACTTCAGGACTCTTACTTCTTGAAAATATCATATCATTTTTCGAACTAATTTTCAATAAAACCACAAATGGTAAAATTAGTTTTTCTGTAAGTCTAAAGCTAAATGTAAGTCACGAAGCTGGTCTCTACTTACTACGCTAGGTGCTTCCATTAACAAGTCGCTTGCACTCGCCGTTTTTGGGAAGGCAATTGTGTCACGTAAATTCGTTCTTCCAGCTAATAGCATGACTAAACGGTCCAATCCAATCGCAATTCCGCCATGCGGAGGAGTACCATATTCAAATGCTTCAAGAAGGAAACCAAACTGTGCTTGAGCTTCTTCCTTCGAAAATCCAAGTACCTCGAACATTTTTTCTTGAATGGAACGTTCAAAAATACGTAAAGATCCCCCACCTAATTCATAACCATTTAAGACAAGGTCATAGGCTTGTGCACGAACCTTGCTTGGATCTGAATCTAACATTTCAAGATCGCTGCGAACAGGCATCGTAAATGGATGATGTGCTGCGAAATATCTGCCAGCATCTTCATCGTACTCTAATAATGGCCAATCAGTCACCCAAAGGAAGTTAAATAGACTGTTGTCAATTAGATTCAATTCTTTACCAAGTTTCAAACGTAGAGCACCTAGTGCATCCGCGACAACATTCGCTTTATCAGCAACGAATAATAACAAGTCACCAACCGTAGTGTTAAAAAGCTGCTTCAGCGCTCGTTGATCCTCTTCACCAAAGAATTTTGCAATTGGACCTTTTAAACCGTCTTCTTCTACTTTTAACCAAGCCAATCCTTTTGCCCCATAGACAGAAACAAATTCTGTTAATCCATCGATATCTTTACGTGAATATTTATCAGCAGAACCCTTCACATTGATTCCTTTTACCTGGCCACCGTTTTCGACTGCAGCTGCAAATACTTTGAAGCCTGAACTCTGCGCAAATTCGCTAACATCGACTAATTCTAAACCAAAACGGGTATCTGGCTTATCCGAACCGTAGCGAGACATCGCTTCATTATAGGACATTCGTGGGAAAGGAGTGGAGACCTCTAACCCCTTCACATCTTTCATTAGTTTCGCCATCATTCTTTCCATCATCGCAATGATATCGTCTTGGCTCAAGAAACTTGTTTCAATATCGATTTGGGTAAATTCTGGCTGGCGATCCGCTCGTAAGTCTTCGTCACGAAAACAGCGAGCAATTTGGTAATAGCGTTCAAAGCCACCTACCATTAAAAGCTGTTTAAAGATTTGTGGTGATTGCGGCAACGCGTAAAATTCTCCTGGATGAACCCGGCTAGGGACTAAATAGTCACGGGCACCTTCCGGAGTACTTTTCGTTAAAATTGGCGTTTCGACATCGAGAAAGCCTTCACTGTCAAGAAAATCACGAATCGTTTTCGTCACTTGATGTCTCATTTTAAACGTTTCAAACATGACAGGGCGTCTTAAATCTAAGTATCGGTAATTTAGACGAACGTCCTCGGACACGTCTGTTTTATCGGCAATTACAAATGGTACGGTTTTCGCCTCATTGATGATTGTTACTTTTTCCGCTTGAACTTCAATCCGCCCCGTTTTCAGGTTTTCATTAATCGTCCCCTCACTACGAGCAATCACCGTTCCTTCAATATCTAAAACGTATTCGTTACGAATTTTTTCAGCGGTCTCCAGGGCATCCTTCGACACATCTGGATGGAAGACAACTTGAACGAGTCCAGTTCTGTCTCGTAAATCGATGAAAATTAGACCACCTAAGTCACGGCGTTTTCCAACCCACCCTTTTAAAACCACTTTTTCACCAATTGCGGATTCTGTTACTTCACCGCAAAAATATGTTCTACCAAACATTTCGCTTCCCCCTCTAGTTTGTTAATCCTTTTAAGGTCTTAATAAAATCTGCCAGCTTAACTTCTTTTTGCTCACCCGTAGTTTGGTCTTTTAAATTGATCACACCGTTAGCCAATTCATCTTCACCTAAAACAGCAACATACTTAGCCTTTAAACGGTCTGCAGCTTTAAATTGCGCCTTTAGCTTTCGATCTAGATAATCGCGTTCAGCTTTCAATCCATTAGAGCGTAATTCATGTAAAAGCTTGACTGTATAGTCTTTAGCGACGTCGCCAAGAGCGACAAGATAGCAATCGATATGATCATAAAGATTAAGTTCTACTTTCTCTGCTTCAAGAGCTGCTATCAAACGCTCGATACTTAATGCTAAACCAATTCCTGGAGTCTCAGGGCCACCGATTTCTTCGACTAGCCCGTTATACCGACCGCCACCACATAGCGTCGTGATTGCCCCAAATCCTTCTGCATTACTCATAATCTCAAAGGCAGTGTGATTGTAATAGTCTAAGCCACGTACAAGGTTGGCATCGACCTCAAATGGAATATCCATCGCGGTTAAATAATTTTGTAGCTTTGTAAAATAATTGCGAGAATAGTCATTTAAGTAATCTATAATCGCTGGTGCTGACGCCATTAATTCATGATTTCGGTCCTGCTTACAATCGAGAATGCGCAGTGGATTTTTCTCCAGACGGTTTTGACAGTCGGAGCAAAACTCGCCGATTCTCGGTTTAAAATGATTGACGAGCGCCTCTCTGTGAGCATTGCGGCTATCTTTATCACCCAAACTATTGATAATGAGCTTTAATTTTTTCAAGCCCATTTCTTTGTAAAGTGTCATCGCTACGGAAATGACTTCTGCATCGATGGCCGGATCTGCACTACCTAAGGCTTCAATCCCAAATTGAACAAATTGACGATAGCGCCCTGCTTGAGGACGTTCATAGCGAAACATTGGCCCAATATAATAAAGTTTTACTGGTTGGTTGGCATCGCCGTACATTTTGTTTTCTACATAAGAGCGAACTGTCGATGCGGTTCCTTCAGGTCTTAAAGTAAGGCTGCGTTCACCTCTGTCAGTGAAGGTGTACATTTCCTTTTGGACGATGTCTGTTGTCTCACCAACACTTCGTAAAAATAATTCAGTATGTTCAAAAATAGGTGTCCGAATTTCACGGTATAAGTACTTATCACAAATTTCCCGCGCTTTGTTTTCAATCGCTTGCCATTTTTCAACTTGCCCCGGCAAAATATCCTGAGTCCCTCTTGGAATATTAATCGACATAGCTAACTCTCCCTTTTTCGAAAAATCGTCTAGAAAAATAAAAAACTCCCGCCGCCTTGTATAAATACAAGGGACGAGAGTTATAATTCCCGTGGTACCACCCTAATTGAAGCTTAGAAATCAAGCTTCCACTCGAAACAGTTAACGCCTGCTAACGTTCTTTCCTAGTGACTTAAAGTGTTCAGAAAGAAACCTACGGAGTGTTCATTCATTAAGTTGTCGTGTAGAAATGCTTTCAGCCTAGGGGCATTTCCTCTCTTTCCAGACGGGTACTTAATTACTATGCTCCATCATTGGTGATTTAGTGTTATGTAATATTTATCTTATGATACGTATCCGACACTCTCTTGTCAAGAGCGTTCAAGCCTCTTTTTCAACTTTTTTACATCGCCCAAAGTTAACCCAAATTCTGAAGCAAGTTCGTAGGAAGTTGAAGTTCCTTCCTGTTGAATGAAGTCATGGAAATCGACTCCAAAAATTTGATTTTCTGCTGAATTCACTTGGAAACCTCTATTGCTCATTCTCATCTTTTTCACCATCCTCTACGAACTATCTACAATACTATTGTTTCCAGTTTGTTGTTTTTTTTTCATTAATCTGTTAAAAGTCGAGAAAAATTTGGTCAAACTAGACATTGGGAAATGAAAATTTGGTAAATTTGCGTTAAAATGGGGATGTAGACAAATTTTGGAGGGGAGTTGCTTTTGAAAAAGTTCATCGTTGTTCTTGTAATAGTCCTCTTTTTCGGAGGCAAACCATTTGGAGTAAACTACACACATGCCGAAAGTAATGTCACAATTGCGATTGACTCGTTGAATGTGAGAGAAGGTCCGGGGTTAAGCTATCGGGTCGTCAAACAAGTTAAAAAAGGCGAACGTTTTATGATGGTGAAAGAGGAAAAGGATTGGATTCAAATCAAACTATCTAATAATCAATATGGTTGGGTTGCCAATTGGCTAATCAAAAAGGAAGACGGTCCGAATAAAGCGGTGCAAAAGCTTGGAACAATCACGGCAGATAGTTTACGTGTCCGCAATGGTCCCGGTCTAAATTTTCAAACCATCGCCTCTTTAAATAAGGGCAATCAAGTTCAAATACTTGAAAGCAATGAAAATTGGATGAAGATATCGCTTCATAATAACGTGGTCGGTTGGATTTCAGATGAATTTGTAACAAGCTCAAATGGACAAGCTCCAAGTCCTGAAACCAATAAAAACGGTACTGTATTCGCCGATTCGTTAAATGTTCGCAATGAAGCTTCTCTAGAATCTGCTATTATTGGGAAACTGAAAAATGGTGATAAAGTCCTTATCCTTTCCACAAAACAAGATTGGATCCAAATTGAATATCGCGGACAAAAGGCTTGGGTCAGTTCAGAATTTATCAATATTACTACAGAGGCTACCACCACAAATCCAATAAATTCAGAGAATAAACCAACACCTACCAAACCTCCCGGGTTGACTGGCACAGTGACAGCAAATGCTCTTAACGTTCGCAGTATTGGTGACTTAACGGGAAATATTGTCGGAAATGTCGGAAAAGGAGACTCATTTGTTATTTTAGAGGAAAAGAACAACTGGATAAAAATCGAATTTAGTCCAAACAAATTTGGCTGGGTTAATAGTTGGTACCTAGAAATGAACAAATCAAATACGGAATCCCCTTCTGTTCAAGGTACGATTGAAGGTATGATTACCGTTCTCAATGATGGTACCAATATCCGCAGTGGTCCCAGTGTCGAAAACGATGTCATTCTCCGGGCAAATAAAGGGGAGCAATTTTCTGTTATAAACTTAAAGGGCGAATGGTATGGAATAAAATTGAATGATGGAACAACCGGTTTTATCGCTGGTTGGATTGTTTCCGTAAATGGCGCAGTTCCACAAGTAGAAAAACCGGGAGCTGAGGCCTATTTGAAAAATTCGGTTATTGTCCTTGATCCAGGACATGGTGGTGGCGATAACGGCACAACCGGAGCCAGAGGAACACTTGAAAAAGAGTTAACATTGAGAACTGCTTTACTTTTATATGATAAGCTTCGTGCAGCTGGGGCTAATGTCATTTTGACGAGGACAAATGATACTTATTTTTCGTTACGTTCTCGAGTAAGTACGGCACAATACCATCGAGCAGATGCCTTCTTGAGTATCCATTATGATAGCATTCTTGATCGAAGTGTAAGAGGGATGACAACATACTATTATCACGGATTCCAACGTCCATTGGCCGAGGCAATACATGGGGCAACTCTTAGCCAAACAAATCTAAAAGATCGAGGAGCTCGTTTTGGCGATTACCATGTTATTCGGGAAAATAGCCAAAAAGCGGTATTGATTGAGCTTGGATATTTAAGCAATCCTGCAGAAGAAGCTACCGTTACTTCCCCGGCTTTTCAAGAAATGGCAGCGACCGGAATCTTTAATGGATTGGCGAAATATTTTAAGTCTGAGTAACCAAAAACAGCTGACCCGCAATGGGTCAGCTTTATTTCTTACTTTCGATAATTAAGGTAACAGGGCCGTCATTAATGAGTGAAACATCCATCATAGCCCCGAATACTCCGGTCTCAACGGTAATGCCCTTTTGACGAATAGCGTAATTAAATAACTCATATATGGCATTGGCGTGTTCAGGTCTCGCAGCCTCCATGAAATTTGGCCGTCTTCCTTTACGACAATCGCCGTAAAGAGTGAATTGGGAAACGGACAAAATTTCACCACCAACATCAAGTAGCGAATGATTCATTTTTTCATTTTCATCTTCAAAAATTCGTAAATTTACGACTTTATCAGCTAAAAATTCAGCATCTTCGGGTGTATCATCATGAGTTACACCGACCAAGACAACGAGGCCCTTTGTGATTTGTCCGGTAATCTCACCGTTTACAGTGACACTAGCATTTTTGCTCCTTTGTACAACAACTCGCATCGCTTACTCCCCTGGTTAATTCATTATACGTCTTACGGCATATATATCAGGAATTTGTTTAATACGTTCGACAACCTTTTGAAGGTGGCTGACGTTATGAATCGCAATCGACATGATAATCGTCGCCATTTTATTACGATCAGAACGCCCAGAAACGGCAGATATATTTGTTTTCGTTTCATTTACTGCCTGTAAAACTTCATTTAGCAAACCTCGTCGGTCGTATCCACTGATTTCAATATCCACATTATATTCCTTGCGTTCATTAAGTGTAGAGTCCCACTCAACTGGAATAAGACGTGATTGGGCTTCTTCTGTTTCAATATTGGGACAATCGGCGCGGTGAACGGAAACGCCTCTTCCCTTTGTAATAAAGCCGGCAATCTCATCACCAGGGACAGGATTACAACAACGAGACAATCTAATTAATAAATTATCAATTCCAGAAACCCGGACACCTGATTCGCGCTTTTTCGTATTAGGAAAACTCTTTAGCTCTGAAACAGCATCGGAAATGGTGGCAATTTGCTCTTGGTCACGTTTCTTTCGATGCTTTTCAGTCAGACGATTTGCAACTTGCAATGCGGTAATTCCATTATAGCCAATAGCCGCATACATATCTTCTTCATTGGCAAAGTTAAACTTTTCAGCTACACGTTTAATATTATCGGCCGCAAGAATTTCTTTAAGCTCGAAGCCCATAGCCTTGATTTCTTTTTCAACAAGTTCTTTCCCTTTGTCAACATTTTCATCCTTACGTTGCTTTTTAAAGAAGGCGCGGATTTTATTTTTCGCTTGGGAGGTTTGCGCTAGCTTTAACCAATCTTGGCTTGGACCATAAGAATGCTTGGATGTTAAAATTTCAACAATGTCCCCCGTTTTCAATTTGTAATCCAGGGTGACCATTTTACCATTAACCTTAGCACCAATCGTTTTGTTGCCAATTTCCGAGTGAATCCGATAGGAAAAGTCAATTGGGACAGAGCCATTTGGAAGTTCAATGACATCGCCTTTTGGGGTAAACACAAATACCATATCAGAAAATAGGTCTATTTTTAGCGACTCCATAAATTCTTCCGCATTAGCGGTGTCATTTTGGAATTCAAGGATTTCACGGAACCAGCTTAATTTTTCCTCAAATGATGAGGCTTCATCAATGCCCTTACCTTCTTTATATGCCCAGTGTGCTGCTACCCCAAATTCAGCTATCCGGTGCATATCAAAGGTACGAATTTGCACCTCTAACGGGTCGCCCTTTGGACCAATCACCGTTGTGTGGAGCGATTGATACATATTGGGCTTAGGCATGGCAATATAATCCTTAAATCTTCCTGGCATCGGTTTCCAGCAGGTATGAATAATACCAAGAATGGCATAGCAATCTTTAATACTATTTACGACAATTCGAACAGCTAATAGATCATAAATTTCACTGAACTGTTTGTTTTGCAAAACCATTTTTCGATAAATACTATATATATGCTTCGGTCTTCCGGATATATCGGCCTTAATGTTTACTTCCTGTAAACGAAGACGAACTTCATCAATGACATCGTTTAAGTACTCTTCACGTTCTGCTCGTTTTTTCTTCATTAAATTGACAATTCGATAATACTGCTGTGGATTTAAATACCGTAAGGCTGTATCCTCTAATTCCCATTTAATTTTTGAGATTCCGAGGCGATGTGCTAGCGGTGCAAATATTTCTAACGTTTCGTTAGCAATGCGCCGCTGTTTTTCAGTAGGTAAATGCTTTAAGGTCCGCATATTGTGGAGTCTGTCAGCAAGCTTTATCAAAATGACACGAATATCCTGAGCCATGGCAACAAACATTTTCCGATGATTTTCGGCTTGTTGTTCCTCATGAGATTTATATTTAATTTTTCCTAATTTTGTTACACCATCGACTAACATTGCCACTTCGTCATTAAAGGCTTCCTTTATGTCCTTAAGGGAGACATGGGTATCCTCGACAACGTCATGGAGAAAACCAGCAGCTACTGTAGCTGGGTCCATTTCAAGGTCCGCTAGTATTCCAGCAACTTGAATCGGATGGATAATATAAGGCTCCCCTGATTTTCGAAATTGTTCACGATGTGCATGTTGAGCAAAATCATAGGCCTTTCGAACTATTTCAACATTTTCATCGTTCAAATATTTTTTTGTTAAGTCGATAACTTGTTCCGCGGTCAACACGTTATCGTTAGCCATAAAATCACCTTTAACTCGAATTATTTTATAGTAAATGCAAGCGATTAATCTATTGTTCATTTTTCCAAAAAATACTCATTTAAATGATGAATAATAAATGATTGTATCTATTATCAAAAAAAAATCAATGAAAGTAAAGGGAAAGCATTAAATTTTTTCGGTTTTTGTCGAAAAATATTGGATAAAAATATAAAAAGAGAGCACTTCTTCGGAAGTACTCTTTTTTTAAATAAGAAATCGGCCTTATTAATTAATATTTCATTAATGTTAAGATATCGTATCCTTCAAGATTTTTACGTCCATCCAGGTAAGATAATTCGATTAAGAAAGCAATACCAGCTACAACGCCACCTAGTTCTTCAACCAATTGAATAGTGGCACCGATTGTACCACCAGTAGCTAGTAAATCATCGGTGATCAAAACACGTTGGCCTGGTTTAATCGCATCCTTGTGTATTGTTAAAACATCCTTACCGTATTCTAGACCATATTGAACTTTAATCGTCTCACGAGGTAATTTTCCTTCTTTTCTGACAGGTGCAAAACCAACACCCAAGGAGTAAGCAACTGGGCAACCAATGATAAAGCCGCGTGCTTCCGGTCCTACAACGAGGTCAATTTTCTTTTCCTTCGCATACTCGACAATTTGATCTGTTGCATACTTATAGGCATCGCCATTGTCCATTAACGTCGTAATATCCTTAAACTTTATTCCCGGTTTTGGCCAGTCTTCCACAATTGTAATATATTGTTTTAAATCCATTCTTCTTGTTCCTCCCTATTTTTCACAGACTCTTGAAAAATGTTGTCAAACCAATCCTTCAATTGCTGGTAAGAAGAATAAAGCAGCTCGTTTTCAAGAGTAAATTGTGCTTGCCTTTGTTGATAAGTTATTGAATCTGTTAGATCACGTTTTGGTGCATTTTTTTCCAAAGAAATAAATCCATTGTTTATTGTAGCAAAATTTAATTCAAAAAACACCTGTGACATAAATTCAATCGTTTCTTTTGACCAACCGCGATACTTAGCGAGATCGTCTCCGAAACGTTTCATGTCAAACGGGCCCTTTTTGGCAAGAAATGCATAATACCATTTAAAATGTTCACGTGTTGGCATCGTATTAAAGAACGTACTGTCTTGTTTATAAAAATATGGATAAAGTCTTGCCGGTTTTTTTCCTGCCAACAGTTGAGTGATGATTTCCTTTGTCGGTGGAAAATCAAGAATGACCACATTTTTTTCATGCAAATCTAATGATTTGGCTTCAAAGACATTTGTTATATGGGACAAACCTTCTTGCGGCAGCCAATTTAGAAAAACTTTGGCATACTCTTGATTAAAAATGACAAACTTAGTATTTGTGAGTGCTAGATTTTTAAACAGAAGACCTGCTCGATTCATGCCACGCCAATCAAATAATTGCCAGTGAGTCACCGCTATGTCCTGAAGGAACAATTGGGGCTTTTGAATATTATTCCATTCATTAATGGAAAGTTCACCAATAACGGAAACTTTAGAAGATGGTGAAATTTCATCAGCTAATTCTCCAAACCCGAAGCCAATACTATCTAATGTATAGCCATTTTTTCCAATAGTTAATTTTAAATGATTTTGCGAGCTGCCAATTTTACGGAGATTCATAATATCCGCTTCTCTTAACAGCACCTTCGGCTTGGGATTATCCATCCCATATGGCGAGAGCATTAACATTTCCTTTACGGAATCTAATTGTAGATCCGCCAGTTCAAACTCACCATCTAGTTGGGTGACAGGCACCAACATTTTTTCCGTAAGTATATTTTCAGCCAATTGGTTTAACCGATTTCTTAATTCATCTACATCATCAATTTTTAAGGTCATCCCTGCAGCGGCTGTATGTCCGCCAAAATGAGGGAGAATATCACGGCATAATGATAAATTTTGAAAAAGGTCAAAACCTTCAATACTCCGTGCTGAGCCTTTGGACAAGCCTTTTTCCTGATCATAGTTGAGAATAATAGTGGGCCTATAATATTTGTCAACCAATCTTGAAGCTACAATTCCAACAACGCCGGGATTCCAATTTTCTTTGCCAATGACAATTACTTTTTGATCTGGTGAAAATGATTTCTCAACCATTCCAATTGCCTCTTCGGTAATTTCATTGACGATTGTCTGACGCTTTCGGTTTAAATTGTCAATTTCTTCTGCTAATTGATTGGCTCTAACTGGGTCATTGGTAAGTAATAGTTCCACAGCAGGGTCAGCATCCCCAAGTCTACCGGCCGCATTTATTCTTGGTCCAATTGAAAAACCGATTGTTTCTTCGGTTAACGAGTTCGTATCGATACTACAAATTTTAAATAAGGCTTTTAGTCCAATATTGTTTGTGTTACTTAGTCTTTTAATACCTGCTTTCGCAATTGCACGATTCTCATCTTTTAGTGGGACTAAATCGGCAATTGTACCAATCACAGCAATTTCTAATAAATGTTCAGGAACTTGTCCATATAAAGCATGGGCTAATTTAAAAGCAACGCCGACTCCAGCCAATTCTTTAAAAGGATATCCGCTATCCTCAAGTTTGGGATGAATAATCGCTAAACAGTCTGGAAGTTGTGGACCTGGTTCGTGATGGTCCGTAATAATCAGATCAACACCAAGTTCTTTTGCCAGCTCTGCTTCCTTTAAAGCTGATATTCCTGTATCAACGGTGATAATCAGTTTAATTCCTTTTTCATGAGCCTGACGGAAGGCTATTTCGTTCGGTCCATATCCTTCTGTAAACCGGTTTGGGATGTAAAAGTCAACTTTTGCCCCTAAATCCATTAGGGTTTTCATCATTACTGTTGTACTGCTAACACCATCGGCATCATAATCCCCATAAATTAAAATGGGTTCATGCTTATTAATCGCCTCTTTTATTCTCTCCACCGCAATGTCCATTCCCTTCAATAAATAGGGATCATGGAATTGTTCTGCTCCAAATAAAAAATACCGCGCTTCTTCCACGCTAACAATTCCGCGGTTGACAAGTAAACTAGCAACAAGAGGTGTAATGTTTAATTCCTTTTTCAAGGTCTCAACCATTATTTGATCAGGCTGATGAACCTTCCATCTCATCTTCGACTTTAACATACGTTCACCCCTTCAGACTTACTAATTATACAGAACACAAGCAACTGTTTCAATGAAAAAATACAAAACACTTTAGCACTTTAAAGCAAGTGGGGACTGTCCCCACTTGCTTTAAAGTACTAAAGTGTTTATGTAGATTGTTATCCGATATCGTTGTAGGGTATTAGCTTTCCCAGAAAAAATAGATGACATGAAAAAGGCTAGTACTAAAAAGTACTAGCCAATAGATTATACTTGTGGTTCGTCTGAATATACCTTCTTTTCCTTATAAGTAATAAGGACACCTTTTTTCTTTAGTTCTCTATTTTTCAGCTCAACCCAAAGCTGAGCAGCAATGAAAATGGATGAGTAAACCCCAACAACAAGACCGACTAATAAAGCAATACTAAAACCACGGATTGACTCACTACCAAAAATTAATAAGGAAATGACGGTCAATGTCACCATTAACACTGTATTAACAGAACGGGTAAGCGTCTGGCGGAGACTTGAATTAACAATATATGCAATATCCTCTTCTGTTTTTATTTTCCTTTTCTTTTGCAAATTTTCACGCATACGGTCAAAGGTAACAATCGTATCGTTAATGGCATATCCGACAATCGTTAAGAGTGCGGCGATGAAATTTAAATCAACTTCAATACGTGTTAAGCTAAAAATTGGGAAGATAAAGAATGCCGCATAAAGAAGTGCAACAAGTGCCGAAACGGCCATTGCCATTTCAAATCGGATTGTCACATATAAGACAATTCCAACAGACGAAATTAAAAGAGCAACCAGAGCATTTTTCGCTAACTCTTTTCCAACGGTAGGCGAAACACTGCTTACATTTGGCTCTGCCCCATATTTCTTGTGAAATTGAGACTTTAATTCAGAAATTTCATCTTTACTGAAAGCTCCCACAAAACGAGCTACTCCGATATTTTTACCTTCACCAGAAATGACAATATCATCCGTCTCTAGGTTAAGCTTTTTAAAATCTGCTTTAACTTGTTCAGCTGTTAGTGCTTCTTTTGCTAAAATTTCAACACGAGTTCCACTTGTAAAATCAATTCCTAGATTTAAACGGAATACTAGAAGTAAGATTAAACCAATTAAAAATAAGGTACCTGAAAAAATAAAGTATTTCTTTCGATTTTTCACAAAATCAAAACGGTCAAATCTTGTCGGTAAATCGAGCGCATCCAAGCCCTCAGCAATGTCTTTAATATCTCGCTTTTTTACACCAAACCATTCTGGCTTTTTACTAAAAACACCGCTATCTACCCAAAGCTTTAATAACCATCTTGACAAGTAAACGTTCGTAAAGAAGCTGACTAAAATTCCGATAATTAAACTTGTTGCAAATCCTTTAACAGAGCTTGTCCCATAGAAGAACAAAACTGCTCCTGCCAATAATGTCGTTAGGTTTGCATCGGTGATGGTTGCTAATGAGCTTTCATTACCAGCATGGTAGGCAGATTTAATGGACCTACCAATTTTTATTTCTTCCCTAATCCGTTCATAGGTGATGATATTGGCGTCAACCGCCATCCCCACACCTAAAATTAATGCGGCGATACCTGGAAGTGTTAAAACCACATTCATCCAATCAAATATTAATACCGTCATAAAAATAAAGATTGTTAACGTAATCGTTGCAATAAATCCTGGGAAACGATAATAGAGTATCATAAATATAAAAATGGCTAAGACACCAAGAATACCTGCAAGAACGGTTGTCTGCATTGCTTGTTCACCAAATTTAGCACCGACAGATGTAGAATAAACCTCATCCAATTTTACAGGTAATGCGCCAGCATTTAGTAATGAAGCTAAAGTTGAAGCCTCTTCAATCGTAAAATTCCCTACAATCGAAACCGTATCTTGATTAAAAACTTGGCTTACGGATGGAGCAGAAATAATATTGGAATCAGGTTTTCCATAATCCTTTTGGAAGGAATCCTTACCTTCCTCAAAATCCATCCAAATAACTAATTGATTATTTGGCGCCATTGAAACAATTTTTTCGGTAACTTGGCGGAATTTTTCAGCAGACTTTAATTTTAATGAAACACTTGGTTTATTATTTTCATCAAAAGTTTGCTTCGCTCCACCTTCGGCTAAATCACTGCCATCCATCATTTTCTCATCTTTGTAATCTCGGAAAGATAAATTTGCTTCCGTCGAAAGAATCTCACGTGCTTTATTTTGATCCTTTACTCCCGCAAGCTGAACACGAATTCGGTCTTTCCCTTCGATTTGAATGTTTGGCTCACTCACACCCAGAACGTTAATCCGACGATCAAGCGCTTTTGCGGTACTTGCTAACATAGCCTCATTCACTTTTTCGCCTTTATTAACAGGGGTTACCTTGTACAATACTTCAAATCCCCCCTGCAAGTCCAAGCCAAGTTTAATATTACTTAAGATGCCTTTCGTTGTGAGTCCCATCCCGCTAAAAACTAAGATAATGATGAGAAGAAACGCAACGATTCTACTTCGTTTGACCATTTCGTACTTGCCTCCTATGTATAAACAAACTTCGACAACAATAGTATTATTATGAAATAGAATGAATCATGTGTCAATTTCACTATTTTTATAAATTCAAAAAATTATTTTAGTAATTCCTTCCAATCTTCCGCTGAAGGTAATGAATTCTGAGAAAACTTTAAAGCCTCAATGGTTTGAAAGCTCATAAAATCCCCAGGCTTAAGCGTTAAAATATCATCAACAACTTCATAGAGATGTATTTCTGTCTTTGGTTTCCTCCATTTCTTTAATACGAAATATTCCCATATTTGTGATTGTTGGTAGGTTCCATAACCCAAAAGTCTTAATTCCTCCGATTTGCTGCGTAAAGCAGGCTCTACCGTTATTCGAAATTGTTCGTACGGATGGTTCACATTCATTAGAATCCCTCTTCCTACTTAAGACTTCTCTCAAAAAGACTTGTCATGCTTTGTCCACCTTCTTGCATATAGTTAATTGTAAACGATAACACCTATTTTGAGAAGGCAGTGAGTCGGATGTCAAAGTTTTTAAAAGGAACACTCATTTTATTATTAGCCGGACTAGTGACAAGAATTTTAGGGTTTATCAATCGGATTGTCATTGCTAGGTATATTGGTGTGGAGGGCGTTGGCTTATATATGATGGCTTACCCCACCTTAATCCTTGTCGTCACAATTATCCAGCTAGGACTACCGGTCGCCATTTCGAAAAATATCGCGGAGGCCGAAGCACAAAGGGATCTCAAAAAAATCAAAAAAATACTTGTCGTATCATTATCAACAACTTTGGGCTTATCGCTCATTTTCACCCCTGCCCTTATTCTATTGGCGCCGATTTTATCTGAAAATTTATTTACCGATAACAGGATTTACTATCCATTGGTCGCCATGGCCCCTATCGTACCGGTTGTTGCCGTTTCTTCGGTTTTGAGAGGCTACTTCCAAGGTAGACAAAATATGAAACCAGCCGCCATTTCCCAAGTTTTGGAACAGGTTGTGCGAATATTTTTAATTGCTATCATGACGAAGGCGTTTTTACCTTATGGAATTGAGTACGCCGCCGCCGCAGCAATGGTCGCTTCATTAGCGGGTGAACTAATCTCGTTAATCTATTTAATAACGACTTTTAAGTTGAAAAAACGTTTTAAATTGCGGAACCATTTTTTTAAACAAATCAGCTCGGGTAAAAACACATTCAGCCAATTAATGGAGGTTGGTTTACCAACATTAGGTAGCCGAATGATTGGCTCTATCGCTTGGTTCTTTGAACCCATTGTCGTTGCCAATAGCTTAGCGATTGCAGGTGTAGCCGCCAATATCGCCACAAAACAATACGGGGCGCTAACTGGCTACGCTATGCCATTATTGCTGCTACCTTCTTTCGTCACCTATTCGCTGGCAACTTCCTTAGTACCAGCAATTAGTGAGGCAAATTCCAAAAACGATGCTAGGTTGATTGAATACCGCCTGCAGCAAGCACTTCGTTTCGCTTTTGCAACAGGAGGGCTAGCTGTGGTTATTTTGTATATTTTAGCAGACCCTTTAATGGAATTAATGTATGGCTCCTCGGATGGTTCCTATTTTATTCGTTTAATGGCACCCTTTTTTTTATTTTATTATTATCAAGGACCATTGCAAGCCTCCTTGCAGGCTTTAAATTTAGCAAGAGCGGCGATGATTAATAGTTTGATTGGCAATATTGTAAAAATCGGTGTCATATTTGCCCTTGCTTCACAGCCTGACTTTGGGATAAAAGGGGCAGCATTAGGTATTATTGCCGGATTTGTTTTAGTCACAATGCTTCATTTCGCAACAGTGTTAAAAAAAATTGCTTTCACCTTTTATATAAGAGATTATTTAAAAACGCTATTGGTCATGGGTGCATCGGGTTGGATGGGTTATTGGCTCTATAACCATTTACCAACATCCTACACAAAACTTTTAGCCGTACTAACAACTACTGGTGTTATTAGCGTGACCTACATTTCTTTACTAATTATTTTAGGACTGGTCAGTCGAGATGAACTACAACGGATCCCGTTGATTGGATCAACACTTGCTAAGTTTGCATTTAAATAGCCTATTTAAAAACACGTCATGCCAAGTAAGAAGCAGGACGTGTTTATTTTTTTTCATCTTTTTCATCAATATAAAATTCTCCGTTGGCATAGCTGCAAAATGATATTAATTTAAAATTCGTATAGCCTCTTTTCTTAAGTTCCTGTCTTAGCCATAAATTAGTTTTGTTTATCCGAGCTAAATTGACTTCTTGAACGGATCCATCGAGGACTAATGGTATCGTGATATCACCTGGCTTTTTATTTTCCTTTTCAAAAACCGACAGTTTTCCAGACGGTTCAAGAATCGCAAATTCTACATCGGCAATATTGCGAATATCCTTTTCTCGTAATTGCATTAACAAATCATCAAAATTATAGCGTTGGCGTTTCATCTCATGTTCATCGATTTTCCCTCGATTAATAATAATAATCGGTTTTCCCTCGATCAAGTCACGAAATTTCTTACTTTTTAATGAGATAAACGCAAATGTAATTTGGATGGCCATCAATAGAATCATTGGAAAAATGGCATGTGATAAAGGAAATTTTGGTTCATCAATGGCAACCACAGCTAATTCACCAATCATAATAAATACCACTAAATCTAAAATACTTAATTCACCTATTTCTCTTTTTCCCATCAACCTAAAAATGATTAAGAGCAGCCCATATAGAATAATGGTACGAAATAGGATAATCATAAAATCTCCCATACGATTTCTCCCTTCGATAGCCTTCCTCCATATTGTCCGTAAGAAAATATTTTTTATTCTACTTTTACAAGTCACTGCATATGCTCGTACTAAGGAACAAGCTTTTATGGAAAAAAGAAGGGGGAGAATAACCATCGAATCAAAAAATATGGGTTTTTCCATTTTGTATGGGCTTTTAAGTATTTTTTTAGTGGCTATAATTAGTAGTCTCATTTTTTCATTATTTTTGCGGTTTACTTCAACAAATGAGGCTTCATTGCAATTTGCCATCACGGCTGTCTCATTTATTTCGTTATTCATAGGAGGCTTTATCTCCGGAGGAAAAGGAAAAGCCAAAGGCTGGCTTTTAGGTGGAGGAACGGGCTTACTGTACTCTATAGTCATTTTCCTATTTCAATATTTAGGACATGATAATTTATTTAACATGGAACAAGTAATTTACCATACTTGCTATATGTTAGTAGCCATGATGGGTGGTATTTTAGGGGTTAATATGACTACCTCAAAAAATTAGAATATAAAAAAAGGAAGCATAAGCTGCTTCCTTTTTTTATTATCCTGCATGAACCTCTCTAATTGCAGAACGATCGTATGTAAGACGACTTCCATCTCCACACTTGATAACTACTGTAGTTTCGTCAATGGAATCAACAAATCCATGTAAACCACCAATTGTCACCACGCGGTCACCTTTTTTCAAGTCTGTTTGCATTTGTTGAACGGCCTTTTGACGCTTTTGTTGTGGACGAATTAATAAAAAGTAAAATAACGCAAACATTAATATTAATGGTCCAACAGTCCCTAATAAACCTTCCATTTATATTCCCTCCTTTCAAATGTATAATTAGAAGTTTTTCGCATTCGGTAAATTAAAGCCGTATTGCTCAAAAAATTCTTCTTTAAAGTCAGCTAATCGATCCTCTTGAATCGCTTGTCTGACTTGTTCCATTAATTTTAACAGAAAATATAAGTTATGATAAGTCGTAAGTCGAATTCCGAAAGTTTCGTCACAACGAATTAAATGACGGATATAGGCACGAGAATAATTCCGGCAAGTATAACAGTCACATTTTTCATCAATTGGTCCAAAATCATTCGCATATTTAGCATTTTTTACAACTAAGCGACCTTGGCTAGTCATCAACGTACCATTACGAGCTATTCGGCTAGGTAAAACGCAATCAAACATATCAATCCCACGAATCGCCCCATCAATCAAGGAATCAGGTGAACCAACGCCCATTAGATAACGCGGCTTATTCGTTGGTAATAGAGGTGTTGTAAATTCAAGAACTCTGTTCATGACATCCTTTGGTTCGCCAACCGACAAACCACCAACGGCATAACCAGGGAAATCTAATGAAGTGAGGTCTTTGGCACTTAATTTCCGTAGTTCCTCATATTCTCCACCTTGAACAATTCCAAATAATCCTTGATCATGAGGTCGTTGATGGGCATTTAAACATCGCTCTGCCCATCTAGAAGTCCGCTCCACCGAATTCTTCATATACTCAAAACTAGCAGGATATGGCGGGCATTCATCAAAGGCCATCATAATGTCGGAACCTAAAGCATTTTGAATTTCCATTGCCTTTTCCGGTGATAAAAATAATTTGTCACCATTCAAATGATTTCGGAAATGAACCCCTTCTTCTTCAATTTTTCGGAATTCACTTAAACTAAATACTTGGAATCCACCGGAATCAGTTAAAATAGCGCGATCCCAATTCATAAATTTATGAAGCCCGCCGGCTTCGCGAATGATTTCATGACCCGGTCTTAACCACAGATGATAGGTGTTACTCAAAATGATTCCAGCACCCATCTCCTTTAATTCCTCCGGCGACATCGTCTTGACGGTTGCGAGTGTGCCGACCGGCATAAACGCGGGTGTATCAAATGATCCATGTGGGGTATGAACTCGCCCAAGACGGGCACCTGTTTGTTTACATGTTTTAATTAGTTCGTATGTAATAGCTGCCAAAAATAAATTCTCCTTTCTATTGGCTAAAGCTTAAACAATTAGCATGGCATCGCCAAAACTAAAGAAGCGGTAGCCTTCCTTTACAGCCGTTTCGTAGGCATGCAATACGTTCTCTCTTCCGGCTAGTGCGCTTACAAGCATAATCAAAGTTGATTTAGGCAAATGAAAATTGGTAATCATCCCGTTAATCGCCTTCCACTCATGGCCAGGATAGATGAAAATATCGGTCCATCCACTTGCTTCTTTGAATTCTCCATCATGGTCTCTTGCGATGGTTTCCAATGTACGAGTAGAAGTTGTCCCCACAGAAATGATGCGTCCACCCTGGGACCGAACTTCATTTAATAACCTCGCTGTTTCAGCGGACATTTGATAAAATTCGGAATGCATTTCATGCTCATTAATATCGTCAACACTGACCGGGCGGAAGGTCCCCAACCCTACATGTAAAGTAATGAAAGCAATATGCACCCCTAAATCCCGAATTTCGGTTAAAAGGTTTTCGGTAAAATGTAGCCCAGCAGTCGGAGCTGCAGCAGACCCACGTTCGCGCGCATAAACCGTTTGGTATCGTTCTTGGTCATCCAACTGTTCCTTAATATAGGGTGGGAGCGGCATTTCGCCAAGTGATTCGAGAACCTCATAAAAAATTCCTTCGTAATGAAATTCTAACGCTCTCCCACCATGCTCGGAAGAACCTACACAAGTAGCGGTTAAAACCCCATCGCCAAACGTTAAAACGGTACCTTCTTTCACCCGTTTAGCCGGTTTGACAAGTGTTTCCCACCGGTCACCAGCAATTTGTTTTAATAATAAAACTTCAACCTTTGCCCCTGTCTCTTCCTTTATTCCATATAGTCTAGCCGGGAGCACTCTTGTGTCATTTAGAACAAGGCAATCGCCTTTTTTAAGGAATTGCTTAATATTAGCGAAAGTTGTATGCTCCAATTCACCTGTTTCTTTATGTAAAACCATCAATCTACTCGCAGTCCGATTTTCTAATGGCACTTGAGCAATCAATTCTTCAGGTAACTCAAAATCAAATAAATCTACTTTCATCATTTCACCTTCTGAATAAGTTTAACGGAATTTTCCGAGAAAATAAAAAATCGCGGACAAAATTACACTAATTAATATAGAGGTAACGATTGGAAAATAAAAAGTCGTATTGCCCCTTTTAATGACGATATCACCTGGAAGCTTCCCAATATTAATAAACTGTAGCAAAAAACCGACGATAAAAATGATCGCACCTACGACCATTACTAATTTTGCCATACCGGTCATTCCGATGGAACCTCCATTTGAAAATGTTGATAAACAGCAGCTGTAACGACCCGGCCCCGTGGCGTACGTTGCAGATAACCAATTTGGAGTAAATAAGGCTCGTATACATCTTCAATTGTTTGGGATTCCTCCCCAATGGAAGCGGCTATCGTTTCTAATCCAACCGGACCACCGCGGAATTTTTCAATAATCCCTTTAAGCAATTTATGGTCAATATGATCCAATCCTAAACGGTCAACCTGTAGTAATTCTAATGCCATTGCAGATAGGTCCCAATCAATATCGCCATTTCCTCGCACTTGGGCAAAATCGCGAACACGGCGTAGCAATCGATTGGCAATCCTAGGAGTTCCCCGCGATCTACGGGCTATTTCTACAGCCGCCCGCCCGTCAATCTTTGTTTCTAATATATCGGCCGTTCGAACCACAATATCAGTCAATTGCTCTTCATTATAGTATTCAAGTCTTGCCAAAACACCGAAACGATCGCGCAAAGGAGCTGAAAGCGAACCGGCCCTAGTCGTGGCACCTACAAGTGTGAACGGCGGTAAATCCAGCCGTACCGAACGTGCGGTTGGTCCTTTTCCGATTACGATATCAATACAAAAGTCCTCCATCGCTGGATATAGTACTTCTTCAATCGTTCGAGGCAGGCGATGAATCTCATCAATAAACAGTACATCCCCAGGCTCTAGAGATGTCAGTATCGCGGCCAAATCACCCGGACGCTCTATCGCGGGTCCAGCTGTAGTCCGAATATTGACCCCCATTTCATTGGCAATGATGGCGGCTAGTGTTGTTTTACCAAGACCAGGTGGGCCATATAGTAGAACATGATCCAATGTTTCCTGGCGAAGCTTTGCTGCCTCGATAAATACTTTTAGATTTTCCTTAACCTTAGTTTGCCCAATATATTGTTGTAAATTTTGTGGCCTGAGGCTTTGCTCGAAAGATATTTCTTGCAGGTCAGCTTCTGTTGAAATAATTCGTTCATCCATAACATCACCCTATTTTAATAGCTTTTGTAAGGCTAAGCGTATATATTGATCGGTCGAAAGCTGTTGCTTTTTTAATTCCGGGGCTATTTTTTTAATTTCCTTTTCCGCATATCCTAATGCTTTTAATGCCAAAATTGCCTCCTCTAACTCGTATGGAGTACCACGATCGTTTTCCATTTCGAAATGTCCCTGTGAAAATAAATTCGGAAATAGATCTGGAACAACCTTATGGAGTTTCCCTTTTAAATCTAGAATCATCTGACGTGCTGTCTTTTTCCCTACCCCAGGGAATTTAACTAGGAATTGCTCATCTTCGTTTTCAATCGCCTGAACAACTTGGTGTGGTTCACCTGATGCTAGGATGGCTAACGCCCCTTTTGGCCCAATTCCGGAAACGTTTAATAAGCTAGTAAATAACAACTTTTCTTCCCTACTCGTAAACCCGTAGAGGGCAATGATATCTTCACGAACATACTGGTATGTATAAATAAGAGATTCCTTGCCAATCTTATCAGAATAAATGAATGGATTGGGGGTATTAATTTGATAGCCAATCCCGGAATTTTCAATGACAACATACTCCGGACTGACAAAGTTTATTTTACCATGGATAAAATCAAGCACAGTCATTCTCCCCTTATTTTCTTTATTGAAGGGTGCTTCAAATTTCTATTGTACCACATTGTCTTTTTAACAGTACAATAAGAAAAATGTTGCATTTTCTTTAGAACTTTCTGTATAATGATTTAGGTTTTTATAACAATTAGGAGGCACTACAACATGAAAAAACTATTATCTTTATTAGCTATTTTTACTTTTATGTTTGCTATTGTTGGCTGTTCTACAGACAAAGAGGAGAATCAAACTACGGAAAATAAAGCGGAATTAACCCCACAAATAAAATCGAAAATGTATAATGCTGCTCGTGTTGCTGAGGGAAAAGTAAATGATTTATTTCATCACGATGTTGCAGCAGATGGAACTACTCCAATCTTAAATGCAAGTTTTCCGGATGAAGCTGCAGCTGTTGCTTTCCTTTCAAAATACTATAGCGAAGATGTAGCAAATGAGATTTTTACCTATTATGCAACAGGGGAACAAACAGCTGAAGGACAAGTTATTGTTAAGGCGGATCCATTCTTCTCCCCATCACTAATTGAAACTACTCTAGAAGATGTAACAATTGAAGGTGATGCAAATAAAGCAACGATCACAACTAGCGAAAATGTTGTTTACAATGTTGAACTTCAAGATGATAAGTATATCGTAAACGGTATTAAAAAGTAATAAAAAAGCTGACTGTCGAAAATCGATAGTCAGCTTTTTGGTTACTGTTCAGTTTTGAGTGGCATATAGTAGGGCTTGAAGGTTTCCAAAACATTGACATAGCGGTCCTTCGTCTTGATTGGAATCCCTTTCTTCAGTTCCAAATGCTTACGACTTTCCAATTTTTCAATATTGAGTTGAAAAAAGGATTGAATGATATTGGTTTGATGTGGTCTCCCGTTAAAAATAGATAAAGTCCCATCCTCGGTTATGCCAAAATAACCGTTCGCTTTTAATAATGGAGAGATATCATCCATTTGTCGTCTGAAAACTAGCCCATTATGATAAGTATTAATGAGTTCCCATTGTTCATATTTTGCCCAGAAATTCTCCATCGACCAAATCGTTTCAATGACTTTTTCTTCACTAATTTCACCATCTAAATACGTCCTCTGTAAAATCACTTCCACTAGGATTGGTTTTTTTTCAGATTCGGCCGCCTCTGCTAATTGAGGGATGGCTACTACAAAATTTACTAATAAGAAAGAGATTAATATCCCAATTCTAACAAAACGGAACATAAGGATTCACCCCTTTTTTGGTTAAACTACTATTTATAGCTTAGCCAAAATTTACATGGTTTATGCTTTTTAATAATAAACAAGGTCCCCTTTGATGAGAGGACCTTGTTTTGGTTAACGATTATTATTGTTAGTGAAATTGTTACGTATATTACTCAAGATGTTCCTCATATCGGTATCAAGATCAGTTCTTGGCCCGCCATTACGCAAATCATTATCGATTTGACGAATCCGACCGAACATCCCTTTATCAGTCACAACAGTAATGTCACGACCTTTGACATAGGGACGAACAGCATTTCTAATCGCCTGTTTCGTTTGATTTTTATTGGCGTTATCGGCTATATCAACTGCGATTACGACATCATTGCCAAACGTTACGGAACGTACATCATTGACATTGGCTACATCTGCAGCAGCATGGCTAATTTTTTCAGCCATATTTCCTTCATAGGCAGTGTAATAAGAGCTTTTTGCAGGGCTATTATTACGATCTAGATGTCCATGATAGTTAACATCGGTACGTCTAAAAACCCCGTTCTGGCGATTATTGTCATTTGTTGGAAGTGCTGTATTCGTCCCATTCCCATTTCGAACGCTTAACAAATTGTTATTTTGATTTCTTTCATAACCTACCGTATGATCCATTATTTCCGTAACAGGTCCATCATTGTCATCCATTATTCTTGCATTGCCTTTATGGTTTTCATTTGAGTAATATCCCATCGGCTGTGCATTCCTACTATTTCCAGTATGATTAGCACCTTGATCATTGTTAGCGCAGCCAGCTAAACCAAATGTCAATGCGGCTGTAATTGGAAGAACTAAGTAGCGTTTATTCAAATGAAAAACCCCCTTCACAAGGCTAGAGCATTTCAAAAGAATGCTCTAAATTAGCTTTTGTGAGAAAAGAGTGTTTCATAACTGTTAGTTGAGACCAATTTTACTAAGTAAGTTGGGTGATTATCTTTTCATTAAACTGCCTTCGCAAATGAAGCTTATTAAAGCTTTGATGTTTTAATAAATGAAGTTTTTGCTGACTGAAACCATTTGTATCCTTTAGTAGCCGATTCCATTCACGAAATAAATCAGTTGGATACACCAAAGCATACAGATAAAAGGGATTAGCGATTAATGCCCTTAGTCCAAGATATCTAAACAGAGCGGATTGGTCCCAATCAACAAAAGGCAATATTCGGTTGGCATACTGTAATAAATCAATATTCCTTGAGCCAATACTAATAAGGTCGAAATCGATTAATATAATATCTCCATCCATTTTTCTTAAAAAATTGTGATGGGCCACATCACCATGGAGGATAACATCTCGTTCCTTGATATAATTAGCCTTCATTCCAGCTAATGACCACTCTGCCCACCTTAACCATTCGTGAATCATTACTTTTGGTACATAGGTAGCAACGGCTTGGATGTTTTCAGAAAACTGATGATATCGCTCTGTCCATTTATTAATTAAATCAAATTCAGGTAAAATCGTTTGATAGCGATTGATCGATCGGGTTGTAACATGATGATATTCCTCTAAAAGATCAATCCCCTGTATTCGATCCTTTTCATTTTCAAAGGTAAATGGCTGGTGATGAGGTTGAATATAAGGTAAGCAACCAAAATATTGATTGTTATAAATAATCGGCTCCTGATTAAACTGAATAAATTGATAGGTTTTTGTGAAACCTTCCATCAATAAACTGGATGTAAATGTTTCTTGCAGTTTTAATCGACTATAGGATGAATACCCCTTTAATATATAGCTTCCTTTGGTTGTATCAATTTTAAAAACATGTGAGCGAATTGGAAAAATATGATTGATTCTATACGGAAATTGTAGTTGCAAAGCGGCAAGGAGACGATTTTGCTCACCGTCTCCTTGTCTTCTCTTAATAAAATTCACTACTTTCGTCAAATCCTCTGTTGGAATCAACCGTTGACCCATATCCATAAGGGTTCATTAATGGTGGTTGCCCCATTTGAGGATTAAATGGCGGTGAATAAATACCCGGAGTCCCCTGTCCAAATGGGTTGATTGGTGGTTTTGGCTGCATTTTCGGTCCACCATGACCACTATCATAATTCATATTTCCTGGAGCCATATGCGGAGCATGGAACGGTTGGCTCATAACAGGTGCTTGGTATGGCATTCCCATTCCTGATCCTTGGTATGGCATTCCCACTATATCCGATGATTCCATCATTGTCCCTGGTCCTTGAGGCATGACTTGAAATTGCGTCCCTGTTGGATACGGCATATGCTGACCTTGTTGTATGAAAGGTGCTGTTCCTCCAGGTTGAGCTTGGTATGGCATTTGTCCCATTTGCTGCAGTTGTTGCATACCAGTTTGGTCTGTAGTACCAAATTCACTTTCATCGCTTTTTGACATGCTCTGATCTTGGCGCCCAAAAGGTGGCATAGGCATTTGACCGTACCCGTATGGCTGAGCCTGATATGGCATTTGACCGCCTACAAATGGTTGGCCATGCATTGGCATTTGACCGCCCATAAACGGTTGACCTTGCATTGGCATTTGACCGCCTACAAATGGTTGGCCATGCATTGGCATTTGACCGCCCATAAATGGTTGACCTTGCATTGGCATTCCACCGCCCATAAACGGTTGACCTTGCATTGGCATTCCACCGCCCATAAACGGTTGACCTTGCATTGGCA